>NZ_JBJQJE010000023.1:0-81848 GCF_046487585.1 Escherichia sp. WS1265
AAGCTGGTTGCGTGAAAAGATGAAGACCCTGTTCTTCGGCTCTGGCCATGGTGGTGAGCGGGGAGCGCTACTGTACAGCCTGATCGGGACGTGCAAACTGAATGACGTGGAGCCAGAAAGCTACCTTCGCCATGTGCTTGGCGTCATAGCAGACTGGCCGGTCAACCGGGTCAGCGAACTGCTTCCGTGGCGCATAGCACTGCCAGCTGAATAACACATCCCCGTCAATACGGCCCTCGCTGTACGCTTACATATAAAGCTCCGTCAGATATTATGGAGAACAGAACGTTTCTGCGCTGTCTTGCTAGGGCGATAAACACCTAGCTATGTCGTTTGTGTAGTAGGCCCTAGATATTGGGGCTATGAGTGCAGCGAAGGCTGTCAGGAACAACGACCGCTTAAGAGCTTTATTACCCCGCCTTGACGGATGTTCTCCTCGTATTGACGAACTGGAACGCCGGATTGTCAGCGCCAATGATATAAGACGGTAAATCACCATTTGGATTAGCTCGATCCATCCAACATGTTGTTTCCTAGAGGTTCTTACATCAGAAAGGACATCAACATACTGAGCAGAGAAGACTTTTAGATGGTAAAGCAAATGCGCTAGCAGGGCGAGTACATTGTCGATATTGCGACTCAGGTTGGTTATTCTGAGCGAACTTGTACCGGCGGTCAGTCTGAAGCTGCAGCCACTTATTCTTCCGGATCACAGGTAATCATATATGGCAAACTGTAATACAGTCGCTTGTACTGAAAAGTATTATGTATAAAATAGAATCTGTATTCATATCAGCACAAGGGACCACCAAATCCCGGCAGCATTCCTTACGTCAGTTATCCCGCATCACCCTGTGAGTGCGGGATTTTTTTTTTGAGGTTCCTTTTTATTGAATATATATAAATAATGAATAATCGTGGATTCTGATAATCCCCTGCAGGGTGCAATCAGGTAAACAGTAAATACATCAGTTCATACCGTTTGTCTTTTTTTAACAAAGAAAATAGTCCTGGAGTAGTTCCCGGGCATTTGCCCGGGATGATTACTGTTTTAACGGATTATTAATCTTTGCATATTCAAATGGACTGATAAATCTTTCTCTGTTTGCATTCAGAAAATCGGCCCACCACTGTAGCATCAGTCGGCGTTCTCCCAGATGTTCTGCTTTATGAATGTAAGCAGCACGTACACCATTACGCTCCTGATGACTCATCTGACGTTCCACTGCATCACGGGACCACAATCCTGATTCTATTAACGCGCTACATGCCATCGTCCTGAATCCATGCCCACAGATATCCTGGGTTGTGTCATACCCCATAACTCTGAGGGCTTTATTTACGGTGTTTTCACTGATTGGTTTATGCGGGTCATGTGCTCCCGTAAAGACCAGACCATTTTCACCAGCCCATGTCTGAAGTTCTGTAAGTATAGCTACAGCCTGCTTGCTGAGGGGAACAAGATGCGGAGTTCTCATCTTGGAACCCCGGTGCGAGAAATTTACGCCTGGCAGAGGCTCGCGTTCAGCAGGAATAGTCCACATGGCATTTTCAATATCAATTTCTGACCAGCGGGCATATCTGAGTTCACTGGAGCGAATAAAAACCAGTAAATTCAGCATAACAGCAAGTCGGGTAACAGGCTGACCTTTATAACTGCCAATACGGGACAGAAGTTCAGGAAGACGTGAAAGATCAAGAGCGGGGCGATGCTGGCGTTTTACAGTGGTCAATGCGCCAGCCATATCCAGAGCAGGATTATATCTGATGATGCCAGACTGTACGGCATAACGCATTACAGCAGATATCCTTTGCTGCAGACGACTGGCGATTTCATAAATCTGTTTAGCCTCTGCAGCGCGAACTGGGATAAGCAGGTCCGGAGTGTTGAGTTTTGTGATATCCCGGTTGCCGATAAAAGGGAAAACATGCGTCTCGAGGCTTTTGAGTACTTTATCGCTGTGTGATTGTGTCCATTGTTTATTACTGGCATGCCAGCGTCGTGCAATATGTTCAAAAGAGAGCTGTAAATCAGGGACTACTTTTTTAGCTCTTTTCTGTTCGCAAGGGTCAATCCCCGCCGAAATTAGTTTTCGGGCCTCATCCCGTTTTGCACGAGCTTCGGAGAGAGAAACTTCTGGATACACACCAAGTGCAAGAGTCTTCTCCTTACCCAAAATACGATAACGGAGACGCCAGTAACGGGAACTATTGGGATGTACCAGCATGAGCATGCCAGCTCCGTCAGTGAGTTTATACGCCTTGTCAGTGGGCTTTGCAGCCCGAATTTTTGCGTCAGTCAGTGCCATATTTCAGCCTTCTGAATGCGTTAAAGAGGGTACAAATTCTGTCGAACTGAGGTATACCCGCAATTATACCCACACAATGGGGTTGATGTGGGGGGAATCTGGTTGAGTTCGGTAGAATTGATTTGGAGGAAGAACACTTAAATCATGGTGTTCTGAAACGAAAAACGGACCTCCGTGGAGGTCCGTTGATATGAATTTGGTGCCCGGACTCGGAATCGAACCAAGGACACGGGGATTTTCAATCCCCTGCTCTACCGACTGAGCTATCCGGGCAACGGGGCGCATTAAACCTGATTCGCCTCGTCTCGTCAATCAAATTTCTTCAATTTAGGGCAGACTGCACAATCTATCATCACTTTGCCGCTATTGCACGCATTGTCAGGCAAACCAGGCGGTCCAGGCGGCGGAAAGCGGCATTGCCAGAAGGAGTGCTGGAAGCATGTTGACCACCGGGAACATTTTAATGCCACAGATGCGTAATCCGGTTGCCAGCAGCAATAAACCGCCTACAGCGCTGAAGTCTGCCATCATCGACGGTGTGGTCAGCGGTAATATCAGCGCGGCAGCCCACGCCAGCGTTAACTGGATGATCAGTAATGGAATGCTAATCACCGACACCGCAATACCCAACGAGCAGGCGAAGATCATCGCCGTAAAGAAATCGAGAAATGACTTGGCGATTAAAATACTCGGATCGCCGGTCATCCCTTCGTTCATCGCCCCGAAGATCCCGGTGCCGCTGGCGCAAAACAGGACAATAATCGCGACATAATTCTGAATAAAAGATTCATGCGCTGGCTTCTTACGTGAGTGGCGAAACAGATTTTGTGCTTTGGTGACCGCGGTATTGACGCCTTTTTCCAGCAGACAAATTTCGCCGATTAATGCCCCGAGTAAGGTTGTTAAAACCATCGCCGGAAGGTTGGCGCATTTCACCACCAGTAAAATACCAATCCCCAGCGATGCCAGACCAAAAATTGATGTCATGGAGACGCGGATACGTTCCGGTAAGCGTTGACTAAGGAGTGCACCGAGAACGCCACCCAGTAATACTGCACTTGCGTTGATAAAAGGACCGATGACCACAAGAGTTCCTGTTAGCTGCATTGTCTGATTTTCTTATTATGACCGTTTGGCTCCTTCGATGGCTTGTTTGTTCGCAAAGTCCTGGCTTGCACGCTCTGGCGAAAGGTGCCATGATTGCGCGAATTTTCTCCTCTCTGTACGGAGTTTGCCCGATGCACGCCACCTCCTTACATTCTCTCGCTTATCGCCGTTTCGCGCGAAACTCCTCCCTTTTTCTGCTCATGCGGTGAGGTTAACGCACGCTCACTGCAGGACAACAGTAAAATCAGAGCGTTTCTGCTTTTACTGATGTCTGGCGGTCGGAGCTGGTGACCAGTTTGACCCATATCTCGTGGGGCAGGGTTTTTCACCTTGTCCGGTATTCTTACTTCCCCGAAACGGGTTTTGCGCTTATGAAATCAATGAATATTGCCGCCAGTAGTGAACTGGTATCCCGACTTTCTACTCATCGCCGCGTGGTGGCGTTGGGAGATACTGATTTTACGGACGTCGCGGCAGTCGTCATTACCGCTGCGGATAGTCGCAGTGGCATTCTTGCGTTGCTTAAGCGCACCGGTTTTCATCTACCGGTGTTTTTGTATTCCGAACATGCTGTTGAATTACCTGCGGGCGTTACGGCGGTAATCAACGGCAACGAGCAGCAGTGGCTGGAGCTGGAATCCGCAGCCTGTCAGTATGAAGAGAATTTGCTGCCACCGTTTTATGACACGCTGACGCAGTACGTTGAGATGGGCAACAGCACCTTTGCTTGCCCTGGACATCAACATGGTGCGTTCTTTAAAAAGCATCCTGCCGGACGCCATTTTTACGATTTCTTTGGCGAGAACATCTTTCGCGCCGATATGTGTAACGCTGACGTAAAATTGGGCGATCTGCTTATTCATGAAGGATCGGCGAAGGATGCGCAGAAATTCGCAGCCAAAGTCTTTCATGCCGATAAAACCTATTTTGTACTGAACGGCACATCGGCAGCGAATAAAGTGGTGACGAATGCGCTGTTAACGCGTGGCGATCTGGTGCTCTTCGACCGTAACAACCATAAGTCGAATCATCACGGCGCGCTGATTCAGGCGGGGGCGACGCCGGTCTATCTGGAAGCTTCACGTAACCCGTTTGGTTTCATTGGCGGTATTGATGCGCACTGTTTTAATGAAGAGTATCTGCGCCAGCAAATTCGCGACGTTGCGCCAGAAAAAGCCGACCTGCCGCGCCCGTTTCGCCTGGCGATTATTCAGCTGGGAACCTATGACGGCACTGTCTATAACGCCCGTCAGGTGATCGATACCGTTGGGCATCTGTGTGATTACATTCTGTTTGATTCCGCGTGGGTCGGTTACGAACAGTTTATCCCGATGATGGCGGATAGCTCGCCGCTGCTGTTAGAACTTAACGAAAACGATCCGGGGATCTTTGTGACCCGGTCGGTGCACAAACAGCAGGCGGGCTTCTCGCAGACATCGCAGATCCATAAAAAAGATAACCATATTCGCGGGCAGGCGCGTTTTTGCCCGCATAAGCGGTTAAATAATGCCTTTATGCTCCATGCTTCTACCAGCCCGTTCTATCCGCTGTTTGCCGCGCTGGACGTTAACGCCAAAATTCATGAAGGGGAGAGTGGGCGTCGGCTGTGGGCGGAGTGCGTTGCGTTGGGGATTGAAGCCCGGAAGGCGATTCTTGCGCGCTGTAAGCTGTTCCGCCCGTTTATCCCGCCTGTTGTTGATGGCAAATTGTGGCAGGATTATCCGACATCAGTGTTAGCCAGTGACCGTCGTTTTTTCAGTTTTGAGCCGGGGGCGAAGTGGCACGGCTTTGAAGGATATGCCGCGGATCAGTATTTTGTTGATCCGTGCAAGCTGTTACTCACTACACCAGGTATCAATGCCGAAACCGGCGAATATAGCGACTTTGGCGTTCCGGCGACGATTCTGGCGCACTACCTGCGTGAGAACGGCATTGTGCCGGAGAAGTGCGATCTCAACTCCATTCTGTTCTTATTAACTCCGGCGGAAAGCCACGAGAAGCTGGCACAACTGGTGGCGATGCTGGCGCAGTTTGAACAGCATATTGAGGATGACTCGCCGCTGGCTGAGGTGTTGCCGAGCGTTTATAACAAATATCCGGTGCGCTATCGCGACTACACCCTGCGCCAGTTGTGTCAGGAGATGCACGATTTGTATGTCAGTTTCGACGTCAAAGACCTACAAAAAGCGATGTTCCGCCAGCAGAGTTTCCCGTCAGTGGTGATGAATCCCCAGGATGCGCATAGCGCTTATATTCGCGGTGAAGTGGAGTTGGTGCGGATTCGTGATGCCGAAGGGCGAATTGCGGCAGAAGGGGCGTTGCCTTATCCACCAGGCGTGCTTTGCGTGGTACCCGGAGAAGTCTGGGGTGGGGCGGTTCAACGTTATTTCCTTGCGCTGGAAGAAGGGGTGAATTTGTTGCCGGGATTTTCGCCGGAGCTGCAAGGTGTCTATAGCGAAACCGATGCAGATGGCATGAAACGGTTGTACGGGTATGTGTTGAAGTAAGAATAAAAAAACGGGTCACCTTCTGGCGACCCGTTTTTCTTTGCGTAATTAGTGGCTAACCGTCTGTGTGCCTGTCGGGACACGAACGTGTTTATATTTGAACATCGCCATGAACGCGAAGGCCAGAACCACGGAGTAACCTGCGAAAATCAGCCATACGGTCTGCCAGTCGGTAATGCCGTTTTGGGTGTACATCTCAACCACTTTACCGCTCACGATGCCGCCGAGGATACAGCCGAAGCCGTTAGTCATCATCAGGAACATCCCCTGCGCACTGGCGCGAATTGCCGGGCTAACTTCTTTTTCGACAAACACCGAACCAGAGATGTTGAAGAAGTCGAATGCGCAGCCGTAAACAATCATCGACAGAACCAGCAGTACGGTGCCGAACGGAGTCGGGTCACCGTAAGCAAACAGCGCAAAACGCAGGATCCACGCCACGATACTGATCATCATTACGTTCTTAATGCCGTAGCGGCTTAAGAAGAACGGGATGGTCAGAATGAACAGGGTTTCAGAGATCTGCGAAATCGACATGATGATTGACGCATGCTGCACGATGAAGCTGCTGGCAAACATCGGATCTTTGTCGAAGCTGTGCAGGAAGGTGTTACCGAACATGTTGGTAATCTGCAGTTCCGCGCCCAGCAGCATTGAGAAGATGAAGAAGATTGCCATACGCTTGTTTTTAAACAGCGCGAATGCATCGAGGCCCAGCAGGGTTGTCCAGCTCTGATTCGCTTGCTGTTTAGCAACCGGAATATGCGGCAGAGTCAGGGTAAACAGAACCAGAATGGCGGAAAGTGCTGCGCCAATATACAGCTGCATGTGGCTTAATTCGAAGCCAGACAGGCTCACCACCCACATTGCCATGATAAAGCCGATGGTGCCCCAGATACGGATTGGCGGGAAGTCAGTAACGATATCCATCCCGGCATTTTGCAGGCGATAGTAAGAGATGGTGTTGATTAACCCAAGCGTTGGCATATAAGCAAACGAGTTAATCAATATCACAAGGAACATCGCTTCCGGTGTCGTGACCTGTGCCGCCATGAACAGCGTGATAGCGCCAATGGTGTGGCAAATGGCATATACCCATTTCGCACTTAACCATTTGTCGGCCACAATCCCCAGCAGCGCAGGCATAAAGACCGCTGCGATACCCAGTGAGCTATAAACTGCGCCAATAGAAGCACCGTCAAACTTCAGGGTAACAAACATATAGGAGCCGAGGGTCGTCAGCCAACTTCCCCACAGACAGAACTGCAGAAAAGAGAGGATTTTCAGCTGCAGCTTAAGATTCATGTTAATTTCCTCACATCGTGATGCGGATGAGTGTTTGAAAAAGCACATTTGACCGTGCGAGATGATGCGATTCTATCAACTTCGCGGACTGGTTTTTTGTTACCTGTGGCAAATAATTGCAAACATTCCCAATTTGCAAAACGAAATTGTGATGTGGATAACATTTTTGCCCCTGAGCATCGTCAGGGGCGGTTAATGGAATTATCGGCGGCGGTAGGATTTTTGCGCGGTATTCACTTTATAAAGATAACGGCGAGATTCCGCAGAGGGATGGCGGGTCGTCAGCGTCTGATAAACATCGCCCGGCGTCATGGTGTTAATAATATTGGCAGCCTGAATCTTATCATTCGAAAAGACTCGCAGCACGCTGCCTGCGCCGCCGTTATAGGCGGTGATGACGGCATAACGCCGCGATGTTGGGTTATCAATTCCGCCGAGATAAACATTGTTCAGCATCGCCAGATACGCGGTGCCGGTATCAATATTGCTGGCAGGATCAAACAAGAAACTGCGGCTCGGCGTGCCGGATTTCCCCTGCGAGCGGAACACATCTTTCCCGGCAGTATGTTGTACCACCTGCATTAATCCCAGCGCATCGGAACGGCTGACCGCATACGGGTTAAAGGAAGATTCAGTCTGCATAATTGCCAGAATCAGCGACTCATCAACGCCATATTTCCGTGACGCCTGGCGGACCATACCGAGATATTTGTGCGCACGTTTATCAAGGTGGTTCGGTACCATGTTAATGGTGACGCTGTAGATGATACGCAGCCCGTTACTGCGGCTTTGCAGACGGTTTTTCAGCAGATAATCCGCGAAGTTGCTTGCGCGACCTTCCCAGCGAATCGGCTGCCCGGTGTTGTCCACCACCTGACCGTAAAGGAAAGGTTCTTTCGAAATCGTAATATCATCAACGTCGGAATAGAGATCGACCGAACTCGGATCGTCACCCATCAGCAACGTTTTGATAATTGCCCGGCGCAAATGCGCGGCAGGTTCTGTCCCGGCGATAGTTTCGATAGTAATCGTACCGTCATCGAAGTTGATGTGGCTGCGGGTCTGATATTGATCGGTGTATTTCACGTAGTCCTTAGGACCGGCGATCACCACCTCTTTGAATCCCCAGATGTTCTCAATATTGTGGGCAAATTGCCCCATCAGAATATCAAAACCGTTGGTATCTTTGACCCAGGCTTCGTTATAGGTATCGCCTTTTTTGGTCGTCGAACAGGAGATGAGCAACGGCGCAATCAAAGCCAGCGCGAGATATTTTTTCATCATTCCGGGTGCGTGTTGTGTTTGTTTTTATGCAAGTTGCCGGAGGCGTGCTCCGGCACTGTTTTTATTTTTTATCTTCCGGCGTATAGCCCTCGATATGCACCTCTTTACCCTCGAACAGGAAGTTGACCATCTCCTGCTCAAGCAGCTTGCGGTGCTCGGCATTCATCATGTTGAGTTTCTTTTCATTAATCAGCATGGTTTGCTTGTGCTGCCACTGCGCCCAGGCTTCTTTGGAGATCTCGTTATAGATGCGTTTTCCCAGCTCGCCGGGGTACAGCTGAAAATCCTGACCTTCTGCTTCACGTTGCAGGAAAGTACAAAAAATCGTTCTGCTCATAAATCATCCTCTTTATCGACTCACGCGCTAAACCGGCGCGCCAGTGCGTAACTGCTGTAACAAACGCTCCACGGGAGCCGCCAGGCCAACTGACGGCGGTTGCGCTAAGTTATACCAGAGCGCATTGCCTTCATCCATGCAGCCGGTGAATGACGACACGGGAAGCCACATAGGCACAATATCTAAGTGGAAATGGCTGAAGGTATGCCGAAACGCGGTCAGTTGCGTCAGGTTATCGGCAGCAATCTGCCGTTGCGCCAGCCACTGCCGCAAACTTTCTTCGTCGGCAAACTGCGGGAAACAGTATAAACCGCCCCACAATCCGCTCGGCGGACGCTGCGCCAGCAATACTTCATCTTCGTGCTGTAATAGCAAAAAGTAGCCGGTGCGCTCCGGCAGCGTCTGTTTCGGTTTTTTGCCCGGATAAAGCGCCCAGCTATTGTTGGCGGCGGCAATACATCCGTTTTGTAGCGGACAGAGCGAACATTTCGGTTTCGAGCGCGTACAAATCATCGCACCCAAATCCATCATCGCCTGATTAAACCGTTCCACGCCAACCGCGGGCGTCATCTGCTCGCTCAAACTCCATAATTTATTCTCGACCTCTTTTTTCCCTGGCCAGCCGCTTACAGCATAGCAGCGCGCCAGCACCCGTTTGACGTTACCGTCGAGAATCGGAAAGTGCTTACCCAGAGAAAGCGAGAGAATCGCGCCTGCGGTGGAACGCCCGACGCCCGGCAGTGCTGCAACTTCCTCAAAGGTTTCCGGGAATTTACCGCCGTGTAAGGTCGCCACTTGTTGTGCCGCTTTATGCAGATTGCGCGCGCGGGCGTAATAGCCAAGCCCGGTCCACAAGTGGAGAACTTCGTCGAGCGGCGCATTGGCGAGATCGGTCACCGTCGGGAAGCGCGCCATAAAGCGTTCAAAATAGGGGATAACGGTCGCAACCTGAGTTTGTTGCAACATCACTTCTGAGAGCCATACTTTGTAGGGCGTCTTGTCAATTTGCCAGGGCAGAGTTTTTCGCCCGTATTTATCGTACCAGTCCAGAACCTGGGCTGAAAATTGCGACGCTTGCATGGTCACCGAATTCACTGTTGTTGGGGGCAAGATTGCAGCACAGCGACGGCAGGGTGTAAACCGGAACTTTCCGCAGCCACGGCCTTATCATGCTTGCATCCGGCAACTAACTTTGGATAATGCCCGTTTTCAGAACACTTTCACAAGCGACTAAACCTTTATGAAAAACGACGTCATTTCACCGGAATTTGATGAAAACGGCCGCCCACTGCGCCGTATCCGTAGTTTTGTGCGCCGCCAGGGGCGACTGACCAAAGGCCAGGAACATGCGCTGGAAAACTACTGGCCGGTGATGGGCGTTGAGTTCAGCGAAGATATGCTGGATTTCCCCGCGCTTTTTGGCCGTGAAGCGCCGGTGACGCTTGAGATTGGTTTTGGCATGGGGGCGTCGCTGGTGGCAATGGCTAAAGATCGCCCTGAGCAGGACTTCCTCGGCATTGAAGTGCATTCACCGGGCGTTGGTGCGTGCCTGGCTTCTGCGCATGAAGAAGGTTTAAGCAACCTGCGCGTGATGTGTCACGATGCGGTTGAAGTGCTGCATAAAATGATTCCTGACAATTCATTGCGCATGGTGCAGCTCTTTTTCCCTGACCCGTGGCACAAAGCGCGCCATAATAAACGCCGTATCGTTCAGGTGCCGTTTGCCGAACTGGTAAAAAGCAAACTGCAGCTGGGGGGCGTATTCCATATGGCGACCGACTGGGAACCTTATGCGGAACATATGCTTGAAGTGATGTCTTCTATTGACGGTTATAAAAACCTGTCAGAGAGCAATGATTACGTACCGCGTCCGGCATCACGTCCGGTGACGAAATTTGAACAACGTGGTCATCGTCTTGGTCACGGAGTATGGGACTTAATGTTCGAGAGGGTGAAATAATGGCAAAGAACCGTAGCCGTCGTCTGCGTAAAAAAATGCACATCGACGAATTCCAGGAATTAGGATTTTCGGTGGCATGGCGATTCCCGGAAGGTACATCGGAAGAACAGATTGATAAAACCGTTGATGATTTTATTAACGAGGTTATCGAACCGAACAAACTGGCCTTTGACGGCAGCGGTTATCTGGCCTGGGAAGGTCTGATCTGCATGCAGGAAATCGGCAAATGCACCGAAGAACATCAGGCGATTGTGCGTAAGTGGCTGGAAGAGCGCAAACTGGATGAGGTACGCACCAGCGAACTTTTCGACGTTTGGTGGGACTAAGAAAGCATACGGGCGATGACAAATGCAAAACTGCCTGATGCGCTACGCTTATCAGGCCTGGAAAGATGCACGATCGAGTAGGCGGGATAAGGTGTTTACGCCGCATCCGGCATGGAAAACGCGTACTTTGTTATCAATCTGGGGCCAGCAAATGCTGGCCTGATTTTTTCTTGAGGGAAGACTATGATGCGCAAAATGCTGCTGGCGGCAGCACTTTCAGTGACGGCAATGACCGCTCACGCCGACTACCAGTGCAGCGTCACGCCGCGTGACGATGTGATTGTCAGCCCGCAAACCGTGCAGGTGAAGGGCGAAAACGGCAATCTGGTGATCACGCCAGACGGCAACGTGATGTATAACGGTAAGCAATATTCCCTGAATGCCGCCCAGCGCGAGCAGGCGAAGGATTATCAGGCTGAACTACGCAGCACGCTGCCGTGGATTGATGAAGGCGCGAAAAGCCGCGTCGAGAAAGCCCGTATTGCTCTGGATAAAATTATCGTTCAGGAGATGGGCGAAAGCAGCAAAATGCGCAGCCGTCTGACCAAACTTGATGCGCAGCTGAAAGAGCAGATGAACCGCATTATTGAAACGCGCAGCGATGGCCTGACGTTTCACTATAAAGCCATTGATCAGGTTCGCGCCGAAGGCCAGCAATTAGTGAATCAGGCAATGGGTGGAATTTTACAGGACAGCATTAATGAAATGGGCGCGAAAGCGGTGCTGAAAAGCGGCGGTAACCCATTACAGAATGTGCTGGGAAGCCTGGGGGGGCTGCAATCCTCAATCCAAACCGAGTGGAAAAAGCAGGAAAAAGATTTCCAGCAGTTTGGCAAAGATGTTTGTAGCCGCGTTGTGACTCTGGAAGATAGCCGCAAAGCCCTAGTCGGGAATTTAAAATAATCCTCTATTTTAAGACGGCATAATACTTTTTTATGCCGTTTAATTCTTCGTTTTGTTACCTGCCTCTAACTTTGTAGATCTCCAAAATATATTCACGTTGTAAATTGTTTAACGTCAAATTTCCCATACAGAGCTAAGGGATAATGCGTAGCGTTCACGTAACTGGAGGAATGAAATGGAGTTTTTCAAAAAGACGGCACTTGCCGCACTGGTTATGGGTTTTAGTGGTGCAGCATTGGCATTACCCAATATCACCATTTTAGCAACCGGCGGGACCATTGCCGGTGGTGGTGACTCCGCAACCAAATCTAACTACACAGCGGGTAAAGTTGGCGTAGAAAATCTGGTTAATGCGGTGCCGCAACTAAAAGACATTGCGAACGTTAAAGGCGAGCAGGTAGTGAATATCGGCTCCCAGGACATGAACGATAATGTCTGGCTGACACTGGCGAAAAAAATTAACACCGACTGCGATAAGACCGACGGCTTCGTCATTACCCACGGTACCGACACGATGGAAGAAACTGCTTACTTCCTCGACCTGACGGTGAAATGCGACAAACCGGTGGTGATGGTCGGCGCAATGCGTCCGTCCACGTCTATGAGCGCAGACGGTCCATTCAACCTGTATAACGCGGTAGTGACCGCAGCTGATAAAGCCTCCGCCAACCGTGGCGTGCTGGTAGTGATGAATGACACCGTGCTTGATGGCCGTGACGTCACCAAAACCAACACCACCGACGTAGCGACCTTCAAGTCTGTTAACTACGGTCCTCTGGGTTACATTCACAACGGTAAGATTGACTACCAGCGTACCCCGGCACGTAAGCATACCAGCGACACGCCATTCGATGTCTCTAAGCTGAATGAACTGCCGAAAGTCGGCATTGTTTATAACTACGCTAACGCATCCGATCTTCCGGCTAAAGCACTGGTAGATGCGGGCTATGATGGCATCGTTAGCGCTGGTGTGGGTAACGGCAACCTGTATAAATCTGTGTTCGACACGCTGGCGACCGCCGTGAAAACCGGTACTGCAGTCGTGCGTTCTTCCCGCGTACCGACGGGCGCTACCACTCAGGATGCCGAAGTGGATGATGCGAAATACGGCTTCGTCGCCTCTGGCACGCTGAACCCGCAAAAAGCGCGCGTTCTGCTGCAACTGGCTCTGACGCAAACCAAAGATCCGCAGCAGATCCAGCAGATCTTCAATCAGTACTAATCGCCTCGCCCTGGTATCGTGCCGGGGCTTTTTCACTTCAGACTCACGTCCATTGCCAATTTTAATTACCCTAATGATAATCACCGGAATAAATTATTCTGCGCGAGGGTTTTCGGGTGAAAAAGCAATGGATTGTTGGCACGGCGCTGCTTATGTTGATGACAGGTAATGTCTGGGCAGATGGCGAACCACCAACTGAAAATATCTTAAAAGATCAATTCAAAAAGCAGTATCACGGCATTCTCAAGCTTGATGCTATCACCTTAAAAAATCTTGATGCTAAGGGTAATCAGGCCACCTGGTCAGCGGAAGGCGATGTCTCTTCCAGTGACGATCTCTATACCTGGGTCGGTCAGTTGGCAGATTACGAACTGCTCGAACAGACCTGGACGAAAGATAAACCGGTAAAATTCTCGGCGATGTTAACCAGTAAAGGAACGCCCGCGTCTGGCTGGTCGGTGAACTTTTACTCTTTTCAGGCGGCAGCCAGCGATCGTGGGCGGGTGGTCGACGATATCAAAACGAATAATAAATATCTGATCGTGAATAGCGAAGATTTCAATTATCGCTTTAGTCAGCTTGAATCTGCGTTGAATACCCAGAAGAACTCGATTCCTGCGCTGGAAAAGGAAGTGAAAGCGCTTGATAAGCAAATGGTGGCGGCGCAGAAAGCAGCGGATGCATATTGGGGAAAAGATGCAAACGGTAAGCAAATGACCCGCGAAGACGCCTTTAAAAAAATTCACCAACAGCGTGATGAGTTTAATAAACAGAACGATAGCGAGGCGTTCGCGGTTAAATATGACAAAGAGGTTTATCAACCGGCGATTGCGGCATGTCATAAACAGAGTGAAGAGTGTTATGAAGTGCCGATTCAGCAGAAACGAGATTTCGATATCAACGAACAACGGCGACAGACTTTTCTGCAATCACAAAAACTTAGCCGTAAATTGCAGGATGACTGGGTAACGCTCGAAAAAGGGCAATATCCGTTAACGATGAAAGTTTCAGAAATAAACAGTAAAAAAGTCGCGATTTTGATGAAAATTGACGATATCAACCAAGCTAATGAACGCTGGAAAAAAGATACCGAACAACTGCGGCGCAATGGGGTGATTAAGTAAGTTTGATATAGTGCACGATTTGTAGCAGGATGCGGCGTTGACCCCGCATCCGGCAATCAACGTCTGATGCGACGCTTGCGCGTCTTATCAGACCTACAACCGCTGCCACATGTCGGCTGGATAAGGCGTTCACGCCGCATCCGGCAATACAAGTTTACTCAGCCAGAAAAAGCTCCAGCAGCGAATTTAAAAACAGCTTCCCATGTTCCGTTATCTGCCAGTAATCCGCACATTCGGTGAGATAACCCTGGGCAATCGCCTCGTCTAACTGTGGGCGAATCACATCTTCGCAAAGCCCGGTATACGCAATAAACTCCACGCGCGGCGCGGCCTCCAGCAGACGGAAGCGATTCATAAAGAACTCAAACGGCTTATCTGTGGCTTCGACATCACGCTGGCTTTCCAGATACCTTCCTTGCATAAAACCACGCGGATGACGCGTTTTGGTGGTACGCAGAATGCGCCCATCCGGGAAGGTCACTTTGCCGTGTGCGCCGCAGCCAATACCGATGTAGTCACCAAAGCGCCAGTAGTTGAGATTGTGCTGGCACTGATAACCGGGTTTGGCGTAAGCGGAAGTTTCATATTGCTGATAACCCGCTGCGGTTAATAACTGATGCCCCTGTTCGAATATATCCCACAACGCGTCATCGTCCGGCAGCACCGGTGGTCGCGAACCAAACAGCGTATTGGGTTCGATGGTCAGTTGATACCAGGAAAGATGCGGCGGATTCAGTTCAATGGCCTGGCGTAGATCGCCAAGCGCCTCTTCCAGTGATTGATCCGGCAGCCCATGCATCAAATCAAGGTTAAAGCTACGTAACCCTAAACCGCTCGCCAGCTTCGCCGCGCGTTTCGCTTCTTGCGGGCCATGAATACGCCCAAGTCGTTTCAGCTTTTCTTCGCTAAAACTCTGCACACCAATAGAGATGCGGTTCACACCAGCACGCTGATAATCGACAAAGCGATCGGCTTCTACCGTGCCAGGGTTCGCTTCCATAGTAATTTCTGCATCCGCTGCCAGCGGCAAACGCGCACGCACGCCGTCCAGCAGCGTTTGCATCGCCGGGCCGGAAAGCAGGCTCGGCGTACCACCGCCAATAAAGATTGTCTTTACTTCACGGCCCTGAGCGTAAGCCACATCGTTGTCCAGATCGTTAAGCAGATGCTGAACATAATCGTCGTGCGGCACTTCTCCTTTCAACGCGTGAGAGTTGAAATCGCAGTACGGGCATTTCTGCACGCACCACGGGATGTGAATGTAGAGACTCAGCGGAGGTAATTTAACCATTACGTAAAGCGTCCAGCAGCAGTTTCAACGCCTGACCACGGTGGGAAATGGCGCTCTTTTCTTCGCGGGTCAGTTCGGCGGCGGTTTTCCCTTCGGAAGGTACGAAGAAGATTGGATCATAACCAAAGCCACCAGTGCCCGCTGGTTCACGAGTAATCACGCCCGGCCAGCTACCGTGGCATACCAGCGGAGTGGGATCTTCCGCGTGACGCAGATATACCAGCACGCAGTGGAAACGCGCCTGACGTTGGTCGTCCGGTACGTCTTTCATTGTTTCCAGCAGTTTTTGCAGATTCTTTTGATCGGTCGCGTCTTCACCGGAATAACGCGCGGAGTAAATGCCCGGCGCGCCGCCAAGCACATCTACCGCCAGACCAGAGTCGTCGGCAATTGCCGGTAAAGCGGTCACTTTTGCCGCATGGCGCGCTTTCAGAATCGCGTTTTCGATAAAGGTCAGGCCGGTTTCTTCAGCGGAATCAACGCCGAGGTCTGTTTGGGCCACGATATCAAGACCGAAGTCGCTAAGCAGCGACGCCAGCTCACGCACTTTACCGACATTGCCGGTTGCGAGGACAACTTTTTGCATAGGATACCTAATTAATTAACGCCGCGATTTCTGGCGGGATTTGTTGCGGATTAATGATTTTAATTTGTTTGTGGCGGCCAAGTTCGCCTTTTTCAATCACCACCTGGCTTTTGGCAACCCGGAATTGCTTACCGAGAAACTTCACCAGATGACTGTTGGCCTGGCCGTCAACCGGCGGCGCGGTAATGGCGACTTTAACTTCGTCGCCATGTAAACCGACAATAGAATCACGGCTGGCTTTCGGCTGAATATAGAGCCGTAAAACCAGACCGTCATCATTAACTGTTACGGCATTCATAACGCCATCCACAGCCCTGGCAGCAGCATATTTCCGGTTGCCTGTAATACTTCTGCGACACCCATATTGATGACATACAGCAGCAGAACGAGGATCATCGGCGAGAAATCAATCCCACCCATTGCCGGTAGCAGGCGGCGAATCGGGCGCAGCAGCGGATCGGCCAGCTGAATCAGCACGTATTCAATCGGGCTACGCCCCTGGCTTACCCAGCTCATAATCGCCATCACCAGCAGGACCCAGAAAATCAGCAGGCCGATGGTTTTCAGCAGAATCAGTAAACCGGCAATCCAGATGATTGGCAGGAAGGTCACCACTTTAAACAGCACGATGGCTTTGATAAAACTGAGAATATAGGCAACCAGCAGCGAGGCGCTGTCAATTGGCCCCATTGCCGGAATAACGCGGCGCAGTGGCCCGATAATTGGCTGCGTTACCTTCACTACAAACTGTGAGAAGGGGTTGTAAAAATCACAATGAGCCCACTGCATCCAGATGCGTAATAACAGCACCATGGTATACAGCTCAATGACCGTTGAAAGCAGGAAAGTCAACGTATTCATGGCGTTCCTTTAATTCCTTATTTTTTAGAGTAATCACGCGCACCAAAAATTGCAGTGCCGATACGAACCATCGTGCTACCTGCCGCAATGGCGGCTTCCATATCGTCCGACATTCCCAGAGAGAGCGTGTCGATATGCGGGTAGCGCGTTTTCAGTCCGGCAAATGCTACAGCCATTTGGCGTGCAACTTCAAACTGCCTTACATATTCTGACTCAGGCGCAGGGATTGCCATCAACCCGCGCAGACGTAAACGCGGTAGTTCAGCGACCGCAGCTGCCAGCTCGTCCAGTTCAGCCAGTTGAATCCCGGACTTACTGTTTTCATCACTAATGTTAATTTGAATCAGAACGTTAAGAGGGGGAAGTTCTGCCGGGCGCTGGTCGTTGAGACGGGTAGCGATGCGCAAACGGTCGATGGTATGACACCAGTCGAAATGCTCTGCCACCAGGCGGCTTTTATTAGACTGCAACGGGCCAATAAAATGCCATTCTAATCCTGTTACGCCCAGTTCCTGAAAGTGGCGAATTTTATCTACCCCTTCCTGAACGTAGTTTTCACCAAATTGACGCTGCCCGGCATCAATGGCTTCTGCGATGGCGCTCGCAGGTTTTGTTTTACTGACTGCAAGCAGCGTAATTTCTTCTGGAGAACGGCCGCAACGCGTTGCAGCCGCTGAGATTTTGTCCCGGACCTGTGCCAGGTTATGCGCAATATCGTTCATTTTCCGAGGATCTTAGTATGAATATGGAAGAAATTGTGGCCCTTAGTGTAAAGCATAACGTCTCGGATCTACACCTGTGCAGCGCCTGGCCCGCACGATGGCGCATTCGCGGCAGAATGGAAGCTGCGCCGTTTGATACGCCGGACGTCGAAGAGCTACTGCGGGAGTGGCTGGATGACGATCAGCGGGCAATATTGCTGGAGAATGGTCAGCTGGATTTTGCCGTGTCGCTGGCGGAAAACCAGCGATTGCGTGGCAGCGCATTCGCGCAACGGCATGGCATTTCGCTGGCGTTACGGCTGTTACCTTCGCACTGCCCGCAGCTCGAACAGCTTGGCGCACCAACGGTATTGCCGGAATTACTCAAGAGCGAGAATGGCCTGATTCTGGTGACGGGGGCGACGGGGAGTGGCAAATCTACCACGCTGGCGGCGATGGTTGGCTATCTCAATCAACATGCCGATGCGCATATTCTGACGCTGGAAGATCCTGTTGAATATCTCTATGCCAGCCAGCGATGTTTGATCCAGCAGCGGGAAATTGGTTTGCACTGTATGACGTTCGCATCGGGATTGCGGGCCGCATTGCGGGAAGATCCTGATGTGATTTTGCTCGGAGAGCTGCGTGACAGCGAGACAATCCGTCTGGCACTGACGGCGGCAGAAACCGGGCATTTGGTGCTGGCAACATTACATACGCGTGGTGCCGCGCAGGCAGTTGAGCGACTGGTGGATTCATTTCCGGCGCAGGAAAAAGACCCCGTGCGTAATCAACTGGCAGGTAGTTTACGGGCAGTGCTGTCACAAAAGCTGGAAGTGGATAAACAGGAAGGACGCGTGGCGCTATTTGAATTGCTGATTAACACACCCGCGGTGGGGAATTTGATTCGCGAAGGGAAAACCCACCAGTTACCGCATGTTATTCAAACCGGGCAGCAGGTGGGGATGATAACGTTTCAGCAGAGTTATCAGCACCGGGTGGGGGAAGGGCGTTTGTGACGTTGCCATGCCCGATGCGCAAGCTTATCGGGCCTACAAAGGCAATAAATGTCTGATGCGACGCTAACGCGTCTTATCAGACCTATAGCCGCTGCCAGATGTGTGCTGGATAAGGTGTTCACGCCGCATCCGGCAATAAGACGCGATGATATTATTTACACTCCGCCAGGCGTTTAAATCGCCTTAATATCCCTGCTCGAAATAGCTTTCGAGAATAATAACCGCAGAGGCAGAGTCAACTTTGCCTTTGTTGAGCGCCCGATAGCCGCCCTGTTCAAACAGACCGGAACGGGCTTCCACAGTGCTAAGACGCTCGTCATGGAGCTTTACTTCAACACCGAAACGGCCATGAATACGGTTGGCAAATTTACGCGCTCTGGCAGTCAATGGTTGCTCGGTGCCGTCCATATTCAGCGGCAAACCGACGATGATTTCGTCCGGCTGCCACTCTTTCAGTAAACGCTCGATAATGTTCCAGTCCGGCGTACCGTCCTGTGCTTTAATTGCAGGCAAAGGGCGAGCGGTGCCGGTAATGCGTTGGCCGACCGCTACGCCAATGCTTTTGGTGCCGAAGTCGAAGGCGAGTAAGGTTCCACTCATCAGGCGTGCCCTGCCACACCAGGCATGGTGAGAATATCCACACCAATCAGTTTTGCCGCCTCGCGCCAGCGGTCGGCAATCGGCGTTTTGAACAGAATATTCAGATCTGCCGGGGCGGTTAGCCACGCGTTATCGAGAATTTCTTGTTCCAGTTGGCCTTTCTCCCAGGAGGCATAGCCCAGAGCCACCAATACGTCAGACGGTTGTTTATCGGTGCCGAGCGTTTCCAGCACATCGCGGGAAGTGGTCATCACCGTGTTGTCTGAAATGCGAATGCTGGAAGCAAAATTGGAGGGCGGAGTATGCAAAATAAACCCGCGATCTTCAGCCAGTGGGCCGCCGAGCATAACCGGTTTATCCAGACGGATTGATTCATCACGCGGCTCCGGCGTGATCTTCAGCTTTTCCAGAATCCCTTCAATTTTGAGATTTTCCAGCGGCTTGTTGACGATGATCCCCATTGCACCATTGGTATTATGTTCGCAAATGTAGACCACGGAACGACGGAAAATCGGATCCTGGAGAGCAGGCATGGCAATAAGAAAGTGATGCTGTAAATTCATTGTCAGAGGTTCTGTTTCCTGGTTCAAAAAAGCAACAGCGCCCAGTATGCGTGGAAAGAAGGGCGCTGTCACTCAGAGTCTCAACGAGATCCTTCTCGCTAAGGTGGGTTACTGCTGCTGTAAACGTGCTTCGATGGCATCCATTAACATTCCGGTGATCGACACCGGAAACTCTGCTTCAATCTCACGAATACAGGTTGGGCTGGTGACGTTAATTTCAGTCAGACGGTCGCCGATGATATCCAGACCAACAAAAATCAGCCCTTTTTCTTTCAGCGTCGGCCCGATCTGACGGGCGATTTTCCAGTCACTTTCCGTCAGCGGACGAGGTTCACCGCGACCACCGGCAGCCAGATTGCCACGGGTTTCGCCCCCCTGCGGAATACGCGCCAGGCAGTACGGTACCGGCTCGCCATCCACCACCAGCACGCGTTTGTCGCCATCTTTAATGGCTGGCAGGTAATTTTGCGCCATGCAGTAGCGAGTGCCATGCTCAGTCAGGGTTTCGGCAATCACGCCGAGGTTTGGATCGCCTTCTTTCACGCGGAAAATCGACGCGCCGCCCATACCGTCCAGCGGCTTAAGAATGATGTCGCTGTGTTTCTCCCAGAACGCTTTTAGCTGCGCTTTATTGCGCGTAACCAGCGTTTCTGGCGTTAAGTCAGAGAACCAGGCGGTAAACAGTTTCTCGTTACAGTCGCGCAGGCTCTGCGGCTTGTTAACGATCAGCGTCCCTTTCTCTTCGGCACGTTCCAGAATATAGGTCGCGTAGATAAACTCGGTATCAAACGGCGGGTCTTTACGCATCAGGATCACATCGAGATCGGCCAGCGGCAGATCCTGTTCACCGACGAACGAAAACCACTCTTCGTAGTTCTGCTTCACGTTCAGCGTGCGGGTATGGGCGCGGGCTTCGCCATTGATCAGATACAGATCGCCCATCTCCATATAGTGAAGTTCGTAACCACGACGCTGTGCTTCCAGCAACATAGCGAAACTGGAATCTTTCTTGATGTTGATGTTTGCGATGGGGTCCATCACGATGCCGAGCTTGATCATTATTCTTCTCCGTTAGCCCAAATCGCCAAATCGTACTTGTAGCGCGGTAATGGCGGTGAGCGCAGTTGTCTCTGTACGCAAAACGCGAGGTCCCAACAGGATATCAGTAAATTGATAGCGGGCAGTCATGGCAATTTCATCTGCCGATAAACCGCCTTCCGGGCCAATCAGCAGGCGGACGCGTTCAACCGGTAACGGCAACGTATTGATGCTGTTACTGGCGCGCGGGTGAAGATTCAGTTTCAGTCCTTCATCCTGCTCTGCACACCAGGCTTCCAGATCCATCGCTGGACGGATTTCCGGCACCCGGTTACGACCACACTGCTCACAGGCAGCAATTGCAATCTTCTGCCACTGCTGGAGCTTCTTGTTCAGACGTTCACTATCCAGTTTAACGCCGCAGCGCTCAGAAAAAAGTGGCGTAATGAGGCTTACACCGAGTTCGATCGATTTCTGGATCGTAAATTCCATTTTTTCACCACGCGACATCACCTGACCGAGGTGAATATGCAGCGGAGATTCGCGATCGTCGAGCTGGCCTTCCAGCACCTTCACTTCCACGCTTTTTTTGCTGGCGCTGGTAATTTCGGCGTCAAAGACCTGGTTGCTACCGTCAAACAATTGCAACGCCTGCCCCGGCCCCATGCGCAGTACGCGCCCGATATGGTTGGCGGCATCTTCGCAAAGCGCGATGTGAGAATGGCTGGTCAGTGGTTCAGGATGATAAATGCGGGGGATACGCATAGTTAAAAATCCGCGTCGTCTCCCCACGCGGTTGTACGCGTGGGGTAGGGGTTAACAAAAAGAATCCCGCTAGTGTAGGTTAGCTCTTTCGCGCCTGGCAAGCGCGTTGCACATACGGGTTATGATTGCCCTGCACCTTCGCGATGCGTTCATCGCGCTCGCACTCCCAGTCGGTAACCGGATACATCTTGTTCCATGCGTTGAACAGCTGCGTTTGCTGGCGAGAGAGTGTCAGGTTGTATTGGTCGCGCATATAGAAGTAGGTGCGCGCAATGGCACCGCGTGCACGCGCTGGTGGTTCGGCAGCTTTTTCTTTGAAATCGACCTTCATGGCGCATTGACCGTACTGGCCTTCGCCGCCATTCCACTGGCTGTACATAAAGTTGCCGCGATCGCCATTCACCTCACCGACTGACGGCTGCAGGTTATGCATATCGCTTTCCATCTTGCGATAGACCGGATCTTTAGCGCAGTTTTTACGTCCACCGTCCTGCCAGCACTGGCGCTGGTGACCGAATTGCCAGGCGGGAACGACGTGTTCCCACTCTACGCGGCTGGCGCGGTTTTCATTTTTGCGCACCTGATAGCCGCACGATTGCAGATCAACAACGCCTTTTTTGCCCTGCCAGTTAATTTTACATCCGCAATAAAACGTACCGGGCGCGTCAGCGTGGACTTTTACCGCCGCGGCTTTCGCCTGAGAAAAACTATTGATACCTTCGGCCAACGCCGGGCCGGAAAATGCTGCGCTCAGTACCACCGCAGCAATAGACAAATAACGGTACATCACTTACTCCGTGTTAAAACGAGCCAGCAACGTAGCGAAAGTTGTTTTGGTATGCAATCAGCCAGATCAGGAAAGTTCCTGATAGTTCAGATGGTTATTTCGCAACCAGCTGTTCACCGCAGTGAACACAGCGATAGACGGCCTCGCCACGAACTACGCGATTATGGCGGCGTACGGTAAGCTGATGCTCCTGGCACTTGCAGCGGTAGGGGAAGGTGTTGCGACGCACGGATTGCAGTTCGAACTGATGCGTACGACGGGCGGGAACACCCAGCACGTTTTCCATCATCCACTTCCACTCTTTGCCATGTGGCGCTACGCGGCCGAAATGTTTCCATACCAGCAAATGTGCCAGTTCGTGCGGCACCACTTCTTCAATAAAGGCTTCACTGTTTTCCAACAGCAAAACGGGATTGAGGCGAATTTCATAGCTTTCCAGCCAGGCTGTTCCGGCGGAGGTTCCGCGCTGGGTGTAAGAGAGTTTTGGCTCCGGGTAGTTACGCCCTAGCTTCAGGTTGGCCTGGGCGAGTTTTTCCCGCAGGCGACGCATAACGGCCTGTTGGATGGCGATAGGGAGACGGGATGTTTTCATAGCGGCAGAGGATAGAGCGAAGAAAAGATGACTGCAAGAGGTGGCTTCCTCCGCGATGGGAGGAAGCTTGGGGAGATTAATCGTGAGCGCCTATTTCGCGCAGTTTACGACCTTTCATCAGATTACGTTCAATATGTTCCAGCGAAACGTGTTTGGTTTCCGGTACCAGCCACAATGTCAGCAGGATAAACAGTACGTTCAGAGCCGCATACACCCAGAAGGTGTTGGCGTTACCCAGCGTGTTGAGCATGGTCAGGAACGTTGCGCCAACGATCATGTTGGCAATCCAGTTGGTGGCAGTGGAGCAGGTGATGCCAAAATCGCGGCCTTTCAGCGGCTGAATTTCGGAGCACAGTACCCAAATCAGCGGACCGGCACTCATGGCAAAACCGACAATAAACATCAGCAGCATGGCGATGGCGAAATACTGCGCCGACGGAGAGTGAATACCGATATGCATCATTGTACCGAGTACGCCCATGCCAGCAGCCATCACCAGGAAGCCCAGCGTTAGCGTTGGTTTACGTCCCCAGCGGTCAACAAGGCCGATTGCGATAAAGGTGGCAAGTACGTTGGTCAGGCCGACAATCACGGTCCCCCACATTTGCTCGGTAGTGTTGGTATAACCCGCCAGTTCGAAGATTTTCGGCGCGTAATACATGATGACGTTCATCCCGGTGAATTGCTGCATTACCTGCAACAGTACGCCAAGGAACACCGCGCGGCGGAAGTTGCTGTTCTCTTTAAACAGCGCCCAGCCACTCTGTTTAACCTGCAAACTTTCACGGATTTCATCCAGTTCGCGTTTCGCTTCCGCGCTGGTGTCACGCAGGCGTAGCAGCACGCGTTCGGCATCAACAAAACGGCGTTTGGCGGCAAACCAACGTGGGCTGTCTGGCAGGAAGAAGACACCAATCAGCAGCAAAATTGCCGGGATGATAATCACACCCAGCATCCAGCGCCATGCACCGGTGTAGCTGAAGGCTGTATCAGAAAGATAAGCACCGAGGATCCCGATAGTGATCATCAACTGATACATCGAGATCATACTGCCACGAATTTTTTCCGGCGCAATTTCAGAGAGGTACAGCGGTGCGGTATAAGAGGCCACACCCACCGCCAGCCCCAGTAGAACGCGGGAAAGAATCAGTACTTCAACGTTTGGCGCAGCCGCAGAGAACAGCGAACCGGCAACAAACAAAATTGCGCCGATCATCAGGCTCTTTTTGCGCCCGAGTTTAAAGGAGAGCCAGCCGCTGCCCACCGCACCGACTGCCGCACCGAACATCATGGAGCTTACGACCCATTCTTGCGTGTGCGAAGTAATCTGGAATTCATCTGCAATAAACGGCAGTGCGCCAGCAATTACACCGATATCCAGGCCAAAGAGTAATCCCGCCAGAGCGGCAAGGAAGCAGACGAAAAACGTCATTGCCTTGTTTGACCGCCCCTGTTTTTTAGCGTCAGGCATGATGCCCTCCAATATGGTTATTTTTTATTGTGAATTAAGATAGGTGAGTACGACGTAAAAAGATGTGAAGCAAATCACATCAGTGTAATCGCTTACACTAACATTTATCTTAGTTATGGTTTAAGTGCATGAAAATAATTGAGTTATATCATCATAGATTAAACGCTGTTATCTGCAATTAAGACTTTACTGAAAAGAAATGTAACAACTGTGAAAACTGAATAATAATATGAAAATATTACAAATATTTGGCTGGTGTTATTGGTGTAATCGGTTTCAGTAGTGATGATAATTTGCGATAAAACGTGTTGAGGAAGAATGATGTTATTGTGCGGGCAGCTTTTTGCCGGATGCGGCGTGAATGCCTATCCACCGCGGTGAGGTAAAAGAAAAAGGCCAGCGCGAGGCTGGCCTTTGAAAGCAGGTGAAGAAAGATTACTTCAGACCGGCAGCATCGCGCAGCAGCTGCGCTTTGTCGGTTTTTTCCCACGGGAAATGTTCACGACCAAAGTGACCGTATGCTGCGGTTTCTTTGTAGATCGGGTGCAGCAGATCCAGCATCTGAATCAGACCGTATGGGCGCAGGTCGAAGAACTCACGTACCAGCAGAGTCAGTTGTTCAGAAGGCACTTTCTCAGTACCGAAAGTTTCTACCATGATGGAGGTCGGTTCAGCCACGCCGATTGCGTAGGAAACCTGAATTTCACAACGATCGGCCAGGCCAGCAGCAACGATGTTTTTCGCGACATAACGTGCTGCGTAGGCTGCGGAACGGTCCACTTTTGATGGATCTTTACCAGAGAATGCTCCGCCACCGTGACGTGCCATGCCGCCGTAGGTATCAACGATAATTTTACGACCAGTCAGACCGCAGTCACCCATCGGGCCACCGATAACAAAACGACCGGTCGGGTTGATGAAGAATTTGGTGGCAGAAGTCAGCCATTCAGCGGGCAGAATCGGCTTGATGATCTCTTCCATTACCGCTTCTTGCAGCGATTTCTGGTCGATCTCTTCAGAGTGCTGAGTGGAAAGCACGACAGCATCAATACCAACGATTTTGCCGTCGTCATACTGGAAAGTCACCTGGCTTTTCGCGTCCGGGCGCAGCCACGGCAGAGTACCGTTTTTACGCACTTCAGCCTGACGCTGTACCAGACGGTGTGCATAGGTGATAGGTGCTGGCATCAGCACGTCGGTTTCATTAGTTGCGTAGCCAAACATCAGACCCTGGTCACCCGCGCCCTGTTCCAGCGGATCGGCACGGTCAACGCCCTGGTTGATGTCAGGAGACTGTTTGCCGATAGCACTCAGAACCGCACAGGAGTTAGCGTCAAAGCCCATGTCGGAATGTACATAGCCAATTTCGCGAACGGTGTTACGGGTGATCTCTTCGATGTCTACCCAGGCGCTAGTGGTGATTTCGCCGCCAACTAAAACCATGCCGGTTTTTACGTAGGTTTCGCAAGCAACGCGTGCTTTCGGATCCTGTTCGAGGATCGCGTCTAAAACGGCATCAGAGATTTGGTCAGCAATTTTGTCAGGATGCCCTTCAGAGACGGACTCGGACGTAAAAAGGTGTTTTGCCATATTTAATATCACCTAAAGAGAATTTGGTTAGCTCAAACTGTTGTGTGGATTTTCTGTGGTAGCGGATCCTACCACGACTCTGCAGGTTAAAAACACTGGCAGTCTGAGTGTTAATCGGTATGGATGGATTAACATCTGGATGGCTATTTTAGGTCAATTCTTCACCCGATTTCCACTTTTTTTTGAATCGTGTCTCATTCTGTTAAAAACGTGGCTGGAAATTTTTCCTGACAATGCCGGCATTCTGCGTATTTATCTTTTGCAATTTTCTGCCATTGTGGGGTATAAAACGCGGCGCGCGGCTTAAATAAAAAGCACACGACGTTTCTTTCGTGTTGCCACTTCCAGCCGGGTTGAAATCAGAGTTTTGGCTTGTGGGTTCGTCTTAACAGGCGGCCGTGGAGGTGATACGAAATAATGAACCGTTGTCTGCTGCTTAACCTGTCTCACCGTTCTGGTGAAGATTCGTTCCCCGCACTCTGCATCTCTGCTTTGCATACCTGCCGATGTTATACCCATCTCGGCGCTTCTCAGGATTCAAGAGCTGGTTACAGTTACTGAGGACTGAACAAGGGCGCTCTTGTAAAAACAAGAGTTTTCTCGTGGTTTCGCCGAACTGTCACACTTACGTTCGGTTATGTGCTTAATAATGTTATGAAAAAGAAACCGGTTGCGCAGTCGGAGCGTCAGCATACACTGCTGGAAAATCCATGTGCTTATGGGTTGTTATCGCAGTTCCAGGCTGCGATAGTCGTTAACTGTTTTACACTTAATAAAATAATTTGAGGTTCGCTATGTCTGACGACATGTCTATGGGTTTGCCTTCGTCAGCGGGCGAACACGGTGTACTACGCTCCATGCAGGAGGTTGCAATGAGCTCCCAGGAAGCCAGCAAGATGCTGCGTACTTACAATATTGCCTGGTGGGGCAATAACTACTATGACGTTAACGAGCTGGGCCACATCAGCGTGTGCCCGGACCCGGACGTCCCGGAAGCTCGCGTCGATCTCGCGCAGTTAGTGAAAACTCGTGAAGCACAGGGTCAGCGTCTGCCTGCACTGTTCTGTTTCCCACAGATCCTGCAGCACCGTTTGCGTTCCATTAACGCCGCGTTCAAACGTGCGCGGGAATCCTACGGCTATAACGGCGATTACTTCCTTGTTTATCCGATCAAAGTTAACCAGCACCGCCGCGTGATTGAGTCCCTGATTCATTCGGGCGAACCGCTGGGACTGGAAGCAGGCTCGAAAGCAGAGTTGATGGCGGTGCTGGCACATGCTGGCATGACCCGTAGCGTCATCGTCTGCAACGGTTATAAAGACCGCGAATATATCCGCCTGGCATTAATTGGCGAGAAGATGGGCCACAAGGTCTACCTGGTCATTGAGAAGATGTCAGAAATCGCCATTGTGCTGGATGAAGCAGAACGTCTGAATGTCGTTCCTCGTCTGGGCGTGCGTGCACGTCTGGCTTCGCAGGGCTCGGGTAAATGGCAGTCCTCCGGCGGGGAAAAATCGAAGTTCGGCCTGGCTGCGACTCAGGTACTGCAACTGGTTGAAACCCTGCGTGAAGCCGGGCGTCTCGACAGCCTGCAACTACTGCACTTCCACCTCGGTTCGCAGATGGCGAATATTCGCGATATCGCCACAGGCGTTCGTGAATCGGCGCGTTTCTATGTGGAACTGCACAAGCTGGGCGTCAATATTCAGTGCTTCGACGTCGGCGGCGGTCTGGGCGTGGACTATGAAGGCACCCGTTCGCAGTCTGACTGCTCCGTAAACTACGGCCTCAATGAATATGCCAACAACATCATCTGGGCGATTGGTGATGCGTGTGAAGAAAACGGTCTGCCGCATCCGACGGTAATCACCGAATCGGGTCGTGCGGTGACTGCGCATCACACCGTGCTGGTGTCTAATATCATCGGCGTGGAACGTAACGAATACACGGTGCCGACCGCGCCTGCAGAAGATGCGCCGCGCGCGCTGCAAAGCATGTGGGAAACCTGGCAGGAGATGCACGAACCGGGAACTCGCCGTTCTCTGCGTGAATGGTTACACGACAGTCAGATGGATCTGCACGACATTCATATCGGCTACTCTTCCGGCACCTTTAGCCTGCAAGAACGTGCATGGGCAGAACAACTCTATCTGAGCATGTGCCATGAAGTGCAGAAGCAACTGGATCCGCAAAACCGTGCGCATCGTCCGATAATCGACGAACTGCAGGAACGTATGGCGGACAAAATGTACGTCAATTTCTCGCTGTTCCAGTCAATGCCGGACGCATGGGGGATCGACCAGTTGTTCCCGGTTCTGCCGCTGGAAGGGCTGGATCAAGTGCCGGAACGTCGCGCTGTGCTGCTGGATATTACCTGTGACTCTGACGGTGCTATCGACCACTATATTGATGGTGATGGTATTGCCACGACAATGCCAATGCCGGAGTACGATCCAGAGAATCCGCCGATGCTCGGTTTCTTTATGGTCGGCGCATATCAGGAGATCCTTGGCAATATGCACAACCTGTTCGGTGATACCGAAGCGGTTGACGTGTTCGTGTTCCCTGACGGTAGCGTAGAAGTAGAACTGTCTGACGAAGGCGATACCGTGGCAGACATGCTGCAATATGTACAGCTCGATCCGAAAACGCTGTTAACCCAGTTCCGCGATCAAGTGAAGAAAACCGATCTTGATGCTGAACTGCAACAACAGTTCCTTGAAGAGTTCGAGGCAGGTTTGTACGGTTATACTTATCTTGAAGATGAGTAAGTCCTGTGTTACTTGAATCCGCTTAATTTAGCGGTGATAATCCGCCACAATTTATTGTGACAAATCCAACCCTTCCTCGTCGGGCCTAACGACGCGGAAGGGTTTTTTTATATCGACTTTGTAATAGGAGTCCATCCATGAGCACCTTAGGTCATCAATACGATAACTCACTGGTTTCCAACGCCTTTGGTTTTTTACGCCTGCCGATGAACTTCCAGCCGTATGACAGCGATGCCGACTGGGTGATCACCGGCGTGCCGTTCGACATGGCCACCTCTGGCCGTGCGGGTGGTCGCCACGGTCCGGCAGCGATCCGTCAGGTTTCGACGAATCTGGCCTGGGAACACAACCGCTTCCCGTGGAATTTCGACATGCGTGAGCGTCTGAACGTCGTGGACTGCGGCGATCTGGTATATGCCTTTGGCGATGCCCGTGAGATGAGCGAGAAGCTGCAGGCGCACGCCGAGAAGCTGCTGGCTGCCGGTAAGCGTATGCTCTCCTTCGGTGGTGACCACTTTGTTACGCTGCCGCTGCTGCGTGCTCATGCGAAGCATTTCGGCAAAATGGCGCTGGTACACTTTGACGCCCACACCGATACCTACGCGAACGGTTGTGAATTTGACCACGGCACCATGTTCTATACCGCGCCGAAAGAAGGTCTGATCGACCCGAATCATTCCGTGCAGATTGGTATTCGTACCGAGTTTGATAAAGACAACGGTTTTACCGTGCTGGACGCCTGCCAGGTGAACGATCGCAGCGTGGATGACGTTATCGCCCAAGTGAAACAGATTGTGGGTGATATGCCGGTTTACCTGACCTTTGATATCGACTGCCTGGATCCTGCTTTCGCGCCGGGAACCGGTACGCCAGTGATTGGCGGCCTGACCTCCGATCGCGCCATTAAACTGGTACGCGGCCTGAAAGATCTCAACATCGTTGGGATGGACGTAGTGGAAGTGGCTCCGGCATACGATCAGTCGGAAATCACCGCTCTGGCTGCGGCGACGCTGGCGCTGGAGATGCTCTATATTCAGGCGGCGAAAAAGGGCGAGTAAGCACCAGATGCGATGCGCACGGGTAAAACGTGCCATTAATGTCGGATGCGGCGTGAACGCCTTATCCGACCTACGTTCGGCACCCGTAGGCCGGATAAGATGCGCCAGCATCGCATCCGGCAATGCGCACAGGGTAACAAATGTGCCATTCATGTCAGAAGGGGCGTGAACGCCTTATCTGACCTACGTTCGACACCACCAGGCTTTACTTAATCCCATCTGCGCTCATACGATCGCGAATATGCTGGGCGCGTTCGGCGGATGCAGGATGGTCGTCAAACATTGAGCTTTGGCGACCTTCTTCCAGTTTTGCCAGTTTTTCAAAGCTGGTGGCAAGACCTGCCGGGCTGATGCCGCGTTGGCGCAGAAGATCGTAAGAATAATCATCGGCTTCTGCTTCCTGGCGCTGGGAGAATTGCGAATTGACTAATTTCTCGCCCAGATCACCGAGTTGTGATTGAGATAAACTGCCGACAATCCCGCCCGCAGAGGCCGCAGCTACTCGCACGGCATTTGTACCAAGTGCCACCTGCATTCCTTTTTTCACATGGCCTAATGCCACGTGCCCCATTTCGTGACCGATCACCGCTTCGACTTCGTTATCCGTCATCATATCCATCAGCCCGCTATAGACACGGATACAGCCGTTAGCCATTGCAAAGGCGTTCACATCCTTCGCCATATACACTTTGTAATTTACCGGCTGACCGTTGATATTGTTGCCTAGCGCATTGGCAATAGTTGTCAGACGTTTAGCGTATTCGCTATTGGCTGGCGCAATCGTCGCCTTGCTGTCCATCTCCTGACATGCCTGATCGCTCAGGGTTTTCACCTGCTCATCACTCAAACTGTAAGCCTGAAAAGCTTCCGCTCCTGATGAGAGCAGTCCGTTGGAGTCCATATTCTGGCAACCGGTCAGTACCGTTGCCACGCTCATTGCTACCAATAAGGCGCGAATTTTCATGTTTTCTCTTCCGCACAAGGTCAGGATTATTCTAAAAATGCGCCGTTTGCAGGTGAATCGACGCTCAGTCTCAGTATAAGGAAAAGCGCAACGGACGGGCGAGTAGATTGCGCAACATGCGAGCATGATCCAGAGATTTCTGAAGCAGCAAAAGGATGTTCCATGTACATGACGCGCGGCTTGCGGTAAATTGTTGGCAAATTTTCCGGCGTAGCCCAAAACGCGCTGTCGTCAAGTCGTTAAGGGCGTGCCCTTCATCATCCGATCTGGAGTCAAAATGTCCTCACGTAAAGAGCTTGCCAATGCTATTCGTGCGCTGAGCATGGACGCAGTACAGAAAGCCAAATCCGGTCACCCGGGTGCCCCTATGGGTATGGCTGACATTGCCGAAGTCCTGTGGCGTGATTTCCTGAAACACAACCCGCAGAATCCGTCCTGGGCTGACCGTGACCGCTTCGTGCTGTCCAACGGCCACGGCTCCATGCTGATCTACAGCCTGCTGCACCTCACCGGTTACGATCTGCCGATGGAAGAACTGAAAAACTTCCGTCAGCTGCACTCTAAAACTCCGGGCCACCCGGAAGTAGGTTATACCGCTGGTGTGGAAACCACCACCGGTCCGCTGGGTCAGGGTATTGCCAACGCAGTCGGTATGGCGATTGCAGAAAAAACGCTGGCGGCGCAGTTTAACCGTCCAGGTCACGACATTGTCGACCACTACACCTACGCCTTCATGGGCGACGGCTGCATGATGGAAGGCATCTCCCACGAAGTTTGCTCTCTGGCGGGTACGCTGAAGCTGGGTAAACTGATTGCGTTCTACGATGACAACGGTATCTCAATCGATGGTCACGTTGAAGGCTGGTTCACTGACGACACCGCAATGCGTTTCGAAGCTTACGGCTGGCACGTTATTCGCGACATCGACGGTCATGACGCGGCATCCATCAAACGCGCAGTAGAAGAAGCGCGCGCAGTGACTGACAAACCGTCCCTGCTGATGTGCAAAACCATCATCGGTTTCGGTTCCCCGAACAAAGCCGGTACCCACGACTCCCACGGTGCGCCGCTGGGCGACGCTGAAATTGCCCTGACCCGCGAACAGCTGGGCTGGAAATACGCGCCGTTCGAAATCCCGTCTGAAATCTATGCTCAGTGGGATGCGAAAGAAGCAGGCCAGGCGAAAGAATCTGCATGGAATGAGAAGTTTGCGGCTTACGCGAAAGCTTATCCGCAGGAAGCGGCTGAATTTACCCGCCGTATGAAAGGCGAAATGCCGTCTGACTTCGACGCCAAAGCGAAAGAGTTTATCGCTAAACTGCAGGCTAATCCGGCGAAAATCGCCAGCCGTAAAGCGTCGCAGAATGCTATCGAAGCGTTCGGCCCGCTGTTGCCTGAATTCCTCGGCGGCTCTGCTGACCTGGCACCGTCTAACCTGACCCTGTGGTCTGGTTCTAAAGCAATCAACGAAGATGCTGCAGGTAACTACATCCACTACGGTGTTCGCGAGTTCGGTATGACCGCGATTGCTAACGGTATCTCCCTGCACGGTGGTTTCCTGCCGTACACCTCCACCTTCCTGATGTTCGTGGAATACGCACGTAACGCCGTACGTATGGCTGCGCTGATGAAACAGCGTCAGGTGATGGTTTACACCCACGACTCCATCGGTCTGGGCGAAGATGGCCCGACTCACCAGCCGGTTGAGCAGGTCGCTTCTCTGCGCGTGACCCCGAACATGTCTACATGGCGTCCGTGTGACCAGGTTGAATCCGCGGTCGCGTGGAAATACGGCGTTGAGCGTCAGGACGGCCCGACTGCGCTTATCCTCTCCCGTCAGAACCTGGCGCAGCAGGAACGAACTGAAGAGCAACTGGCAAACATCGCGCGCGGTGGTTATGTGCTGAAAGACTGCGCCGGTCAGCCGGAACTGATTTTCATCGCTACCGGTTCAGAAGTTGAACTGGCTGTTGCTGCCTACGAAAAACTGACTGCCGAAGGCGTGAAAGCGCGCGTGGTGTCCATGCCGTCTACCGACGCATTTGACAAGCAGGATGCTGCTTACCGTGAATCCGTACTGCCGAAAGCGGTTACTGCACGCGTTGCTGTAGAAGCGGGTATTGCTGACTACTGGTACAAGTATGTTGGCCTGAACGGTGCTATCGTCGGTATGACCACCTTCGGTGAATCTGCTCCGGCAGAGCTGCTGTTTGAAGAGTTCGGCTTCACTGTTGATAACGTTGTTGCGAAAGCAAAAGAACTGCTGTAATTAGCATTTCGGGTAAAAAGGTCGCTTCGGCGACCTTTTTTATTACCTTGATATGTCCGTTTGCGGACAAGCAATAGATAAAGCGTGTTGTAGATCACAAATATTTATATGCAATAAATATCAATTATGTAATATGCATCACGATATGCGTATTGACATTTGTTGTTATAACTATAACTCAATGTTATATAAGAAATTAATAATTAACTGTTTTCAAAACACCGGTTTCCCTGCTCAATTGCTTTCATTAAACCGCACGAGTATTTTATTTTTACCGCCGGACGGTACCCTAAAAATAAAATAAGGATAATTTATGCGGCTTAGTGATTATTTTCCAGAATCATCAATCTCAGTTATACATTCAGCAAAAGATTGGCAGGAAGCTATCGATTTCTCGATGGTATCATTGCTGGATAAAAACTATATCAGCGAGAATTACATTCAGGCAATTAAAGATTCCACCATTAACAATGGCCCTTATTATATTCTCGCACCAGGCGTGGCAATGCCTCATGCGCGACCGGAATGTGGGGCGCTTAAAACCGGGATGTCTTTGACATTACTTGAACAAGGTGTTTATTTTCCGGGGAATGACGAACCAATTAAATTACTCATCGGACTCTCTGCTGCCGATGCCGATTCGCACATTGGCGCTATTCAGGCGTTAAGTGAATTACTGTGCGAAGAAGAAATACTCGAACAACTCTTAACAGCATCATCAGAAAAACAATTAGCGGACATTATCAGCCGCGGATAATTACTCTCTCCTCTACAGGATAATATTATGGAAAACAAGTCTGCTCGTGCAAAGGTCCAGGCTTTTGGGGGCTTTTTGACTGCAATGGTCATCCCCAATATTGGTGCTTTTATTGCCTGGGGTTTTATTACTGCGTTATTTATTCCCACCGGTTGGCTGCCTAACGAACATTTCGCCAAAATTGTCGGCCCGATGATTACCTATTTATTGCCCGTGATGATTGGTTCTACCGGTGGTCATCTGGTCGGCGGTAAACGCGGCGCGGTCATGGGCGGAATAGGTACTATTGGTGTGATCGTCGGCGCAGAGATCCCGATGTTCCTTGGCTCAATGATTATGGGGCCGCTCGGTGGGCTGGTCATAAAATATGTTGATAAGGCACTGGAAAAACGCATACCTGCTGGTTTTGAGATGGTTATCAATAACTTCTCATTAGGTATCGTGGGGATGCTCCTTTGTCTGCTGGGTTTTGAAGTGATCGGCCCGGCGGTGTTAATTGCCAATACTTTCGTCAAAGAGTGTATTGAGGCGCTGGTACATGCGGGTTATCTGCCATTGTTGTCAGTCATCAATGAACCGGCGAAAGTGCTTTTCCTCAATAATGCGATCGATCAGGGCGTCTATTATCCGCTGGGAATGCAACAGGCTTCGGTTAACGGTAAATCCATCTTCTTTATGGTGGCCTCTAACCCAGGTCCGGGCCTGGGGCTGCTGCTGGCGTTTACCTTGTTTGGTAAAGGGATGAGTAAACGTTCTGCGCCCGGGGCGATGATTATTCACTTCCTCGGTGGGATCCACGAACTGTATTTCCCGTATGTGCTGATGAAGCCGCTGACCATTATTGCCATGATTGCGGGCGGTATGTCTGGCACCTGGATGTTTAACTTACTGGACGGTGGTCTGGTGGCTGGCCCAAGTCCGGGGTCTATCTTTGCTTACCTGGCACTGACGCCGAAAGGCTCGTTCCTGGCGACAATTGCCGGTGTTACGGTAGGTACCCTGGTGTCCTTTGCTATTACTTCGCTGATACTGAAGATGGAAAAAACGGTGGAAACGGAGAGCGAAGATGAGTTTGCTCAGTCAGCCAATGCGGTTAAGGCGATGAAACAAGAGGGTGCATTCTCGTTAAGCAGGGTTAAGCGTATCGCCTTTGTTTGCGATGCGGGGATGGGCTCCAGTGCGATGGGCGCGACCACCTTCCGTAAACGCCTGGAAAAAGCGGGGCTGGCAATTGAAGTAAAACATTACGCCATAGAAAACGTGCCTGCGGATGCGGATATCGTCGTTACTCATGCCAGTCTGGAAGGGCGCGTGAAACGTGTGACGGATAAACCACTGATATTGATTAATAACTATATTGGCGATCCAAAACTCGACACTTTATTTAATCAATTAACCGCCGAACATAAACACTGATTACAGAGGTAAAAATGAAAACCAAAGTTGCTGCTATTTATGGCAAGCGGGATGTCCGTCTGCGCGTATTTGAACTGCCAGAAATTACCGATAATGAATTACTGGTGAGTGTAATTTCTGACAGCGTCTGTTTATCGACCTGGAAAGCGGCGTTACTCGGTAGTGAACATAAACGCGTACCCGACGATTTAGAAAATCATCCGGTCATTACCGGGCATGAATGTGCCGGGGTTATTGTCGAAGTGGGTAAAAATCTCACTGGCAAATATAAAAAAGGCCAGCGTTTTGTATTGCAACCGGCGATGGGGTTACCAAGCGGATATTCAGCGGGCTACAGCTACGAATATTTTGGCGGCAATGCCACTTATATGATTATTCCCGAAATCGCCATTAATTTGGGCTGCGTATTACCGTATCACGGCTCTTATTTTGCTGCGGCGTCGCTGGCAGAGCCTATGTGCTGCATTATTGGTGCTTATCATGCCAATTATCACACCACGCAATATGTTTATGAGCATCGCATGGGCGTCAAACCTGGCGGCAATATTGCACTGCTGGCGTGTGCAGGTCCGATGGGCATTGGCGCTATCGATTACGCCATTAACGGCGGCATACAACCGTCGCGGGTGGTGGTGGTCGATATCGACGACAAACGTCTGGCGCAGGTACAGAAGCTGCTGCCGGTGGAACTGGCGGCCAGTAAAGGCATTGAGCTGGTGTATGTGAATACCAAAGGGATGAGCGATCCTGTCCAGATGCTGCGGGCGCTGACAGGAGATGCCGGGTTCGATGACATTTTTGTTTATGCGGCGGTGCCTGCTGTCGTTGAGATGGCTGATGAATTACTGGCGGAAGATGGCTGTCTGAACTTCTTTGCCGGGCCGACGGATAAAAACTTCAAAGTGCCGTTTAATTTCTACAACGTCCATTACAACAGCACGCACGTCGTCGGTACATCTGGCGGTTCAACGGACGACATGAAAGAGGCGATTGCCCTTAGCGCCACTGGGCAGTTACAGCCGTCGTTTATGGTGACCCATATCGGTGGCCTGGATGCGGTGCCAGAAACCGTGCTCAATCTGCCGGATATCCCTGGCGGTAAAAAACTCATTTATAACGGCGTGACCATGCCGCTCACTGCCATTGCCGATTTTGCCGAAAAAGGCAAAACCGATCCGCTGTTTAAAGAGTTGGCGCGGCTGGTTGAGGAAACGCACGGCATCTGGAATGAACAGGCCGAGAAATATCTGCTGGCACAATTTGGCGTTGATATCGGGGAGGCCGCGCAATGATGTCCCTGGCGTGGCCATTATTTCGCGTTACGGAACAGGCAGCGTTGGCTGCCTGGCCGCAAACCGGATGTGGCGACAAAAATAAAATTGATGGCCTGGCGGTCACCGCGATGCGCCAGGCATTAAACGACGTCGCTTTTCGTGGACGAGTGGTTATCGGCGAAGGAGAAATTGACCATGCGCCGATGCTGTGGATTGGCGAAGAGGTGGGCAAAGGCGATGGGCCAGAAGTCGATATCGCGGTTGATCCCATTGAAGGCACGCGGATGGTGGCGATGGGGCAGAGCAATGCGCTGGCGGTCATGGCTTTCGCCCCTCGAGATAGCCTGTTACATGCGCCCGATATGTATATGAAAAAGCTGGTTGTTAATCGGCTGGCGGCGGGCGCGATTGATCTGTCTTTGCCTCTGACGGACAACCTGCGCAACGTGGCGAAAGCGTTAGGCAAACCGCTGGATAAGCTGCGCATGGTTACGCTGGATAAACCGCGCCTGAGTGCCGCGATTGAGGAAGCAACACAGCTGGGCGTGAAGGTTTTTGCCCTGCCGGATGGCGATGTCGCCGCCAGCGTGCTGACCTGCTGGCAGGATAATCCTTACGATGTGATGTACACCATCGGCGGTGCGCCAGAAGGCGTGATTTCTGCCTGTGCCGTTAAAGCATTAGGCGGGGATATGCAGGCCGAGCTGATTGACTTTTGCCAGGCTAAAGGGGATTACACGGAAAATCGGCAGATTGCAGAGCAGGAGCGCAAGCGTTGCAAGGCAATGGGCGTTGACGTTAACCGTGTGTACTCGCTCGATGAACTGGTGAGGGGGAACGATATCCTCTTTAGCGCTACGGGCGTGACGGGCGGTGAGCTGGTGAACGGTATCCAACAGACGGCGAATGGGGTGCGGACGCAGACATTACTGATCGGCGGCGCGGACCAAACGTGTAATATAATAGACTCCCTGCATTGATGGTGATCTATCGGAAGACCAATGGCGACGCTGACAGAAGATGATGTGCTTGAGCAACTGGATGCACAGGACAATTTATTTTCATTTATGAAAACTGCGCATACCATTTTGCTCCAGGGGATACGCCAGTTTCTGCCGTCGCTGTTTGTCGATAACGATGAAGAGATCGTGGAATATGCAGTGAAGCCGTTACTCGCCCAAAGCGGCCCGCTTGACGATATTGATGTTGCACTGCGTTTGATTTATGCGTTGGGGAAAATGGATAAATGGTTGTACGCCGATATCACGCATTTTTCCCAGTTCTGGCATTACCTGAACGAACAGGATGAAACGCCCGGATTTGCCGATGACATGACCTGGGATTTTATCAGCAACGTCAATAGCATAACCTGCAATGCGACGCTCTATGACGCGTTGAAAGCGATGAAGTTCGCCGATTTCGCCGTCTGGTCAGAGGCGCGTTTTAGCGGAATGGTCAAAACGGCGCTGACGCTGGCAGTAACGACCACCTTAAAGGAATTAACGCCGTGAAAATTGAATTAACGGTGAATGGGCTGAAGATACAGGCACAGTACCAGAACGAAGAGATTGAAAATGTACATAAACCGTTGCTGCACATGTTGGCGGCCTTACAGACGGTAAATCCGCAGCGGCGTACGGTGGTTTTTCTTTGCGCTCCGCCGGGGACGGGTAAATCAACCCTAACCACCTTCTGGGAATATCTCGCGCAACAAGACCCGGAACTGCCCGCTATTCAGACGCTCCCGATGGATGGTTTTCACCATTACAATAGCTGGCTGGATGCGCATCAATTGCGCCCCTTCAAAGGCGCACCAGAGACATTTGACGTTGCGAAACTGACGGAAAATCTGCGCCAGGTCGTGGAAGGGGATTGTACGTGGCCGCAGTACGATCGACAAAAGCATGAACCTGTTGAAGATGCGTTGCACGTTACCGCACCACTCGTCATCGTCGAAGGAAACTGGTTGTTACTGGATGATGAAAAGTGGCTGGAGTTGGCATCTTTCTGCGATTTTTCTATTTTTATTCATGCACCTGCTCAAATTCTGCGGGAGCGCTTGATTAGTCGTAAAATTGCGGGAGGATTAACGCGGCAAGTAGCCGAAGCATTTTATGCCCGCACCGATGGCCCCAATGTCGAGCGTGTGCTGATGAATAGCCGTCAGGCCAATCTGATAGTAGAGATGACTGAAGAAGGCCGGTATCACTTCACAAGCTGACAATTTATTCCAGTTATTGTAGGGTTATTATTACGCCAGCCTGGAATAAAGCTTCCCACAAAAGGGGATAAAAGTGTGATGTGAGTCAGATAAATGTCTTCTTCGGCTGGACAAACATTCCTTTTATTCCACGTTTCGCTTATCCTAGCTGAAGCGTTTCAGTCGATTAAATGTTCGACAATTAACCAATCAGTCGCAGTTTGCGACAGGTAAGGTTTCCCCGGACGATTTGCTGGATTACTCTGTCTGGCAAATTTGCTCAGGGAAAACCTTGCAGGAGATCTATGACCGTACGCGTAGCGATAAATGGCTTCGGTCGCATCGGGCGTAATGTGGTTCGTGCTTTGTATGAATCCGGACGCCGGGCGGAAATTACCGTGGTGGCAATCAACGAACTGGCGGATGCTGCGGGCATGGCGCATTTGTTGAAATATGACACCAGCCATGGCCGTTTTGCATGGGAAGTACGACAGGAACGCGATCAACTTTTTGTTGGTGATGACGCCATCCGCGTATTGCATGAACGTTCACTGCAATCGCTCCCCTGGCGTGAACTTGGCGTTGATGTAGTCCTCGACTGCACCGGCGTATATGGCTCCCGCGAGCATGGCGAAGCGCATATTGCCGCCGGGGCCAAAAAAGTGCTCTTTTCACATCCTGGCAGTAACGATCTCGACGCGACCGTTGTTTACGGCGTCAATCAGGATCAACTTCGTGCGGAACACCGCATCGTTTCTAACGCTTCCTGTACCACGAATTGCATAATTCCCGTCATCAAATTGTTAGATGATGCGTACGGTATTGAGTCCGGCACTGTGACCACAATTCACTCCGCCATGCACGATCAACAGGTTATTGATGCATACCATCCTGACCTGCGTCGCACCCGGGCAGCCAGCCAGTCGATCATTCCGGTCGATACTAAACTGGCCGCCGGTATCACACGATTTTTTCCGCAATTTAACGATCGCTTTGAAGCGATTGCGGTACGTGTGCCAACCATAAATGTGACGGCAATCGATTTAAGCGTGACGGTGAAGAAACCTGTAAAAGCCAATGAAGTCAACCTGTTGCTGCAAAAAGCAGCACAAGGTGCATTTCATGGTATAGTTGACTATACGGAATTGCCGTTGGTCTCTGTAGATTTTAACCACGATCCGCACAGTGCCATTGTCGATGGCACCCAAACCCGGGTCAGTGGCGCACACCTGATCAAAACGTTGGTCTGGTGCGATAACGAATGGGGCTTTGCTAACCGAATGCTCGACACGACGTTAGCTATGGCTACTGTTGCTTTCAGGTAAGACGCAAGCAGCGTCTGCAAAACTTTTAGAATCAACGAGAGGATTCACCATGTCTGTAATTAAGATGACCGATCTGGATCTTGCTGGGAAACGTGTATTTATCCGTGCGGATCTGAACGTACCAGTAAAAGACGGGAAAGTAACCAGCGACGCGCGTATCCGTGCTTCTCTGCCGACCATCGAACTGGCCCTGAAACAAGGCGCAAAAGTGATGGTAACTTCCCACCTGGGTCGTCCTACCGAAGGCGAGTACAACGAAGAATTCTCTCTGCTGCCGGTTGTTAACTACCTGAAAGACAAACTGTCTAACCCGGTTCGTCTGGTTAAAGATTACCTCGACGGCGTTGACGTTGCTGAAGGTGAACTGGTTGTTCTGGAAAACGTTCGCTTCAACAAAGGCGAGAAGAAAGACGACGAAACCCTGTCCAAAAAATACGCTGCACTGTGTGACGTGTTCGTAATGGACGCATTCGGTACTGCTCACCGCGCGCAGGCTTCTACTCACGGTATCGGTAAATTCGCTGACGTTGCGTGCGCAGGCCCGCTGCTGGCAGCTGAACTGGACGCGCTGGGTAAAGCACTGAAAGAACCTGCTCGCCCGATGGTGGCTATCGTTGGTGGTTCTAAAGTATCTACCAAACTGACCGTTCTGGACTCCCTGTCTAAAATCGCTGACCAGCTGATTGTTGGTGGTGGTATCGCTAACACCTTTATCGCGGCACAAGGCCACGATGTGGGTAAATCCCTGTACGAAGCTGACCTGGTTGACGAAGCTAAACGTCTGCTGACCACCTGCAACATCCCGGTTCCGTCTGATGTTCGCGTAGCAACCGAGTTCTCTGAAACTGCACCGGCTACCCTGAAATCTGTTAACGATGTGAAAGCTGACGAGCAGATCCTGGATATCGGTGATGCTTCCGCTCAGGAACTGGCTGAAATCCTGAAGAATGCGAAAACCATTCTGTGGAACGGTCCGGTTGGCGTGTTCGAATTCCCGAACTTCCGCAAAGGTACTGAAATCGTGGCTAACGCTATCGCAGACAGCGAAGCGTTCTCCATCGCTGGCGGCGGCGACACTCTGGCAGCAATCGACCTGTTCGGCATTGCTGACAAAATCTCCTACATCTCCACTGGCGGCGGCGCATTCCTCGAATTCGTGGAAGGTAAAGTACTGCCTGCAGTAGCGATGCTCGAAGAGCGCGCTAAGAAGTAAAAAATCACAGGGCAGGGAAACCTGCCCTTGTTTCAGCGCGCTTTTAGAGCACGCAATTTTTCATACTCTAAATAATTCGAGTTGCAGGAAGGCGACAAGAGAGTGAATCCCCAGGAGCTTACATAAGTAAGTGACTGGGGTGAGCGAACGCAGACGCAGCACATGCAACTTGAAGTATGACGAGTATAAGGCCCGACGATACAGGACAAGAGACATGTCTAAGATTTTTGATTTCGTAAAACCTGGCGTAATCACTGGTGATGACGTACAGAAAGTTTTCCAGGTAGCAAAAGAAAACAACTTCGCACTGCCAGCAGTAAACTGCGTCGGTACTGACTCCATCAACGCCGTACTGGAAACCGCTGCTAAAGTTAAAGCGCCGGTTATCGTTCAGTTCTCCAACGGTGGTGCTTCCTTTATCGCTGGTAAAGGCGTGAAATCTGACGTTCCGCAGGGTGCTGCTATCCTGGGCGCGATCTCTGGTGCGCATCACGTTCACCAGATGGCTGAACATTATGGTGTTCCGGTTATCCTGCACACTGACCACTGCGCGAAGAAACTGCTGCCGTGGATCGACGGTCTGTTGGACGCGGGTGAAAAACACTTCGCAGCTACCGGTAAGCCGCTGTTCTCTTCTCACATGATCGACCTGTCTGAAGAATCTCTGCAAGAGAACATCGAAATCTGCTCTAAATACCTGGAGCGCATGTCCAAAATCGGCATGACTCTGGAAATCGAACTGGGTTGCACCGGTGGTGAAGAAGACGGCGTGGACAACAGCCACATGGACGCTTCTGCACTGTACACCCAGCCGGAAGACGTTGATTACGCATACACCGAACTGAGCAAAATCAGCCCGCGTTTCACCATCGCAGCGTCCTTCGGTAACGTACACGGTGTTTACAAGCCGGGTAACGTGGTTCTGACTCCGACCATCCTGCGTGATTCTCAGGAATATGTTTCCAAGAAACACAACCTGCCGCACAACAGCCTGAACTTCGTATTCCACGGTGGTTCCGGTTCTACTGCTCAGGAAATCAAAGACTCCGTAAGCTACGGCGTAGTAAAAATGAACATCGATACCGATACCCAATGGGCAACCTGGGAAGGCGTTCTGAACTACTACAAAGCGAACGAAGCTTATCTGCAGGGTCAGCTGGGTAACCCGAAAGGCGAAGATCAGCCGAACAAGAAATACTACGATCCGCGCGTATGGCTGCGTGCCGGTCAGACTTCGATGATCGCTCGTCTGGAGAAAGCATTCCAGGAACTGAACGCGATCGACGTTCTGTAAGATATTCCTTTCTGCTTATCTCAAGGCCCGCTCTGCGGGTCTTTTTTTCGCCAAAAGCAAAATTGCCTGATGCGCTACGCTTATCAGGCCTACACGTATCCTGCAATATATTGAATTTGCAGGTTTTTGTAGGCCGGATAAGGCGTTCACGCCGCATCCGGCATGACAAAGCGCACATTGATATCTGTCTGAGCCCCGCTCTGCGGGGATTTTTTCGCCAAAAGCAAGGTGATTCAGATGAGAAATCTGTGATCTATTTGGCAAAATTATGCTTTATTGTTTACCCTTGTCAGACTGCCCGTCATAAGGCGGCGGAGTGTATTTCTCCATTTTGAGTCAGTTGAAAAGGAATATTGAATGGAAGATTTGAATGTTGTCGATAGCATAAACGGCGCGGGAAGCTGGCTGGTAGCTAACCAGGCGCTGCTGCTAAGTTATGCAGTAAACATCGTGGCGGCACTCGCGATCATCATCGTTGGTTTGATTATCGCGCGGATGATTTCCAACGCGGTGAATCGCCTGATGATCTCCCGTAAAATCGATGCCACTGTTGCTGATTTTCTTTCTGCATTAGTCCGTTACGGTATTATCGCCTTTACGCTAATCGCTGCACTGGGACGCGTGGGTGTACAAACCGCGTCAGTCATTGCTGTACTCGGTGCCGCAGGCTTAGCTGTTGGTCTGGCTTTGCAGGGGTCACTGTCTAACCTGGCCGCTGGCGTGTTACTTGTCATGTTCCGCCCGTTCCGTGCCGGAGAATATGTTGACCTGGGCGGCGTAGCCGGTACTGTGCTGAGTGTGCAGATTTTCTCCACCACCATGCGTACTGCAGACGGTAAAATTATCGTTATTCCGAACGGTAAAATTATTGCCGGAAATATTATTAACTTCTCCCGCGAGCCAGTTCGCCGTAACGAATTTATTATTGGCGTGGCGTATGATTCCGATATCGATCAGGTTAAGCAGATCCTGACCAATATTATCCAGTCTGAAGATCGCATTTTGAAAGATCGCGAAATGACTGTGCGCCTGAACGAACTTGGTGCATCGTCGATTAATTTCGTGGTCCGCGTCTGGAGCAACAGCGGCGATCTGCAAAACGTGTACTGGGATGTGCTGGAGCGTATTAAACGTGAATTTGATGCCGCCGGTATCAGCTTCCCGTACCCGCAAATGGATGTGAACTTTAAGCGGGTGAAAGAAGACAAAGCTGCGTAATCAACGCTGAGGCCAGATAATACTCTCTGGCCTCTCTCTTATTAGTTTTTCTGATTGCCAATTAATATTATCAATTTCCGCTAATAACAATCCCGCGATATAGTCTCTGCATCAGATACTTAATTCGGAATATCCAACGTGTTTTCTTATTACTTTCAAGGTCTTGCACTTGGGGCGGCTATGATCCTACCGCTCGGTCCACAAAATGCTTTTGTGATGAATCAGGGCATACGTCGTCAGTACCACATTATGATTGCCTTACTTTGTGCTATCAGCGATTTGGTCCTGATTTGCGCCGGGATTTTTGGTGGCAGCGCGTTATTGATGCAGTCGCCGTGGTTGCTGGCGCTGGTCACCTGGGGCGGCGTAGCCTTCTTGCTGTGGTATGGTTTTGGCGCTTTTAAAACAGCAATGAGCAGTAATATTGAGTTAGCCAGCGCCGAAGTCATGAAGCAAGGCAGATGGAAAATTATCGCCACCATGTTGGCAGTGACCTGGCTGAATCCGCATGTTTACCTGGATACTTTTGTTGTACTGGGCAGCCTTGGCGGGCAACTTGATGTGGAACCAAAACGCTGGTTTGCACTCGGGACAATTAGCGCCTCTTTCCTGTGGTTCTTTGGTCTGGCTCTTCTCGCAGCCTGGCTGGCACCGCGTCTGCGCACGGCAAAAGCACAGCGCATTATCAATCTGGTTGTGGGATGTGTTATGTGGTTTATTGCCTTGCAGCTGGCGAGAGACGGTATTGCTCATGCACAAGCCTTGTTCAGTTAGGCGCTATCTGATGGAAAAATAAAACAGAGGCGCTAAGCTTGCCTCCAGAGGTCCTGAATTTTGGGCAAGTCAATTAACACGGAGAGACTAACGTGAAGTTCAAAGTTATCGCCCTGGCGGCATTAATGGGTATTAGCGGGATGGCAGCGCAGGCTAACGAATTGCCGGATGGACCGCATATTGTCACCTCCGGTACGGCAAGCGTGGATGCGGTGCCAGACATTGCCACTCTTGCGATTGAAGTTAACGTGGCCGCGAAGGATGCCGCTACTGCCAAGAAACAGGCAGATGAGCGCGTCGCACAATACATTTCCTTCCTTGAACTCAATCAGATCGCGAAAAAAGATATCAGCTCAGCAAACTTACGCACCCAGCCAGATTATGATTATCAGGATGGTAAAAGTATCCTTAAAGGCTACCGCGCTGTGAGAACGGTGGAAGTCACGCTCCGTCAGTTAGACAAACTGAATTCCTTGCTGGATGGCGCGCTGAAGGCGGGTCTTAACGAAATTCGTTCTGTGTCGCTGGGCGTGGCGCAGCCGGATGCCTATAAAGACAAAGCGCGTAAGGCAGCGATTGATAACGCGATTCATCAGGCGCAGGAACTGGCGAACGGCTTTCATCGTAAACTGGGGCCGGTATATAGCGTGCGCTACCATGTTTCCAACTATCAGCCCAGCCCAATGGTGCGGATGATGAAAGCCGATGCCGCGCCGGTGTCCGCCCAGGAAACTTACGAGCAGGCCGCTATTCAGTTTGATGATCAGGTCGATGTGGTCTTCCAGTTAGAACCTGTGGATCAACAACCCGCTAAAACACCTGCAGCACAATAATATTTGTAGCCCGACGTATTCGTCGGGCTAATGCCTTTACCCGATATTGCCTCCTTTTTCTGTAATTTTCTGTAAAACCATGACGTAATCACCTATCTTTGCTCGCGGTTTCATCAAGGATAGGCTGACTGAAACGGTTAAGCGGACAAGGATGCGGGGGAGGGGGATGGACATTTTTATTTCGAAAAAGATGCGCAATTTCATTTTATTAGCGCAAACCAATAATATTGCCCGGGCGGCAGAAAAAATCCATATGACGGCTTCGCCATTTGGTAAAAGCATTGCCGCGCTGGAAGAACAAATTGGCTATACGCTATTTACCCGCAAAGATAATAATATCAGCCTCAATAAAGCCGGACAGGAACTGTATCAAAAACTGTTCCCGGTTTATCAACGGCTTTCTGCGATTGATAATGAAATCCATAACTCAGGACGTCGTTCACGAGAAATTGTGATTGGCATAGATAATACTTATCCGACAATTATTTTCGATCAGTTGATTAGTCTCGGAGATAAGTATGAAGGCGTGACCGCCCAGCCAGTTGAGTTCAGCGAAAATGGCGTTATCGATAATCTTTTTGACCGCCAGTTAGATTTTATTATCTCCCCACAGCATGTATCTGCACGAGTTCAGGAACTGGAAAACCTGACTATCAGTGAACTACCACCGCTGCGATTAGGCTTTCTCGTTTCTCGCCGTTATGAAGAGCGACAAGAGCAAGAGCTGCTTCAGGAGCTGCCCTGGCTACAAATGCGCTTTCAGAACCGGGCCAACTTCGAAGCAATGATTGATGCGAATATGCGACCTTGTGGGATCAATCCAACCATTATTTATCGTCCCTACAGTTTTATGGCCAAAATCAGCGCCGTGGAGCGCGGACATTTTCTGACGGTGATCCCGCATTTTGCCTGGCGACTGGTGAATCCGGCAACGCTGAAATATTTTGATGCACCGCACAGGCCGATGTATATGCAGGAATATCTTTATTCAATCAGAAATCATCGTTATACCGCCACGATGCTTCAGCATATTGCTGAAGATCGTGACGGGACGAGTCATTAACCCAGCATCGAGCCGGTTGCAATTAAATTACGGTGTAAGTCGAAGACGTGGCTAAGATCGTGGTGAATATGTCCGCCAGGCGCATTTTCCAGATAGCGATGCAGATAATCCCGATACATAGGATGTGCACAATTATCAATGATAGTGCGGGCGCGTTGAAGCGGGGAAAGACCGCGCAGATCGGCGATCCCTTGTTCGGTGATGATCACTTTGACGCTGTGTTCGCTGTGATCAACATGGCTGCACATTGGCACGACGGTTGAGATCTTGCCTTCTTTAGCAATCGACGGGGCCATAAAGATCGACAGATACGCGTTGCGTTCAAAATCACCGCTGCCGCCGATGCCGTTCATCAGATCGACCCCGGCTACGTGTGTTGAGTTGGCATGCCCGTAAATATCAAACTCCAGGCCGACGTTCAGAGCGATGACGCCCAGACGACGGATGATTTCCGGGTTATTGGAAATCTCCTGCGGACGCAACACAATGCGGCTGGCAAAGTAATCCATATTGTCGTAAATCTTGCGCAGGGAATCGGCCGAGATTGTCAGGCTGGAGGCGCTGGCCCCGCTGATTTTGCCGGTTTCCAGTAAATGCACCACCGATTCCTGTAGCACTTCCGAATACATCATAAACGGAGGAATTACCGGGTTTTCCCCCAGACGCGCCATTACCGCATTATTGATATTGCCCACGCCACTTTGCAGCGGCAGAAATTCCGGCGGAATACGCCCATGCGCCATTTCCTGCAATAAGAACGTGACCACGTTATCGGCAATCTGCTGGTACATGGGATTTTGCTTATCCAGCATATTACCGGCGTCGGGCAAGTTGGTTTCCACGACGGCGACAATCTTTTTCGGATCGATTTGCACATAGCGGGTACCGACGCGATCCATTGCATGGAAGATCGACACGCTATTGCGCCGCGGTGGCGCGCCAGGAATCACAATATCCGCCAGTTCTGCAACGCGCGGATCGTGATAGTGATTGAGTTCAATGATCACTTTCTTCGCCCGCAGCAGCCAGGTCGGCGCATTACCGATCCCGCTGGTTAACCAGACTCGACCATCCGGTGCCAGTGCCGATGCTTCAATGACGGCAACATCAATGTCGCCGAAGAAACCGTAATTGACCATTTGCGCCACTTCGCTCAAATGCAGGTCAACGAAACTCACCGCGCCCTGATTGATCTTTTTACGTAAACCGGACGATGTTTGATATGGCGCACGCCAGGAAACAGCATCGGCGTCAGAAAGTACATCGTCAGCGGCGGCGCTGATTGACGCACCCGTCAGAAGGCGAATTTGATACGGCTTTTTGGCCTCATGCTGTTCGTTAGCTCTGCGGGCAATCGCGGTGGGTAGGGCTTTCGGCGAACCCGCCGGGGTAAAGCCGCTAAATGCCACCATGTCGTTATGCTGGATAATTTCTGCCGCTTCATTGGCGGTCATCCTTGTCCACTGAGTTTCCATTTTTACTCCTTCGTTCGCAGGGATTAATGACCAACGAAATTAGGTTTACGTTTTTCGAGGAAAGCGTTCATCCCTTCCTGGTAATCTTCGCTGTCATACACCGCGCGGCGCATCCCCTGAATACGTTCAAATTCATCGGAGTTCATGGTGTGTGCTTCGCCCAGTACACGCAGCTCTTCTTTGATAACGGCAATGGCTAACGGCGCTTTCTCAGAGATGTGGTGCGCCATTTGTAAGGTGAAATCTTCCAGTTCTTCCACTTCCACAACATGGTTGAGGATGCCGACAGCCAGCGCGCGCTGGGCGGTGATTGGCGAAGCGGTAAAAATCAGCTCTTTGACAATGTGGAAGCCCGCGTCGCGGGTCAGGTTGTGAATGCCGACCAGGTTATACGGGACGCCGAGGTTTACAGGCGTCATTGAGAAGGTTGAGGTACTGGCGGCGATGATCAGATCGGAACTCATGATCATTTCAAATGCGCCACCCCAAACACTACCTTCCACCATCGAAATGATCGGTTTCGGGAATTTTTGGATCATGCGGGTGATTTGACGCAATGGATCATCATAGGAGAGCGGATCGCGACCGCCAGACGGCAGTTCGTGAATATCGTGACCTGCGGAGAAGACTTTGGATCCACTCGGTGCGCGCAAAATGATACAGCGAATTTCCGGCCGGTTGAGATCGCTTAACGCCTGCATAAGATCATCAATAAAGACTTTACTTAAGGCATTAAGTTTTCGGCCATAGTTAAACTCAATGACCGCCACTTTGTTGATAGTGACAACGTTAACATACTGATAAGACATAAAAATTCCTTTAATCAAAATATTGCGTCTGGATAAATTCACTGAGCTGCCGCAGGCCGGTGCGCGGTGAGAGCGTATTGTTTTTGACCGCTAAAAGCGTCTGGCGGTAATAGCGATCGAAATCTTCATTCGCGAACAGGTGATTCAGTACTTCTTCTTCGGTCTGCTTACGCAGCCATTCCACCGATTGTTGTTGCCGCACTTGTTGTAAACGACCACTGGCAGTTAGCGCGGTTTTGAAGTCGATGATGGCGTGCCAGATCTCATCGATTCCACGTTTTTCCAGTGCGCTACAAGTCAGAACCCGTGGCTGCCATTCGTCGTATTTACGTCGCAGAATATGCAGGGCACTCTCGTACATATGCCGGGCAATGGCGACATTGGTATGGTTATCGCCATCGTCTTTGTTGATAACGATCAGATCAGCCACTTCCATCAGCCCTTTTTTAATGCCCTGCAGATCATCGCCGCCACCGGCAATTTGCAACGAGATAAAACAGTCCACCATGCGGGCGACTTCTGTTTCCGACTGCCCGACGCCAACCGTTTCGACAATCACTACGTCATAACCCGCTGCTTCGCATAACAGCATTAATTCCCGCGCTCGCTGACTGGCACCGCCCAGATGACCGGAGGATGGTACCGGGCGAATAAACGCCGCTTCGGCACGCGCCAGGTCATTCATGCGGGTTTTATCCCCGAGAATGCTACCGCCAGTGACCGGGCTGCTGGGATCGACCGCAATAACCGCGACCTTTAATCCCTCTCGAATCAACAACATGCCAAAGGCCTCAAGAAAGGTACTTTTCCCCGCGCCGGGGGTGCCGGTAACGCCCAGTCGCAGGGTGTTACCGCAGTACGGCATAATGGCATCAAGCAGCTGCGTACTTAGTGCCTGATGACGCGGGTGACGGCTTTCCACCAGCGTCATGGCCTGGGCGAGTGTGGCACACTCACCCTGACGTAAGCGGCGAATACTTTCTGCCAGCGTGGCTTCATTAATCATGATGCTGGCTTATCAGATTCAGTACGTCGCGCACACTGTCGAGCATAGGTGTACCTGGACCATAAATCGCCGCCACGCCGCGCTCTTGCAGGAAGGCGTAATCCTGCGGCGGAATGACGCCACCCGCGACCACGCAGATATCTTCGCGTCCCCATTTTTTCAGCGCTTCGACCAGTTCCGGGATCAGCGTTTTATGACCGGCAGCCAGTGAGGATGCGCCCACTACGTGAACGTCGTTTTCTACGGCCAGGCGGGCGATCTCTTCAGGTGTAGAGAACATCGGGCTTAAATCTACGTCGAAACCGAGATCGGAATAGGCGCTGGCGATCACTTTCGCGCCGCGATCGTGTCCATCCTGGCCCATCTTAGCGATCAGAATGCGCGGGCGACGACCATTGTCGGCAAGGAACTGCTCCGTTTGCGCAACAATGGCATCGAACTCGGAGGCCGATTTCTCAGACTGATGATAGCTTTGCGCAATCACGCCGGTAACACACTGGCTTGGCACCAGATAACGGTCGAAAGCGACTTCCAGCGCATCGGAAATTTCACCCAGGGTGGCGCGAACGCGAGCGGCATTAACAGCGGCAGCCAGCAGGTTTTCGTTATGCTGTGCGGCGTGAGTCAGGGCGTTCAACGCGGCGGTTACGGCGGCATCATCACGGGTGGCGCGAATGCGTTCCAGCGAAGCAATTTGCTCGTTACGCACCATCACGTTGTCGATCTCAAGTACATCGGTTTCGTCTTCGTGATCCAGTTTGTACTTGTTGACACCAACGATGACACGCTTGCCCTGGTCGATCAGCGACTGTTCGCGCGCTGAGGCCTCTTCGATCATTCGTTTTGGCAGACCTGCTTCGATCGCTTTCGCCATGCCACCGGCTTCGTCGATCTGTTGGATAATAGCTCTGGCTTGTTTGACGATTTGATCGGTCAGCGACTCAATGTAATAGGATCCGGCCAGTGGATCGACGGTGCGGCAGAGTTCTGATTCTTCCTGGATGATGATCTGGGTGTTGCGGGCAATGCGTGCTGAGAAATCGGTAGGCAAACCAAGCGCTTCGTCAAAGGCGTTGGTATGCAGTGACTGAGTACCGCCCAGCGTCGCAGCCAGCGCTTCAATGGTGGTGCGGATAACGTTGTTATACGGATCCTGTTCAGTCAGGCTCCAGCCTGAGGTCTGGCAGTGGGTACGCAGCGCCAGTGATTTCGGGTCCTGTGCGCCAAATCCACTGACCGCTTCGCTCCATAAATAACGTGCCGCACGCAACATGGCGACGTTCATAAACAGATCCATGCCGATGCCGAAGAAGAACGACAGGCGAGGAGCGAAGTCATCAATTTTCAGTCCGGCAGAGATTGCTGCTTTGATGTACTCAATCCCATCAGCGAGCGTAAATGCTACCTGCTGCACGCAGTTGGCACCCGCTTCACCCATGTGGTAACCGCTGATACTGATGGTATTAAATCGCGGCATGTTGCCGGAACACCAGGCGATGATGTCGGCGATAATGCGCATTGACGGTTTTGGTGGGTAAATATAGGTGTTGCGGCAGAGGTACTCTTTGAGAATATCGTTTTGAATGGTGCCGGTCAGTTTATCAGGTGTAACACCTTGCTCTTCTGCGGCGACGATATAAAACGCCAGTACTGGTAGCACTGCGCCATTCATGGTCATCGAAACCGACATTTTATCCAGCGGGATCTGGTCGAACAGGACTTTCATATCTTCCACGGTGTCGATAGCGACGCCCGCTTTGCCGACGTCGCCCGCCACGCGCGGGTTATCGGAGTCGTAGCCACGGTGGGTGGCAAGGTCAAACGCAACGGAAAGACCTTTTTGCCCGGCGGCCAGGTTACGGCGATAAAAAGCGTTGGACTCTTTTGCTGTTGAAAAACCAGCATACTGACGGATGGTCCACGGTTGGGCGGTATACATAGTGGCACGCGGGCCACGAACGTAGGGCGGCAAACCAGGAAGGGTACCTGTCACCTCCAGATTATCGAGATCGGCTTCGGTATACAGCGGCTTGATGGCGATCCCTTCCGCGGTTTGATGAACCAGCGAGTCGACAGTTTTCTCCCGACGGCTCAATTCCTTGTTGGCAAGCTGTTGCCACTCCTGCACGTTAGACATTATTTGCTCCGTAAAACGCAATCAAAATGAGGGTATTTGCGCCTACGGTGAGCTTTTTACGTGGGTTTGTCGCCAGCAAAAAAAATGCATTCAGACGTCGTTTTTTGCCGCCTGAGATTTGTCTATTTTGTGATGTGATTCAAGGAATACAAAAAGAAGTGAGGACAACGCCTGATATCTGCTATCAGGCATTATTTGATAGATTAATCCTGACGAAGGACTTTGTGACCATAATCGAGTAACGCATCAGTGACTTTACGCATCATGCGGCTTTCAGGAGCAAAGCGGTGCCAGTAGAGCATCCGTCGTTGAAATAGCCCAGGCGTTAAGTCAATCAGTTCACCGCTGGCCAGCTCTTTCTCGATTTGCAGGTGCGGGATCATACAGCAGGTGGTGCCCTGGCGAGCAAGTTGTACGAACGCTTCTGAAGAATTAACGATATGGCAGGGCACGCTGCCTGGAGGCAGATCGAAGTTTTGCTGCAAAAAGGCCTGGTGCATATCGTCAAGATGGTCAAACGCGACCACTGGCGCTTTCAGTAATGCCGAACGCGTTACGCCGTTAGGGAAATATTTTTCGGCAAAGGGTTTTGAGCTGACGAACAGATAGTCGAGCGCACCAAGTTTATCGACAAGACAACTCGGCAGCGCCTGATGTTGAATACTCACCGCGCCGACCACTTCGCCGCGGCGCAGACGTTCCTGAGTGCGGGTTTCATCTTCTACCTGCAAGTTGAGGCGGATAGGCGAATCAGCCAACACAGGAGCCAGTGCAGGAAGCAACCACGTCGCCAGACTGTCGGCGTTGACCGCCAGTGAAAGCAGCAGCGGAGTCGAACCGGTTTGTTCATCGCCCAGCCACTCTTCTTCCAGCAACTCCACCTGGCGCAGCAGTGCCAGCAGTTTTTGCCCTTGTTCCGTCGGGCGCGGCGGTACGGTACGCACCAACAGCGGCTGCCCGAACATATTTTCCAGTTGCTTAATGCGCTGTGAGACGGCTGATTGTGTAATGCACAGCTTTTGTGCCGCGCGCTCAAATCCTCGTTCACGTATCACCGCATCCAGTGCCTGTAATGTTCTGTAGTCCGGGCGTTTCATTGCTGTTGTCTGCTCCTGGTAAATGCTTTTTCCTGCACTATGACACAATTTTGTGTCAGGTTGCATATACCGAAGCCGTCGGCGGGTAACATTTGTATTCGTGGTTAAACGCGCAGCTTAAAAGATCAGGGATTTGCGCTAATGCATTTCGCTCAGCGAGTTCGCGCCCTGGTTGTGTTGAATGGCGTGGCGTTATTGCCTCAATTTGCCTGTAAACAGGGGCTTGTGAACGGTGAACTGGTGCGCCTGTTTGCTCCGTGGAGCGGCATACCCAGATTGTTGCATGCCTTATTTGCGGGGCGAAAGGGGATGCCTGCCATTGCGCGATATTTTATGGATGAGTTAACCACGCGGCTTGCCAACGGGGTCTGAATCGCTTTTTTTGTATATAATGCGTGTGAAATTTCATACCACAGGCGAAACGATCATGACGCAGGATGAATTGAAAAAAGCAGTAGGATGGGCGGCACTTCAGTATGTTCAGCCCGGCACCATTGTTGGTGTAGGTACAGGTTCCACCGCCGCACACTTTATTGACGCGCTCGGTACAATGAAAGGCCAGATTGAAGGGGCCGTTTCCAGTTCAGATGCTTCCACTGAAAAACTGAAAAGCCTCGGCATTCACGTTTTTGATCTCAACGAAGTCGACAGCCTTGGCATCTACGTTGATGGCGCAGATGAAATCAACGGCCACATGCAAATGATCAAAGGCGGCGGCGCGGCGCTGACCCGTGAAAAAATCATTGCTTCGGTTGCAGAAAAATTTATCTGTATTGCAGACGCTTCCAAGCAGGTTGATATTCTGGGTAAATTCCCGCTGCCAGTAGAAGTTATCCCGATGGCACGTAGTGCAGTGGCGCGCCAGCTGGTGAAACTGGGCGGTCGTCCGGAATACCGTCAGGGCGTGGTGACCGATAATGGCAACGTGATCCTCGACGTCCACGGCATGGAAATCCTTGACCCGATAGCGATGGAAAACGCCATAAATGCGATTCCTGGCGTGGTGACTGTTGGCTTGTTTGCTAACCGTGGCGCGGACGTTGCGCTGATTGGCACACCTGACGGTGTCAAAACCATTGTGAAATGATCTGACGGGGGAACCTCCCCCGTTAAAAAAATTCTCTTCATTAAATTTGGTGACATGTGTCACGTTTTTACCTGGCTATTGTCGATTGCTCTAAATAAATCTTCTAAACCAGCATATTCATCCAAGAATTACCTTTGCGTGATATTTCCTCAACATCGCGACGCAAACGTTCATATTGCCGCAATATTATTTTTTGATATGTTGAAAGGCGGACGCAAATCCGCACACAACATTTCAAAAGACAGGATTGGGTAAATGGCAAAGGTATCGCTGGAGAAAGACAAGATTAAGTTTCTGCTGGTAGAAGGCGTGCACCAAAAGGCGCTGGAAAGCCTTCGTGCAGCTGGTTACACCAACATCGAATTTCACAAAGGCGCGCTGGATGATGAACAATTAAAAGAATCCATCCGCGATGCCCACTTCATCGGCCTGCGATCCCGTACCCATCTGACTGAAGACGTGATCAACGCCGCAGAAAAACTGGTCGCTATTGGCTGTTTCTGTATCGGAACAAACCAGGTTGATCTGGATGCGGCGGCAAAGCGCGGGATCCCGGTATTTAACGCACCGTTCTCAAATACGCGCTCTGTTGCGGAGCTGGTGATTGGCGAACTGCTGCTGCTATTGCGCGGCGTGCCGGAAGCCAATGCTAAAGCGCACCGTGGCGTGTGGAACAAACTGGCGGCGGGTTCTTTTGAAGCGCGCGGCAAAAAGCTGGGTATCATCGGCTACGGTCATATTGGTACGCAATTGGGCATTCTGGCTGAATCGCTGGGAATGTATGTTTACTTTTATGATATTGAAAATAAACTGCCGCTGGGCAACGCCACTCAGGTACAGCATCTTTCTGACCTGCTGAATATGAGCGATGTGGTGAGTCTGCATGTACCAGAGAATCCGTCCACCAAAAATATGATGGGCGCGAAAGAAATTTCACTAATGAAGCCCGGCTCGCTGCTGATTAATGCTTCGCGCGGTACTGTGGTGGATATTCCGGCGCTGTGTGATGCGCTGGCGAGCAAACATCTGGCGGGGGCGGCAATCGACGTATTCCCGACGGAACCGGCGACCAATAGCGATCCATTTACCTCTCCGCTGTGTGAATTCGACAACGTCCTTCTGACGCCACACATTGGCGGTTCGACTCAGGAAGCGCAGGAGAATATCGGCCTGGAAGTTGCGGGTAAATTGATCAAGTATTCTGACAATGGCTCAACGCTCTCTGCGGTGAACTTCCCGGAAGTCTCGCTGCCACTGCACGGTGGGCGTCGTCTGATGCACATCCACGAAAACCGTCCGGGCGTGCTAACTGCGCTCAACAAAATTTTTGCCGAGCAGGGCGTCAACATCGCCGCGCAATATCTGCAAACTTCCGCCCAGATGGGTTATGTAGTTATTGATATTGAAGCCGACGAAGACGTTGCCGAAAAAGCGCTGCAGGCAATGAAAGCTATTCCGGGTACCATTCGCGCCCGTCTGCTGTACTAATTCCCCTTCTCTGAAAATCAACGGGCAGGTCACTGACTTGCCCGTTTTTTTATCCCTTCTCCACACCGTTGCCGCGTTGCGCATTCTACTTTGCGAGTCTGCTCCAGAAAATAAATCAAAGTCAGATCAATGCGTTGTGTTTATTTAATGGGGATTTACGATGGCAGGGCAGCATGGGGCTGTAACGGTAAAGCCCTCACCGAAGCGAGGGCTTGAAGGAGAAGGGTTATGATGCGACTTGTCATCATACTGATTGTACTGTTACTCATAAGTTTCAGCGCTTATTAACAGTCAGTCTCAGGGGAGGAGCAATCCTCCCTTACCCTTACTCACTAAATTAGGTCAAAGAATCAACGATGTCAATCAGGGCGATGCAGGTGTGTCGCCCTTACCACTCCCAGACTTTCGACGGTGTAACCACCGCAGGCAGTGGGATATCCCACTCTTCAACGGGGAGTTTTTCCACCAACTGACAATCATGCGCATAACCCACCGGTTGCATTTTATAGTGCTGCCAGTTTTGTAAGGTCCGATCATAAAAACCTCCGCCCATTCCCAGGCGCTGACCGTACTCATCAAAGGCGACCAGGGGGGTGATCAGGACGTCTAATCGGGAAAGGGGGAGCACGTCACGCACATCCAATTTTGGCTCATGGATCTTCAACCTGTTCATCACCAGTTCGCTTTGCGGATGGTAATTCAGGAACAGCAAATTACCGGCACTAAAGGGATGCAAAACTGGAAGATATACGCGCTTACCGGCGCGCCAGAGTTGTTCTATGAGTGGCTGGGTGTCGAGTTCGCCATCAAAAGAGAGGAATACAGCGACCGTATGTGCCATCACCACCGGGGGATAAGTCATCATCCGGGTAGCGGCTTGTTGACCCATTTCCTGCTGTTGTTCCGGCGTTAACGCACGACGACGTTGCCGAATCATTTTGCGGATTTCTTGTCGGGATAATATCAGTGGGAGTTCTGGTAGTTGCGTCATGGCTGGTGCCAGATAAGAAGGGAATCTCCGAGATGCCGCCGCAGGCTGTAACCCTTGAACCCTTGGTTCAAGGTGAATGTGTCGTCGCAGTTTTAAGGCTTCTCGGACGGACCGAGCATGCTCACCAACCGCGGAGCGCCACATTCTTGTGGTATGAAATATCGGCTCAGGGGACTGGCCCGCTTGCGAACATCTCAGAGAAATTTTGTCTTCACGGTTACTCTACCACAGTAAACCGAAAAGTGTCATTCAAAGTTTTGGTTAGTTTTTTCGGTGATGCGACCTTGTTCAAGTAACGCTTGTTCTATGGTCTGCTGCAGCATCCGAATACGCTGTTCCATACTTGCCGCGTAGTCACGAGTCTTCGCTTTTTCTTGCGCTAACTCATAGCTGATATTCAATGCGGCAATGAAGACCAACTGTTCAGTATTTGTGACTCTAGTGCGTTCTTTCAGATCTTGCAACCGTTGGTTCAGATCGTCCGCTGCCTGATTCAACGCATCCCTTTGGTCAGGCGGGCAGTTCACACGCAGTGAACGGCCAAAAATTTGGATATCGACGGGTTGTGCAGACATGCCACCCTCCTGCTGATTGACTGCGCTGCCTTCGTCTTTAGACCCATGGTCTGCGAAGGGGCGACACTATAGCTACCCTGATGAGAAGAGACAAGCCCTTTTCTGGTCCACCAGGGCCCAAAGTGGTAGCATATCATGAATATTCCTCCCTTTGACGACGAATGCTTATGTCTATACAGAACGAAATGCCTGGTTACAACGAAATGAACCAGTATCTGAACCAACAAGGGACGGGTCTGACCCCAGCTGAGATGCATGGTTTAATCAGCGGGATGATATGTGGCGGTAACGATGACAGCTCATGGCTACCGCTACTTCACGACCTGACGAACGAAGGCATGGCTTTCGGTCATGAGCTGGCACAGGCACTGCGTAAAATGCACTCTGCCACCAGCGATGCCCTGCAGGATGACGGCTTCCTTTTTCAGCTTTATCTGCCTGATGGCGATGATGTCAGCGTTTTCGATCGGGCTGATGCATTGGCAGGTTGGGTCAATCACTTCCTGCTTGGTCTTGGCGTTACGCAACCGAAGCTGGATAAAGTGACCGGCGAAACCGGTGAAGCTATCGACGATCTGCGTAACATTGCGCAACTGGGTTACGACGAAGACGAAGATCAGGAAGAGCTTGAAATGTCGCTTGAAGAGATCATCGAATACGTTCGTGTTGCCGCGCTGTTATGCCACGACACCTTTACTCATCCGCAACCGACCGCGCCAGAAGTACAAAAACCGACTCTACACTAAAAACAAAAAACGTAAGGAGAGTGTTATGAGTGAGATATCCCGGCAAGAGTTTCAGCGTCGCCGTCAGGCCCTGGTGGAGCAAATGCAACCCGGCAGCGCCGCGCTGATTTTTGCTGCACCAGAAGTAACACGTAGCGCCGACAGCGAATACCCCTATCGTCAGAACAGTGACTTCTGGTACTTCACCGGCTTTAACGAACCGGAAGCGGTGCTGGTGCTGATTAAAAGCGATGACACTCATAACCACAGCGTTCTGTTTAACCGCGTTCGCGACCTGACGGCGGAGATCTGGTTTGGCCGTCGCTTAGGCCAGGATGCCGCGCCAGAGAAACTGGGCGTTGACCGCGCACTGGCATTCAGCGAAATCAATCAGCAACTTTATCAACTACTTAACGGCCTGGATGTGGTTTACCATGCCCAGGGCGAATATGCATATGCTGATGAAATCGTGAACAGTGCGCTGGAAAAACTGCGTAAAGGTTCGCGGCAAAATCTCACCGCACCGGCAACGATGATCGACTGGCGTCCTGTTGTTCATGAAATGCGCCTGTTCAAATCGCCAGAAGAGATTGCCGTACTCCGCCGCGCGGGAGAAATCACCGCCATGGCACATACCCGGGCGATGGAAAAATGCCGTCCGGGAATGTTCGAGTACCATCTGGAAGGCGAAATTCACCACGAATTTAACCGCCACGGTGCGCGCTATCCGTCCTATAACACCATTGTCGGCAGCGGTGAAAACGGCTGCATTCTGCACTACACCGAAAACGAGTGTGAAATGCGCGACGGCGACCTGGTGTTGATTGACGCGGGTTGCGAATACAAAGGTTACGCTGGCGATATTACCCGCACCTTCCCGGTCAACGGCAAATTCACCCAGACCCAGCGTGAAATCTACGACATTGTGCTGGAGTCTCTCGAAACCAGCCTGCGCCTGTATCGTCCGGGAACTTCCATTCTGGAAGTCACTGGTGAAGTGGTGCGCATCATGGTTAGCGGCCTGGTAAAACTCGGCATCCTGAAAGGTGATGTTGATGAACTGATCGCTCAGAACGCCCATCGTCCTTTCTTTATGCATGGCCTTAGCCACTGGTTAGGACTGGATGTCCATGACGTTGGCGTTTATGGTCAGGATCGCTCGCGCATTCTGGAACCGGGGATGGTACTGACCGTAGAGCCTGGTCTGTATATCGCGCCGGATGCGGATGTGCCAGAACAATATCGCGGTATCGGCATTCGTATTGAAGACGACATTGTGATTACCGAAACCGGTAACGAAAACCTCACCGCCAGCGTGGTGAAAAAGCCGGAAGAAATCGAAGCGTTGATGGCTGCTGCGAGAAAGCAATGAGCGTAATCATCGTCGGTGGCGGCATGGCGGGCGCGACGCTGGCGCTGGCTATTTCCCGGTTAAGTCACGGGGCGCTGCCGGTACATTTGATTGAAGCGACTGCGCCAGAGTCACATGCTCATCCGGGCTTTGATGGACGAGCGATAGCGCTGGCGGCGGGTACCTGTCAGCAACTGGCGCGCATCGGCGTCTGGCAATCTCTGGCGGATTGCGCAACTGCCATCACCACCGTGCATGTCAGCGATCGTGGTCACGCTGGATTTGTCACCCTCGCCGCAGAAGATTACCAACTGGCGGCGCTGGGACAGGTTGTCGAATTGCACAATGTCGGGCAACGGCTGTTTGCATTGCTGCGTAAAGCACCTGGCGTAACGCTGCATTGCCCTGATCGCGTGGCTAACGTTGCCCGTACTCAGAGTCACGTTGAAGTGACGCTGGAGAGTGGCGAGACGCTGACGGGCCGCGTGCTGGTAGCCGCTGATGGCACCCATTCAGCGTTAGCCACCGCGTGCGGCGTTGACTGGCAGCAGGAGCCTTACGAACAACTGGCAGTGATTGCCAACGTTGCTACTTCTGTTGCGCACGAAGGCCGCGCTTTTGAACGCTTCACGCAACATGGCCCGCTGGCGATGTTGCCGATGTCTGACGGACGCTGTTCGCTGGTCTGGTGTCATCCACTGGAACGGCGCGAAGAGGTGCTGTCGTGGAGTGACGAGAAGTTTTGCCGTGAGCTCCAGTCGGCCTTTGGCTGGCGACTTGGAAAAATTACCCACGCCGGTAAACGCAGTGCTTATCCGCTGGCGTTAACCCGCGCCGCCAGAGCTATTACCCATCGTACCGTGCTGGTGGGCAATGCGGCGCAAACCCTGCACCCGATTGCCGGGCAAGGGTTCAACCTCGGTATGCGAGATGTGATGAGTCTTGCGGAAACCCTGACTCAGGCGCAGGAGCGCGGAGAAGACATGGGGGATTACGGCGTATTGTGCCGTTATCAGCAGCGTCGACAGAGCGATCGCGAAGCAACCATCGGCGTCACGGACAGCCTGGTACATCTTTTTGCCAACCGTTGGGCACCGCTGGTTGTCGGGCGCAACATCGGACTGATGACGATGGAATTATTCACCCCGGCACGCGATGTGCTGGCGCAGCGCACCCTCGGTTGGGTGGCGCGTTGAAGGCGGTTTTAAGGAATAAACAATGCAAAGTGTTGATGTAGCCATTGTTGGTGGCGGCATGGTGGGGCTGGCGGTTGCCTGCGGCTTACAGGGGAGCGGCTTACGCGTTGCCGTACTGGAGCAGCGCGTACCGGAACCTCTGGCGGCGGATGCACCACCACAACTGCGCGTTTCGGCTATCAATGCCGCCAGCGAAAAATTACTCACCCGTCTTGGCGTCTGGCAGGACATTCTCTCTCGTAGGGCCAGTTGTTATCACGGTATGGAAGTGTGGGACAAAGACAGTTTTGGTCACATTTCGTTTGACGATCAAAGCATGGGCTATAGCCATCTTGGGCATATCGTTGAAAACTCAGTGATTCACTACACGCTGTGGAACAAAGCGCAGCAGTCGTCAGATATCACTCTGTTGGCCCCCGCAGAATTACAGCAGGTCGCTTGGGGAGAAAATGAAACTTTCCTGACGCTGAAAGATGGCAGCATGTTAACGGCGCGTCTGGTGATTGGCGCGGACGGTGCTAATTCCTGGTTGCGCAACAAAGCAGATATTCCGCTGACTTTCTGGGATTATCAGCATCACGCGCTGGTAGCGACCATTCGCACGGAAGAACCGCATGATGCGGTGGCGCGGCAGGTTTTCCATGGCGAAGGCATTCTGGCCTTTTTACCGCTTAGCGATCCGCATCTTTGCTCAATTGTCTGGTCACTGTCGCCAGAGGAAGCGCAGCGGATGCAGCAGGCAAGTGAAGATGAATTTAATCGCGCGTTAAATATCGCTTTTGATAATCGCCTGGGCTTATGCAAGGTTGAGAGCGCGCGTCAGGTGTTCCCACTGACGGGGCGTTATGCGCGCCAGTTTGCCGCGCACCGTCTGGTGCTGGTGGGCGACGCCGCGCATACCATTCACCCGCTGGCGGGGCAGGGAGTAAATCTCGGCTTTATGGATGCTGCAGAGCTGATTGCTGAACTGAAACGGTTGCATCATCAGGGGAAAGACATCGGGCAGTACATTTACCTGCGCCGGTATGAGCGTAGCCGCAAGCACAGTGCGGCGCTGATGCTGGCTGGTATGCAGGGATTCCGCGATCTGTTTTCCGGTACCAATCCGGCGAAAAAACTGCTGCGTGATATTGGTTTGAAACTGGCCGACACGCTTCCTGGCGTTAAGCCGCAACTTATCCGCCAGGCAATGGGATTAAACGATTTGCCTGAATGGCTGCGTTAAAAATTTCTCTTCTGCTGTTTATTTGATACCCATCACACTTTCATCTCCCGGTTTTTTCGCCGGGAGATTTTCCTCATTTGAAATAAACTAATTTCACCTCCGTTTTCGCATTATATTTTCTAATGTCATTATTTTTTGATTTAGTGTTTTTTGACATTTTTTTAGTTCTTAATATTGCCTTATTCAAATTAGCTTTCTAATGGCATCATCTTTATATAGAAACTGGTGTATTTTTTGGTTTTTTATTCTGTCGCGATTTTGGCGTTTTTTAACCATAAGCTAATGTGATGATCAATTTTACCTTATGGTTAACAGTCTGTTTCGGTGGTAAGTTCAGGCAAAAGAGAACGATTGCGTTGGGGACCGGGAGTGGCTCCGATGCTGGGTTTCGTGGTGATAATTTCACCATGAAAAGTTGTCAGCCCCGCTTATTCAATGAGGACAAGATGGCACAACAGACTCCTTTGTACGAACAACACACGCTTTGCGGCGCTCGCATGGTGGATTTCCACGGCTGGATGATGCCGCTGCATTACGGTTCGCAAATCGACGAACATCATGCGGTACGTACCGATGCCGGAATGTTTGATGTGTCACATATGACCATCGTCGATCTCCGCGGCAGCCGCACCCGGGAGTTTCTGCGTTATCTGCTGGCGAACGATGTGGCGAAGCTCACCAAAAGCGGCAAAGCCCTTTACTCGGGGATGTTGAATGCCTCTGGCGGTGTGATAGATGACCTCATCGTCTACTACTTTACTGAAGATTTCTTCCGCCTCGTTGTTAACTCCGCCACCCGCGAAAAAGACCTATCCTGGATTACCCAACACGCTGAACCTTTCGGCATCGAAATTACCGTTCGTGATGACCTTTCCATGATTGCCGTGCAAGGGCCGAATGCGCAGGCAAAAGCTGCCACACTGTTTAATGACGCCCAGCGTCAGGCGGTGGAAGGGATGAAACCGTTCTTTGGCGTGCAGGCGGGCGATCTGTTTATTGCCACCACTGGTTATACCGGTGAAGCGGGCTATGAAATTGCGCTGCCCAATGAAAAAGCGGCCGATTTCTGGCGTGCGCTGGTGGAAGCGGGTGTTAAGCCATGTGGCTTGGGCGCGCGTGACACGCTGCGTCTGGAAGCGGGCATGAATCTTTATGGTCAGGAGATGGACGAAACTATTTCTCCTTTAGCCGCCAACATGGGCTGGACTATCGCCTGGGAACCGGCAGATCGTGACTTTATCGGTCGTGAAGCCCTGGAAGTGCAGCGTGAGCATGGTACAGAAAAACTGGTTGGTCTGGTGATGACCGAAAAAGGCGTGCTGCGTAATGAACTGCCGGTACGCTTTACCGATGCGCAGGGCAACCAGCATGAAGGCATTATCACCAGCGGTACTTTCTCCCCGACGCTGGGTTACAGCATTGCGCTGGCGCGCGTGCCGGAAGGTATTGGCGAAACGGCGATTGTGCAAATTCGCAACCGTGAAATGCCGGTTAAAGTGACAAAACCTGTTTTTGTGCGTAACGGCAAAGCCGTCGCGTGATTTACTTTTTTGGAGATTGATTGATGAGCAACGTACCAGCAGAACTGAAATACAGCAAAGAACACGAATGGCTGCGTAAAGAAGCCGACGGCACTTACACCGTTGGTATTACCGAACATGCTCAGGAGCTGTTAGGCGATATGGTGTTTGTTGACCTGCCGGAAGTGGGCGCAACGGTTAGCGCGGGCGATGACTGCGCGGTTGCCGAATCAGTAAAAGCGGCGTCAGACATTTATGCGCCAGTAAGCGGTGAAATCGTGGCGGTAAACGACGCACTGAGCGATTCCCCGGAACTGGTGAACAGCGAACCGTATGCAGGTGGCTGGATCTTTAAAATCAAAGCCAGCGATGAAAGCGAACTGGAATCACTGCTGGATGCGACCGCATACGAAGCATTGTTAGAAGACGAGTAACGGCTTTATTCCTCTTCTGCGGGAGAGGATCAGGGTGAGGAAAATTTATGCCTCACCCTCACTCTCTTCGTAAGGAGAGAGGTTCACAATTCACTGCACGTTTCAGGAACCATCGCTCATGACACAGACGTTAAGCCAGCTTGAAAACAGCGGCGCTTTTATTGAACGCCATATCGGACCGGACGCCGCGCAACAGCAAGAAATGCTGAATGCCGTTGGTGCACAATCGTTAAACGCGCTGACCGGCCAGATTGTGCCGAAAGATATTCAGCTTGCGACACCACCGCAGGTTGGCGCACCGGCGACCGAATACGCCGCACTGGCAGAACTCAAGGCTATTGCCAGTCGCAATAAACGCTTCACGTCTTACATCGGCATGGGTTACACCGCCGTGCAGCTACCGCCGGTTATCCTGCGTAACATGCTGGAAAATCCGGGCTGGTATACCGCGTACACTCCGTATCAACCTGAAGTCTCCCAGGGCCGCCTTGAAGCACTGCTCAACTTCCAGCAGGTAACGCTGGATTTGACTGGACTGGATATGGCCTCTGCTTCTCTTCTGGACGAGGCCACCGCTGCCGCCGAAGCAATGGCGATGGCGAAACGCGTCAGCAAACTGAAAAATGCCAACCGCTTCTTCGTGGCTTCCGATGTGCATCCGCAAACGCTGGATGTGGTCCGTACTCGTGCCGAAACCTTTGGTTTTGAAGTGATTGTCGATGACGCGCAAAAAGTGCTCGACCATCAGGACGTCTTCGGCGTGCTGTTACAGCAGGTAGGCACTACCGGTGAAATTCACGACTACACTGCGCTTATTAGCGAACTGAAATCACGCAAAATTGTGGTCAGCGTTGCCGCCGATATTATGGCGCTGGTGCTGTTAACTGCGCCGGGTAAACAGGGCGCGGATATTGTTTTTGGTTCGGCGCAACGCTTCGGCGTGCCGATGGGCTACGGTGGCCCACACGCGGCATTCTTTGCGGCGAAAGATGAATACAAACGCTCAATGCCGGGCCGTATTATCGGTGTATCGAAAGATGCAGCTGGCAACACCGCTCTGCGCATGGCGATGCAGACTCGCGAGCAACATATTCGTCGTGAGAAAGCGAACTCCAACATTTGTACTTCCCAGGTACTGCTGGCAAACATCGCCAGCCTGTATGCCGTTTATCACGGCCCGGTTGGCCTGAAACGTATCGCTAACCGCATTCACCGTCTGACCGATATCCTGGCGGCAGGCCTGCAACAAAAAGGTCTGAAGCTGCGCCATGCGCACTATTTCGACACTCTGTGTGTGGAAGTGGCCGACAAGGCGGGCGTACTGACGCGTGCCGAAGCGGCTGAAATCAACCTGCGTAGCGATATCCTGAACGCGGTTGGGATCACCCTTGATGAAACCACCACGCGCGAAAACGTGATGCAGCTTTTCAGCGTACTGCTGGGGGATAACCACGGCCTGGACATCGACACGCTGGACAAAGACGTGGCTCACGACAGCCGCTCTATTCAACCTGCGATGCTGCGCGACGACGAAATCCTCACCCATCCGGTGTTTAATCGCTACCACAGCGAAACCGAAATGATGCGCTATATGCACTCGCTGGAGCGTAAAGATCTGGCGCTGAATCAGGCGATGATCCCGCTGGGTTCCTGCACCATGAAACTGAACGCCGCCGCCGAGATGATCCCAATCACCTGGCCGGAATTTGCCGAACTGCACCCGTTCTGCCCGCCGGAGCAGGCCGAAGGTTATCAGCAGATGATTGCGCAGCTGGCTGACTGGCTGGTGAAACTGACCGGTTACGACGCCGTTTGTATGCAGCCGAACTCTGGCGCACAGGGCGAATACGCGGGCCTGCTGGCGATTCGTCATTATCATGAAAGCCGCAACGAAGGGCATCGCGATATCTGCCTGATCCCGGCTTCTGCGCACGGAACTAACCCCGCTTCTGCACATATGGCAGGAATGCAGGTGGTGGTTGTGGCGTGTGATAAAAACGGCAACATCGATCTGACTGATCTGCGCGCGAAAGCGGAACAGGCGGGCGATAACCTCTCCTGTATCATGGTGACTTATCCTTCTACCCACGGCGTGTATGAAGAAACGATCCGTGAAGTGTGTGAAGTCGTGCATCAGTTCGGCGGTCAGGTTTACCTTGATGGCGCGAACATGAACGCCCAGGTTGGCATCACCTCGCCGGGCTTTATTGGTGCGGACGTTTCACACCTTAACCTACATAAAACTTTCTGCATTCCGCACGGCGGTGGTGGTCCGGGTATGGGACCGATCGGCGTGAAAGCGCATTTGGCACCGTTTGTACCGGGTCATAGCGTGGTGCAAATCGAAGGCATGTTAACCCGTCAGGGCGCGGTTTCTGCGGCACCGTTCGGTAGCGCCTCTATCCTGCCAATCAGCTGGATGTACATCCGCATGATGGGCGCAGAAGGGCTGAAAAAAGCAAGCCAGGTGGCAATCCTCAGCGCCAACTATATTGCCAGCCGCCTGCAGGATGCCTTCCCGGTGCTGTATACCGGTCGCGACGGTCGCGTGGCGCACGAATGTATTCTCGATATTCGCCCGCTGAAAGAAGAAACCGGCATCAGCGAGCTGGATATTGCCAAGCGCCTGATCGACTACGGTTTCCACGCGCCGACGATGTCGTTCCCGGTGGCGGGTACGCTGATGGTTGAACCGACTGAATCTGAAAGCAAAGTGGAACTGGATCGCTTTATCGACGCGATGCTGGCTATCCGCGCAGAAATTGACCAGGTGAAAGCCGGTGTCTGGCCGCTGGAAGATAACCCGCTGGTGAACGCGCCGCACATTCAGAGCGAACTGGTCGCCGAGTGGGCGCATCCGTACAGCCGTGAAGTTGCGGTATTCCCGGCAGGTGTGGCAGACAAATACTGGCCGACAGTGAAACGTCTGGATGATGTTTACGGCGACCGTAACCTGTTCTGCTCCTGCGTACCGATTAGCGAATACCAGTAATTCACTGATTCGACTATTTTCTAAAGGCGCTTCGGCGCCTTTTTAGTCAGATGACAAAGTACAAAAGTGCTCAGACAGTCCCCTCGCCCCTTTGGGGAGAGGGTTAGGGTGAGGGGAACAGGCCGGCACTGGCGCGAATATTTACCCTCACCACGGCCCTCTCCCTGAAAGGGCGAGGGGGAAAAGCGTGCCAACATTGAAGATTGAGCCAGTTTGTTAGCAATCTCAAAGATACGTCAACGAATTAATTTTTCTCGGAAAAACAAATGGCTATAGCACTTGTGACTGGTGGCAGTCGCGGCATCGGGCGGGCAACTGCATTACTGTTGGCGCAAGAAGGGTATACGGTGGCGGTTAATTATCAGCAAAACCTCCACGCGGCGCAGGAAGTGATGAACTTAATAACGCAAGCCGGTGGCAAAGCATTCGTGCTCCAAGCGGATATCAGCGACGAAAACCAGGTCGTTGCGATGTTTACAGCAATCGATCAGCACGATGAACCGCTAGCAGCGCTGGTCAATAACGCCGGGATCTTGTTTACCCAGTGCACCGTTGAAAACCTTACCGCAGAGCGAATCAACCGAGTACTTTCCACCAACGTGACGGGATATTTTCTCTGCTGCCGCGAGGCGGTAAAACGCATGGCGCTTAAAAATGGTGGCAGTGGCGGCGCTATCGTCAATGTCTCTTCGGTGGCCTCACGGTTGGGTTCGCCAGGGGAATATGTTGATTACGCGGCATCGAAAGGGGCGATTGATACGTTAACCACCGGACTATCGCTGGAAGTCGCCGCGCAGGGGAGCCGCGTTAACTGCGTGCGGCCAGGGTTTATTTATACCGAAATGCACGCCAGCGGCGGCGAGCCTGGACGCGTCGATCGCGTTAAGTCGAACATCCCCATGCAGCGTGGTGGACAGGCAGAAGAGGTCGCGCAGGCCATTGTCTGGCTACTAAGTGATAAAGCCTCTTACGTCACGGGAAGTTTTATCGATTTGGCGGGCGGGAAATAAAACAGGGAAGTTGTCTGACCGGATGCAACAAGTATTGCATCCGGTACTTCATCGACTTAAAGCTTCTCGCCGTTGCTGGCAATCACCTCTTTGTACCAGTTAAAGCTCTTCTTACGTGAACGCGACATATCGCCAGTACCGTCGTCATGTTTATTCACATAGATAAAGCCGTAGCGTTTGCTGTACTGCCCGGTGGTGAACGACACGCAGTCGATGCAGCCCCACGGTGTGTAGCCCATCAGATCCACGCCATCGTAAGTCACCGCTTTTTTCATCTCTTCGATATGGGCGCGCAGGTAGTCAATGCGGTAGTCGTCGTTGATGCTGCCATCTTCTTCCACTTTGTCGTAAGCGCCAAAACCGTTTTCGACAATAAACAGCGGCCTCTGATAACGCTCATACAGTTCGCAAAGTGCATAGCGCAGACCTACTGGATCAATCTGCCAGCCCCAGTCAGATGCTTTAACATACGGGTTTGGTACGCTGCCTTCAAAACCAGAGATCGCATCGCCGGTGCCGCCTTCGGCCTTCACTGCATTGGTCATGTAATAGCTGAAACCAAGATAATCGCAGGTGCCTTCACGCAGCACATCCAGATCGCCGTCTTCCATTTTGATGTTAAATCCGCGACGCTCCCACTCGTTCAACACATAGGACGGGTAATAGCCGCGTAGCTGCACATCGGTAAAGACGTAGCGTTCGCGCATCGACTCCTGAGCGAACATCACATCGTCCGGGTTACAGGAGTAAGGATAGAGCGGCACCATCGCCAGCATACAGCCGACTTTCATCTCCGGGTTAATGCGACGCGCAGCTTTCACCGCCAGGGCGCTGGCGACAAACTGGTGATGCAGCACCTGATACATCGTCTCTTCCGGGTTTTCATGCTCGGTATACACCACGCCGGAGCAGCAGTAACCGAACAGCGGTGCACGCCAGTTACGCTGGTTGTTAATTTCGTTGAAGGTCATCCAGTATTTGACTTTGTGCTTATAGCGTTCAAATACCACTTCCGCGAAACGTACAAAGAAATCAACCACTTTACGGTTGGTCCAGCTACCGTATTGCTGCACCAGATGCAGCGGCATTTCAAAGTGGGAGAGGGTGATCACCGGTTCGATGTTGTATTTCAGCAGTTCATCGAACATATCATCGTAGAACTTCAGCCCTTCTTCGTTTGGCTGAGCTTCATCGCCTTTTGGAAAAATGCGCGTCCAGGCAATGGATGTACGAAAACATTTGAAGCCCATTTCGGCAAATAGCTTGATGTCTTCCTTATAGTGACCATAAAAATCAACGGCTTCATGGTTTGGATAGTATTTTCCTGGCAAGACTTCTTTGGTGATTTCGCGCGGCACGCCGTGTGCGCCACCGGTCAGAACGTCACAAATGCTCGGCCCTTTTCCGCCTTTGTTCCAGCCGCCTTCGACCTGATGAGCGGCAACTGCGCCGCCCCATAAGAAATCTTTCGGTAAGGTGAGTTTTTTCACTATCATAGGCTCCAGATGAGTCAATTCTTACAGGAAATAGTACCATGCAGCCAAACGACATCACTTTTTTTCAACGTTTCCAGGATGACATTCTGGCTGGGCGTAAAACCATCACCATCCGCGACGAGTCTGAATCGCACTTCAAAACGGGTGATGTGCTTCGTGTCGGACGTTTTGAAGATGACGGTTATTTTTGCACGATTGAAGTCACCGCAACCTCAACCGTAACGCTGGATACGCTGACGGAAAAACATGCAGAGCAGGAAAATATGACCCTGACTGAACTGAAAAAAGTCATTGCTGACATCTATCCCGGTCAGACACAATTTTATGTGATTGAATTTAAATGTCTTTAAATTGAACTCACGCCTGTTAGTTGAAATTTCGCATTTAATTTCATGATTTTTAGGAGATTAGTCTCAAATCAGAATTTATTTTAGCTAACAGGTGTTCACTGGAACTATTCTCAGTTACGCTGGAGAGGTATACATGTGCGTGTACGTTTCTCCGGAGTAAGTTATGGTTCAGAAGCCCCTCATTAAGCAGGGATATTCACTGGCAGAGGAAATAGCCAACAGCGTCAGTCACGGCATTGGGTTGGTGTTTGGTATCGTTGGGCTGGTGTTGCTACTGGTTCAGGCGGTGGATCTTAATGCCAGCGCCACAGCGATAACCAGCTACAGCCTCTATGGCGGCAGTATGATCCTGCTGTTCCTCGCTTCGACGCTCTATCACGCCATTCCTCATCAACGGGCAAAAATGTGGCTGAAGAAATTTGACCATTGCGCTATTTACCTGTTGATTGCCGGAACCTACACGCCGTTTTTGCTGGTGGGGCTGGATTCTCCGTTAGCGCGCGGGTTGATGATTGTTATCTGGAGCCTGGCATTGCTGGGTATTCTGTTTAAACTGACCATCGCGCACCGATTCAAAATTTTATCTCTGGTGACCTATCTGGCGATGGGCTGGCTGTCGCTGGTGGTAATTTATGAAATGGCAGTTAAGCTCGCGGCGGGCAGCGTTACCTTACTGGCGGTAGGCGGCGTGGTTTATTCGCTCGGGGTGATTTTCTACGTCTGCAAACGCATTCCATACAACCATGCCATCTGGCACGGCTTCGTGCTCGGCGGTAGTGTGTGCCACTTTCTGGCGATCTATTTGTATATTGGGCAGGCGTAATGGGTATGCCTTTGTAGGCATGATAAGACGCGTCAGCGTCGCATCAGGCGATAAATGCCTGATGCGATACAGAGATTTACTCTTCGAGCGAATACGGCAGCGGCTCGATATGCAGTGTATTCGCATCGTCACGCACGCGGAAGATGCTGTCCGGTTCCATATCGTTATTCATGACGACCTGTACCACGACCTGACCATCTTCCAGTTTTACCGCAGCCAGCACCGTACCGGTGCGACGCCAGTTCTCGCCCATTTTCAGCTCTAAATCTTCACCAGCTTCCGGCAGTCGGCTGGCACTACCTGTCAGCAACCAGAGCGCGCGTTTGTTGGCACCACGGAATTTTGCTCGCGCCACCATCTCTTGTCCGGTATAGCAGCCTTTCTTAAAGCTGATACCGCCCAGCGCCTGGAGATTGGTCGCCTGTGGAATAAACTGCCCGCTGTTGGCGGCATCAATCACCGGGAAACCCGCTTCAATGTTTAATGCCAGCCACTGTTGGCTATTGTTCAGTTCCGCTTCACCGCGCAGTTTATCGGTCAGCATATTGGCAGTAGCTTCATCGGTTACGATCAGGAAACGTTCTGCCGGGTGTTCAAACCATAGCAGGGTAGTCGCATCTTCTCTGATAACCTGCTTTTCCTTCGAAGGTAATACACTAAAGAGGTTTGCCAGCGCGGCGCGCGCCTGAAAACCGGCAACACCAAGCAGCACACGCTCGTCGTCTGGCGCGATGGTCACTTTAGAGAATACCGCATATTTTTTCAGTTCAGTCAGCTGCGGTTCACGCACGCTGCGCCGTTCAATCCACGCAAAGCCATCGCCGTCGCGGAACAGACGTAAATTGCTCCACATTTTACCTTTGGCGTCGCAATGGGCGGCCAGCAGGTGCTGATCTTCTGTCATCTGGCTGACGTCTGCTGTCACCTGACCCTGCATATATTTTTCGCTGTCCGCGCCAGTAATGGTGGCAAGCGCCCAGTCATCAAGCGTCATCAGTGTCAGCGGTAAACGGGCAGAAGCCGTAGGCTGACGGGGAGGAAAAGGTGTAAAAGCCATAATAGAGTCCTGAGTTGCTTAACGGCGTATTAATGACTAATGGTAAAAGAGCTATGAGGCAATGCAAGTGCTTTCACTACGCGATCTGTGCCTTCTGCGAGGCGACTTCCAAAAAAATGAAGCCCTTGAATTGTTGTGAATTAATTTCGCGATCGCGATTGTGTTTACTGATATTCCCGTAAAAGAAGTCGAAAAACACGTTACAATAGCGGGGTACTGGATTTTCGTGAGACAGGAAGAAGATGGACATTAACAACAAAGCCCGCATTCATTGGGCATGCCGCCGTGGTATGCGCGAACTCGATATTTCAATCATGCCGTTTTTCGAACATGAGTATGACAGCTTAAGCGATGACGAAAAACGCATCTTTATTCGTCTGCTGGAATGTGACGATCCAGACCTGTTCAACTGGCTGATGAATCACGGTAAACCGGCCGATGCAGAATTGGAAATGATGGTCCGACTCATCCAGACACGGAACCGGGAACGTGGTCCTGTGGCAATCTGATTTGCGCGTCTCCTGGCGCGCGCAGTGGCTTTCCTTGCTGCTTCATGGGCTGGTTGCCGCTGTTATTTTACTCATGCCCTGGCCGCTCAGTTACACCCCGTTATGGATGGTGTTACTTTCGCTGGTGGTGTTTGATTGCGTTCGCAGCCAGCGGCGCATTAATGCTCGCCAGGGGGAAATTCGCCTGTTGATGGACGGGCGTTTGCGTTGGCAAGGGCAGGAGTGGAGCATCGTCAAAGCGCCGTGGATGATTAAGAGCGGCATGATGCTGCGTTTACGTTCTGATAGCGGTAAACGGCAACATTTATGGCTGGCAGCCGACAGCATGGACGAAGCCGAATGGCGGGATTTACGGCGGATTTTGTTGCAACAAGAGACGCAAAGATCAAGATGACGGCAAAGCATATGCGCTAAGCCGTCAGTGACATCAGGCGTAATGCTCTGCCATTTCGTTGAGGATTTGTTCACACCAGCTCTGAATACGCTCGTCGCTAAGGTCATACTGGTTAGTTTCGTCCAGCGCCAGCCCCACGAACAGTTGCCCGTCAGCAATCACCGGTTTCGGGCTGGTAAATTCATATCCTTCCGTTGGCCAGTAGCCGACGAACTTCACGCCTTTGGTCGAGAGTTTGTCATGCAGCATACCGAGCGCATCGAGGAACCACTCGCCGTATCCCAGTTGATCGCCAAGCCCATACAGCGCAACAATTTTACCTTCGAGGTTCAGGTCGTCGAGCTGATCCCAGACGGCTTCCCAGTCTTCCTGGATTTCACCAAAATCCCAGGTCGGGATACCCAGAATGAGCACATCGTACTGCTCCATTAATTTCGGGGAGTCGTCCTTGAGGTTATGTAAGGTCACCAGTTCTGGGCCGATAATATCGCGGATTTTTTCTGCCGCCATTTCGGTGTAACAGGTGCTGGAACCGTAAAAAAGACCCATATTCATAACGTAAGCTTCTCGATTCTGCTGTGGCTTTTGCGGCTAGTGTATCAGAATCGCTTTAGTCACGGCACAATAAGGCATAATGGATCAAATGAGTGACCATAAGGGGCGCAAGTGAAACAGGATCTGGCACGCATCGAGCAGTTTCTTGATGCTCTGTGGCTGGAAAAAAATCTGGCTGAAAATACGTTGAACGCTTACCGTCGCGATCTGTCAATGATGGTGGAGTGGTTGCATCACCGCGGGTTGACGCTGGCGACGGCGCAAAGTGACGATTTGCAGGCATTACTGGCAGAAAGGCTGGAGGGCGGGTATAAAGCCACCAGCTCGGCACGTTTGCTGAGTGCAGTGCGCCGATTGTTCCAGTATCTTTATCGCGAAAAGTTTCGTGAAGACGATCCCAGTGCGCATCTCGCTTCACCGAAATTGCCACAGCGTTTGCCAAAAGATTTAAGCGAAGCGCAGGTCGAACGTTTATTACAGGCACCATTAATTGATCAGCCACTGGAGCTACGCGATAAAGCCATGCTTGAAGTGTTGTATGCTACCGGGCTGCGTGTCTCTGAACTGGTCGGACTGACAATGAGTGATATCAGCCTGCGTCAGGGCGTAGTGCGGGTCATTGGTAAAGGCAACAAAGAGCGCTTGGTGCCGTTAGGTGAAGAGGCGGTTTACTGGCTGGAAACGTATCTCGAGCATGGGCGACCGTGGTTGTTGAACGGTGTCTCTATTGATGTGTTGTTCCCCAGCCAGCGTGCGCAGCAGATGACGCGACAGACCTTCTGGCACCGCATTAAACATTATGCCGTGCTGGCGGGTATCGACAGCGAAAAGCTGTCACCGCATGTGTTGCGTCACGCTTTTGCCACTCATTTATTAAATCATGGTGCGGATTTACGTGTGGTGCAGATGTTGTTGGGTCATAGCGATCTATCCACCACCCAAATTTATACGCATGTCGCCACCGAGCGTTTGCGTCAACTTCATCAACAGCATCACCCGCGGGCTTGATTGCTGAGAAAATAGGACGATTTATGAAGAAAGGTTTTATGTTATTTACGTTGTTGGCGGCGTTTTCAGGCTTTGTTCAGGCGGATGACGCGGCAATTCAACAAACGTTAGCCAAAATGGGCATTAAAAGCAGCGATATTCAGCCAGCACCCGTGGCTGGCATGAAGACTGTGCTGACTAACAGCGGTGTGTTGTACATCACCGATGACGGTAAACATATCATTCAGGGGCCAATGTATGACGTTAGCGGCACGGCTCCGGTCAATGTCACCAATAAGATGCTGTTAAAGCAGTTGAATGCGCTTGAAAAAGAGATGATCGTTTATAAAGCACCGCAGGAAAAACACGTCATCACCGTGTTTACTGATATTACCTGTGGTTACTGCCACAAACTGCATGAGCAAATGGCAGACTATAACGCGCTGGGGATCACCGTGCGTTATCTTGCCTTCCCGCGCCAGGGGCTGGACAGCGATGCAGAGAAAGAAATGAAAGCTATCTGGTGTGCGAAAGATAAAAACAAAGCGTTTGATGATGTGATGGCAGGTAAAAGCGTCGCACCAGCCAGTTGCGACGTGGATATTGCCGACCATTACGCACTTGGCGTCCAGCTTGGCGTTAGCGGTACTCCGGCAGTTGTGCTGAGCAATGGCACACTTGTCCCGGGTTACCAGCCGCCGAAAGAGATGAAAGAATTCCTCGACGAACACCAAAAAATGACCAGCGGTAAATAATTCGCGTGAAACAACAGATACAACTTCGTCGCCGTGAAGTCGATGAAACGGCAGACTTGCCCGCTGAATTGCCTCCCTTGCTGCGCCGTTTATACGCCAGCCGGGGAGTACGCAGTGCGCAAGAACTGGAACGCAGTGTTAAAGGTATGCTGCCCTGGCAGCAACTGAGCGGCGTCGAAAAGGCCGTTGAGATCCTTTACAACGCTTTTCGCGAAGGAACGCGGATTATTGTGGTTGGTGATTTTGATGCCGACGGCGCGACCAGCACGGCTCTAAGCGTGCTGGCGATGCGCTCGCTTGGTTGCAGCAATATCGACTATCTGGTACCAAACCGTTTCGAAGACGGTTACGGCTTAAGCCCGGAAGTAGTCGATCAGGCCCATGCCCGTGGCGCGCAGTTAATTGTCACGGTGGATAACGGTATTTCCTCCCATGCGGGCGTTGAACACGCTCGCTCGTTGGGCATTCCGGTTATTGTTACCGATCACCATTTGCCGGGCGAAACATTACCCGCAGCGGAAGCGATCATTAACCCTAACTTGCGCGACTGTAATTTCCCGTCGAAATCACTGGCAGGCGTGGGTGTGGCGTTTTATCTGATGCTGGCGCTGCGCACCTTTTTGCGCGATCAGGGCTGGTTTTATGAGCGTGGCATCGCAATTCCTAACCTGGCAGAACTGCTGGATCTGGTCGCGCTGGGAACAGTGGCGGACGTCGTGCCGCTGGACGCTAATAATCGCATTCTGACCTGGCAGGGGATGAGTCGCATCCGTGCCGGAAAGTGCCGTCCAGGGATTAAAGCGCTGCTGGAAGTGGCAAACCGTGATGCACAAAAACTCGCCGCCAGCGATTTAGGTTTTGCGCTGGGGCCACGTCTCAATGCTGCCGGACGACTGGACGATATGTCCGTCGGTGTGGCGCTCTTGCTGTGCGACAACATCGGCGAAGCGCGCGTGCTGGCAAATGAACTCGATGCGCTAAACCAGACGCGAAAAGAGATCGAACAAGGAATGCAAGTTGAAGCCCTGACCCTGTGCGAGAAACTGGAGCGAAGTCGCGACACGCTACCCGGCGGGCTGGCAATGTATCACCCCGAATGGCATCAGGGCGTTGTCGGTATTCTGGCTTCGCGCATCAAAGAGCGTTTTCACCGTCCGGTTATCGCCTTTGCGCCAGCAGGTGATGGTACGCTGAAAGGTTCAGGTCGCTCCATTCAGGGGCTGCATATGCGTGATGCACTGGAGCGATTAGACACACTCTACCCTGGCATGATACTGAAGTTTGGCGGTCATGCGATGGCGGCGGGTTTGTCGCTGGAAGAGGATAAATTCGAACTCTTTCAACAACGGTTTGGCGAACTGGTTACAGAGTGGCTGGACCCTTCGCTATTGCAAGGCGAAGTGGTGTCAGACGGTCCGTTAAGCCCGGCCGAAATGACCATGGAAGTGGCGCAGTTGCTGCGCGATGCTGGCCCGTGGGGGCAGATGTTCCCGGAGCCGCTGTTTGACGGTCATTTCCGTCTGCTGCAACAGCGGCTGGTGGGCGAACGTCATTTGAAGGTGATGGTCGAACCGGTCGGCGGCGGTCCACTGCTGGATGGTATTGCTTTTAATGTCGATACCGCCCTCTGGCCGGATAACGGCGTGCGCGAAGTGCAACTGGCTTACAAGCTCGATATCAACGAGTTTCGCGGCAACCGCAGCCTGCAAATTATCATCGACAATATCTGGCCAATTTAGCGTCATCTTCTCTATAAAAAAGAGCGTGGATTGGGTACAATCCCGCTCTTATCACCGCATTTTGACTAGCTCAATAAAAGAAATCAGACCATGTTTGAAATTAATCCGGTAAATAATCGCATTCAGGACCTCACGGAACGCTCCGACGTTCTTAGGGGGTATCTTTGACTACGACGCCAAGAAAGAGCGTCTGGAAGAAGTAAACGCCGAGCTGGAACAGCCGGATGTCTGGAACGAACCCGAACGCGCACAGGCGCTGGGTAAAGAGCGTTCCTCCCTCGAAGCCGTTGTCGACACTCTCGACCAAATGAAACAGGGGCTGGAAGATGTTTCTGGTCTGCTGGAACTGGCTGTAGAAGCTGACGACGAAGAAACCTTTAACGAAGCCGTTGCTGAACTCGACGCCCTGGAAGAAAAACTGGCGCAGCTTGAGTTCCGCCGTATGTTCTCTGGCGAATATGACAGCGCCGACTGCTACCTCGATATTCAGGCGGGGTCTGGCGGTACGGAAGCACAGGACTGGGCGAGCATGCTTGAGCGTATGTATCTGCGCTGGGCAGAATCGCGTGGTTTCAAAACTGAAATCATCGAAGAGTCGGAAGGTGAAGTGGCGGGTATTAAATCCGTGACGATCAAAATCTCCGGCGATTACGCTTACGGCTGGCTGCGTACAGAAACTGGCGTTCACCGCCTGGTGCGTAAAAGCCCGTTTGACTCCGGCGGTCGTCGCCACACATCGTTCAGCTCTGCGTTTGTTTACCCGGAAGTTGATGATGATATTGATATCGAAATCAACCCGGCGGATCTGCGCATTGACGTTTATCGCGCGTCCGGCGCGGGCGGTCAGCACGTTAACCGTACCGAATCTGCGGTGCGTATTACCCACATCCCAACCGGGATCGTGACCCAATGCCAGAACGACCGTTCCCAGCACAAGAACAAAGACCAGGCCATGAAGCAGATGAAAGCGAAGCTTTATGAACTGGAGATGCAGAAGAAAAATGCCGAGAAACAGGCGATGGAAGATAACAAATCCGACATCGGCTGGGGCAGCCAGATTCGTTCTTATGTCCTTGATGACTCCCGCATTAAAGATCTGCGTACCGGGGTAGAAACCCGCAACACGCAGGCCGTGCTGGACGGCAGCCTGGATCAATTTATCGAAGCAAGTTTGAAAGCAGGGTTATGAGGAACCAACATGTCTGAACAACACGCACAGGGCGCTGACGCGGTAGTCGATCTTAACAATGAACTGAAAACGCGTCGTGAGAAGCTGGCGAACCTGCGCGAGCAGGGGATTGCCTTCCCGAACGATTTCCGTCGCGATCATACCTCTGACCAATTGCACGCAGAATTCGACGGTAAAGAGAACGAAGAACTGGAAGCGCTGAACATCGAAGTCGCCGTTGCTGGCCGCATGATGACCCGCCGTATTATGGGTAAAGCGTCTTTCGTTACCCTGCAGGATGTGGGTGGCCGCATTCAGCTGTACGTTGCCCGTGACGATCTGCCGGAAGGCGTTTACAACGAGCAGTTCAAAAAATGGGACCTCGGTGACATCCTCGGCGCGAAAGGTAAACTGTTCAAAACCAAAACCGGCGAACTGTCTATCCACTGTACCGAGCTGCGTCTGCTGACCAAAGCACTGCGTCCGCTGCCGGATAAATTCCACGGCTTGCAGGATCAGGAAGCGCGCTATCGTCAGCGTTATCTGGATCTCATCTCTAACGATGAATCCCGTAACACCTTTAAAGTGCGCTCGCAGATCCTCTCTGGTATTCGCCAGTTCATGGTGAACCGCGGCTTTATGGAAGTTGAAACGCCGATGATGCAGGTGATCCCTGGCGGTGCCGCTGCGCGTCCGTTTATCACCCACCATAACGCGCTGGATCTCGACATGTACCTGCGTATCGCGCCGGAACTGTACCTCAAGCGTCTGGTGGTCGGTGGCTTCGAGCGTGTATTCGAAATCAACCGTAACTTCCGTAACGAAGGTATCTCCGTACGTCATAACCCAGAGTTCACCATGATGGAACTCTACATGGCTTACGCAGATTACAAAGATCTGATCGAGCTGACCGAATCGCTGTTCCGTACTCTGGCACAGGATATTCTCGGTAAGACGGAAGTGACCTACGGCGACGTGACGCTGGACTTCGGTAAACCGTTCGAAAAACTGACCATGCGTGAAGCGATCAAGAAATATCGCCCGGAAACCGACATGGCGGATCTGGATAACTTCGACTCTGCGAAAGCGATTGCTGAATCTATCGGTATCCACGTTGAGAAGAGCTGGGGTCTGGGCCGTATCGTTACCGAGATCTTCGAAGAAGTGGCAGAAGCACATCTGATTCAGCCGACCTTCATTACTGAATATCCGGCAGAAGTTTCTCCGCTGGCGCGTCGTAACGACATTAACCCGGAAATCACAGACCGCTTTGAGTTCTTCATCGGTGGTCGTGAAATCGGTAACGGCTTTAGCGAGCTGAATGACGCGGAAGATCAGGCGCAACGCTTCCTGGATCAGGTTGCCGCGAAAGACGCAGGTGACGACGAAGCGATGTTCTACGATGAAGATTACGTTACCGCACTGGAACATGGCTTACCGCCGACAGCAGGTCTGGGGATTGGCATCGACCGTATGGTAATGCTGTTCACCAACAGCCATACCATCCGCGACGTTATTCTGTTCCCGGCGATGCGTCCGGTAAAATAAGCATTACGTTATGCTCACAACCCCGGCAAATGTCGGGGTTTTTTAATTGTGCTGCGCGAAAGTAGACAACAATTTTCTTGCTTCACTATTGGCTGCCTGCATCACCATCCACGGACTGAACGCCCACGGTGTGGCATCAATACCGTGTAATACATCTGCTAAATCACACCATTGATAATCCATCACTTCATCATCGTTGATCTGTAACGCACTGGTGGTGCGTGCGGCAAATACCGGACACACTTCATTTTCCACAATGCCATTCGGATCGGTGGCGCGATAGCGAAAGTCAGGATAGATAGATTCAGGAGGCGTAATTTCCACGCCAAGCTCATAACGGCAACGGCGGATCACCGCGTCTTCGTTGCTTTCTCCCAGTTGTGGGTGCCCACAAACCGAGTTAGTCCACACGCCAGGCCACGCTTTTTTGCTCAGTGCGCGGCGGGTAACTAATAATTGTCCTTTGGCATTAAACAGCCAACTGGAGAACGCGAGATGTAAGCGGGTGTCTGCCGTGTGTGCGGCATACTTTTCCAGCGTACCCGTGGGAACTCCCTGTGCATTCAATAAAATGACGTGTTCCGTTTGCATAATTTCTCACATGTAATTCTGATCACTCATCATTATAGATAATTGAAGAGTAAAATGATTAACCAAGTGAGCGTTTATCGACAACCGCCCGTTTTGAGCGGATGCCGACAGGTAAAAACCATTTAAAAAAGTAGCATCATATATTTGAAGCGACTTTCAATGGCCATTGCAACACAGTCAGAAATGACAGGAATAGAGAGAGTAAAAAGCAACAGCAGACTGAATATAGCGCGCATTAAAAAATTCATATTATTCTCCATGCTCATTTTTCTTCAGCTTGCGCATCAGAAGCCACATACGTACTGTCCTGACTTTTAAATCTTTATCAGAGACGGATTCCTTCACCAGGTCAGCATGATGCTGATAGCCATTAAAGAAGACGTTCAGCACAACGGCGCTAAGGGTTGCGAGCATAATGCCGCTATGTAGCAGCGGTTGCAGTACGGCCGGTAACTTAGAAAAGAAATCGTGAGAGAGCGTCGGAGTCATGCCAACGCCGAGACTGATCGCCACAATATAGAGGTTGTAACGGTTGGTGGTGTAGTTACAGCGCGACAAAATTCGAATCCCTGTCGCCAGTACCATGCCGAACATCACTAGACCAGCGCCGCCCAGCACAAATTGCGGAATGGAGGCTACCAGCACCGCCATTTTTGGCACCATGCCAAACAGGATTAATATAATTCCCGAAGAAATACACACCCAGCGGCTATGAACGCGCGTCACGCTAACCAGGCCAACGTTTTGTGAAAATGACGTGTGGGGGAAGCTGTTAAACGTGCCGCCTATCATTGTCCCTACGCCATCGACACGCAGCCCGCGAATAATATCGTGCGAAGAGAGTTTACGACCGACTATTTCACCCAGTGCCAGGAACATCCCCATCGACTCGATAAACACGATGATTAACACGGCAGTCATGGTCAGAATGGAAACGGGATCGAAAATCGGCATACCAAACGACATCGGCGTAACAATCGCAAACCATGAAGCATCATGTAGCCCGGATAAATTGACTTCATTCATCATCCACGAAAGTAAAAAGCCAAATACAATCCCCAGTAATACTGCGACGTTGGACATAAATCCTTTCGCATAGCGAGTAATGAGCAAGATAAAAATTAAGACGGCAAAGGAGATACCTAAATAAACGGGATTACCATATTGCGGATTCCCTTTACCTCCGGCGGCCCAGTCAATGCCCACCTGAATGATGCTAAGCCCGATAGAAGTAATAACCACACCGGTAACCAGTGGCGGGAATAAAGGCATCAAGCGACCGATAAGTGGCGCTAATAATGTGGTGATAAAACCCGCGGCGATAGTGGCACCAAATATCCCCAGCAGGCCGATATCCGGGTTCATCCCAATGGCTATCATTGGTGTTACAGCAGCAAAGGTCACCGACATAATCACCGGCAGGCGGATCCCCATAAAGCGGCCGATACCGATACATTGCAATAATGTGACGATCCCGCAGCAAAAGAGATCCGAGCTAATGAGCATCGCAATAGCTTCTTTTGAGAGGCCCAGTCGGTCACCAATCATAAGAGGAACAGCGACTGCACCTGCGTACATGACAAGGACGTGTTGCAGACCGAGTATGATCAGCTTTCCTGGTGATAATATGCGGTCAACCTCATCAGTTGGGCGGTCTTGCCCAGAAGATGAGGGAAGTTGGGAATCTATGGCGCTCATCAGTGTTTCTCCTTTCGCCCGCCAGAGTAAAAAGCAACCGTTTACGTTAATGAAACTGTCTAAACACATGCTCGTGGAGTGCCAGTTTTTGCGAGGAAGGGGAGTTAGAGACAGGAATTGCGGAGGCAATCACATAATCGTGGTTAAACCACGAAAATGAGAAGAGAACCTGACAATGAAATTATCTGTAATTTTCTCATATTGATATTTCATTAATCATTCTGGCATGTCGCACTCTCGCATTTAATCGTTTTTATCTGGATAGCGCTCTTGGTGATGCTGCCAACTTACTGATTTAGTGTATGATGGTGTTTTTGAGGTGCTCCAGTGGCTTCTGTTTCTATCAGCTGTCCCTCCTGTTCAGCTACTGACGGGGTGGTGCG
>NZ_JBJQJE010000024.1:0-78115 GCF_046487585.1 Escherichia sp. WS1265
AAAACACATGCTGCGTCTGCGGCGGGCCGGAGAGATAAACGGAGAACATGTCCCTGAAATTATTCTGCTCAACTCTCATGACGGTACCTCCAGCTACCAGATGCTGCCGGGGTACTTCAGGTTCGTCTGCCAGAACGGCTGCGTCTGTGGTCAGTCTCTGGGGGAAGTACGTGTTCCGCACCGGGGAAATGTGGTGGACAGAGTCATTGAAGGGGCTTACGAGGTGGTGGGCGTGTTTGACCGGATAGAGGAGAAGCGTGATGCCATGCAGTCGCTGGTCCTGCCGCCACCGGCACGCCAGGCGCTGGCACAGGCGGCACTGACTTACCGTTATGGTGACGAACATCAGCCCGTCACCACCGCCGACATTCTGACGCCGCGACGCCGGGAGGATTACGGTAAGGACCTGTGGAGCGCATATCAGACCATCCAGGAGAATATGCTGAAAGGCGGGATTTCCGGTCGCAGTGCAAAAGGAAAACGTATCCATACCCGGGCCATTCACAGCATTGATACCGACATTAAGCTCAATCGCGCATTGTGGGTGATGGCAGAAACGATGCTGGAGAGCCTGCGCTGATGCCGTTTCCCTGAGTGAGGGAATCATTCAGCTTTCGTTCCTGAAAAACACACATTTATTTGTTATTTAAGGAGTTATCTCATGAAAACCGTTTCTCAGAATACCCCCACAATTTATTCAGCTACAACACCAGAGAATAATCCGCCTCAGTTGGTTGCCAGCCTCGTCCCTGATGAACAGCGCATCAGCTTCTGGCCGCAGCATTTTGGCCTCATTCCACAGTGGGTGACCCTGGAGCCCCGTGTCTTCGGCTGGATGGACCGTCTGTGCGAAGACTACTGCGGTGGTATCTGGAATCTGTACACCCTGAACAACGGCGGGGCATTTATGGCACCCGAACCGGATGACGATGATGACGAAACATGGGTACTGTTCAATGCCATGAACGGTAACCGCGCAGAAATGAGCCCGGAAGCCGCCGGTATTGCCGCCTGTCTGATGACGTACAGTCATCATGCCTGTCGTACGGAGAATTATGCCATGACGGTCCATTATTACCGGTTGCGGGATTACGCCCTGCAGCATCCGGAATGCAGCGCCATTATGCGCATCATCGACTGAATGGAGAGAAGCACAATGCAACAACTTTCCTTTCTGCCCGGAGAGATGACGCCCGGCGAGCGCAGCCTCATTCAACGGGCCCTGAAAACCCTGGACCGCCATCTTCATGAACCCGGCGTGGCCTTCACCTCCACCCGTGCGGCACGGGAATGGCTGATTCTGAACATGGCGGGACTGGAGCGTGAAGAGTTCCGGGTGCTGTATCTGAATAACCAGAATCAGCTGATTGCCGGTGAAACCCTCTTCACCGGCACCATCAACCGCACGGAAGTCCATCCCCGGGAAGTGATTAAACGCGCCCTGTACCACAATGCCGCTGCCGTGGTACTGGCACACAATCACCCGTCCGGTGAAGTCACACCCAGTAAGGCAGACCGGCTTATCACCGAACGTCTGGTACAGGCACTGGGCCTGGTGGATATCCGGGTGCCGGACCATCTGATAGTCGGTGGCAACCAGGTTTTCTCCTTTGCCGAACATGGTCTGCTTTAACCCTTCACAACCACATCACACCTGTTTTCACTTTTATCTTCTGTCTTCAGAGGTATCCCATTATGAAAATTATCACCCGTGGTGAAGCCATGCGTATTCACCAACAACATCCGACATCCCGTCTTTTTCCGTTCTGTACCGGTAAATACCGCTGGCACGGCAGTGCTGAAGCGTATACCGGTCGTGAAGTGCAGGATATTCCCGGTGTGCTGGCCGTGTTTGCTGAACGCCGTAAGGACAGTTTTGGTCCGTATGTCCGGCTGATGAGCGTCACCCTGAACTGAGTGGGAATTCTGATGAGCAGAATTATCGCCACTACCGGACCATTCTTAGCCGATTTTCTGTAAGGATTTTATCGTGTCAGACACACTCCCCGGGACAACACTTCCCGACGACAATCACGACCGCCCCTGGTGGGGGCTGCCCTGCACCGTGACGCCCTGTTTCGGGGCACGTCTGGTGCAGGAGGGTAACCGGTTGCATTACCTTGCCGACCGCGCCGGTATCAGAGGCCTGTTCAGCGATGCAGATGCGTACCACCTGGACCAGGCCTTTCCGCTGCTGATGAAACAACTGGAACTCATGCTCACCAGCGGTGAACTGAATCCCCGCCATCAGCATACCGTCACGCTGTATGCAAAAGGGCTGACCTGCAAAGCCGATACCCTCAGCAGTTGTGGTTACGTTTATCTGGCTGTTTATCCGACGCCCGAAATGAAAAATTAACTCTCCAGAATAGCCTTCTGCTACGGCCTGGTGTTTTCACCACGCCACTTTTCCATTTTTATATCTGCATATCAGGAAAATCTTCAGTATGAAAACATTACCTGTATTACCCGGGCAGGCGGCCAGTTCTCGCCCGTCTCCTGTTGAAATCTGGCAGATACTGCTGTCCCGACTGCTGGACCAGCACTATGGCCTCACACTGAATGACACACCTTTTGCCGATGAACGTGTGATTGAGCAGCATATTGAGGCAGGCATTTCACTGTGTGATGCGGTGAACTTTCTCGTGGAAAAATACGCGCTGGTGCGTACCGACCAGCCGGGATTCAGCGCCTGTACCCGCTCTCAGTTAATAAACAGCATCGATATCCTCCGGGCTCGCAGGGCGACCGGCCTGATGACCCGCGACAATTACAGAACGGTAAATAACATTACCCTGGGTAAGTATCCGGAGGCGAAATGATGACACTGGAAGCCGACAGCGTTAACGTACAGGCGCTGGATATGGGGCACATTGTCGTTGACATTGATGGTGTTAATATCACTGAACTGATTAATAAGGCCGCTGAAAACGGTTATTCACTCCGCGTGGTGGATGACCGTGACTCTACCGAAACACCGGCAACTTATGCCAGCCCTCACCAGTTGCTGTAAGACAATGCAGTGATACAGGGTATAGTGCCATTAACCACAGAAACAGCACTGTTGTCCTGTATTAAGCAGGCAAGAGAAGATGTCCTTACCCTGCGCCATCTGCAGCTTCTGAACCAGAACCGGTGAATCTCACTCAACAGGCTTCATTTCTCCTGACGCCAGCCTGAATACAGCTGGCGTTTTCATTTATAAACAGAAAGGAAAACCGATAATAATGGAATGGACGCCCCGACCATGAAGCAACGGTAGGATATTACTGATAAACCTTCCAGTGGAGGTGCGTTATGGCCGTTTTAACGATTAGCATTGACCTGACAAAAAATGAATTCCAAATCCACGGTCTGGGTAGGAACAGAAAAATCTAAGCTCAGAAAACGGATTAAAGTAAGCGTCAACGGAGCACCGTATTGACGCTTATTTATTGGTGAGAACTACGTTCCATGGCAGGAGTTCGTCAACACGGTTGGAGGGCCATTCCGGCAGTATGCTCAGAATATGGCGCAGATACGCTTCCGGATCGATACCGTTCAGACGGCAGGTGCCTGCTTTTCTGGCAACAAGCAGGAATCTCAGCGCTGAAGCAGGAATTAGAGGTAAAAACGCCCTACCGGGCCATGAATCACCCGGTCATTGGAGTAGTAACCAAAGCAGATTTAGCCAGCATGGAACAAATATCTTTGGTGAAAAGTTGGTTACGGGAAGCTGGAGCGCACAACGTGTTAGTAACCAGTGCAGTTAATAACAATGGAGTTACAGAACTTTTTGCCTTGCTGCATACAGAAGAAGGCTGTTGTTAATTTCGATTGGTTCTCGGATGAGAATGATGACGGTGATACACAGATAAGAATCAATGAGCAATGAGGGTTGCCGGGCAACCCTCATTGAATAAAACGGGAATTACTTCGCTTCGCCGTTTTTCATTTCGCCCATAGCTTTCAGCTTTTTGGAGATATCGCGGCGTTCTTTGGAGAGCTCGGCATTTTTGATGATGTAATCGTCAACGCGATCTTCATAGTCACCTTTCATGCTGGCGATGATGCCCTGGATTGCTTCAACGCTCATCCCCGGCTTGATGTAATCGCTCAGGTTGTCCAGCAGCAGGACGCGCTTCTGGTTGTCACGGATCTTTTTCTCAACGTCCTGAATTTCACGTTGCAGTTTGTTCTTACGACGGAACAGACGAACAAATTCCAGTACGTCCTGGAATGAAGGCTTGGTAGTTTCCATTTTTATACCCCTGATAATGTGAGAGTCGGATTCGTTTAAGCAACCGCTATTCGTTAGGGCCAACATTACTCATAGCTGCCGCAGATGACAATGCTTTTATCCCTTTTCACTATCATACCCTTTATCCTTGCTGAATCGAAGCAGCAGCAAGATGATTCTGAAGTTCAGGAATTATTTGCGCAAGGCCCGGCAAATCAGATTCGATAGCAACTCAAGCTGATGCGCCGTTTCCATGTTCAGCCACACATAACCATAGATTGGTGTTTCCACAACCTTCAGGTCATGGTGGTTATTGAGCAACTGACGCAGCTCTTCCACAGCATCGTTCAATTTTTCCGTATTGGCAAAAACCGGCTGCGGATTACCTTCGTACAGCGCATGAACAAGGCTCAGCAGTATTTGCTGCATCATGTGCTGGGTATCACGAAGTTTTTGCGCGTTCAATAACACGAAATGGCTGGGGCGCGTGGCCCAGTATGCATTGATTTGCAACTCCAGCATACAAACCAGATTGCGGTTAATGGTCTGGATACCTTCATATATCGATTTTGGAATACGGGTTTCTTTGCTGGCGGGCGCAATCAGTCCACGCATTTTCACGGCATCGGTCAGGAGTTTTTGTAGATGGCTTTCCAGACGTGGGCGTTCGAGTAAGTTCGGTGAGAATGCAGATTGATAGACCCGATTATACTCGGTCAGACTTTTCGCCAGTTGAATGCGCCAGTGGATGAACGCCCGTTGTGGCCAGATACCGGTAAACAACATTGCCAGTAAAGAGCCGAGGATCACATCGCCGCTTCGCCATAACGCCGTATCAATTTCACCTGTCGGGGAACCCACAACAATTGCCAGCGTCACCCCAATCAATAAACCTTGATACGGTTTCTTGCCCAGCGCCAGCCAACCGCAAAGGAACATGGCCGCCGCGCACCAGACTAACATCAGCGGTAACGAGATTAACTCCAGTTGCAGAGCGATAAGACCTAAAATCGAACCCAACACCGTACCGCCAATACGCTCAAAGGCGCGAGGGACAACGTTACCCCAGAACGAGATTGGCCCCATAATCACCACCATGGTGACCAGCGGCCAGGTGCTTTCCGGGATAGTAAACAGGCGGATAATGAGAAAAGTGAGCAGGAATGCCAGCGCGACCCGAGTACCATGCACAATGCGGTAATGGCGGTATACCCGGATTTCAAACGGGCTTAATGACTTATCGGCACGCACGCAGAAACTCCGTAATGAGATTAAAAGCGCTCATAACTCATCTGTCGGCCAGAAGGCGCGCCTCTGAATTATCCGACGGACAAACCGGGAACAGTGTAATTTCCCGGCAGGAGCGAAAAAATTGAAAGGCGCATCTTACTCTTTTCGCTTTCAAAAAAAAGAGTGGTCATCGCGTTAACACACCGCCCTGAGATGAATTAGTGATGTTTTGGCTGCACCGCAACATACATTTCGATATCCCAGTACCCATCTTCCGCGCCATTGTTCAAATAAACCTCGAAGCAGGGCTTTGGTAACATTTCATAAGCACTGTCCTGCAAGAGACTATTAAAGAACTGATACCAGGGTTTAGCAAAATCATCACCGACTACACGAGCTACCGCCACCGCATACTGACCACCTGTAATTTCTGTCAGAATGACGCCCTCACTGTTTTCGGGAAGCGTAAAGTAACCCGGCACCGTCACGACGGTGTCGCAGCGTAATTTTTCGGCGGGTGTTTCATCTGGATTGTCGTAATAGACAGCAACCCACTCCTTCGGCACAATATTTTTGCTATCTACCCACATCATCAACTGCTCAAAGCCTTTCTTTACCGTCTGTTCCCACGGGCCAACGAGATGGAAACCTGCAACGGTACGTTTCTCTTCCTGCTTAATCTCGTAGTTCATGACGCCTCCATTGATACTGTTTTCATATACAGTATAGTTGCAAAATTAAAACCACAAGGAATGAGTGTTGATTATGCGAGCAGACTCGCACTCCTGCCAGTCTGCTGCAAAAGAAAGGTCAGGCCTTATGGTGGAAATAATCACTCAGGCGAGAAAACATGCTGCCTTCCCCGACAGATTCCAGGGTAACCAGCGGCCAGTGCGCCACCTGTTTATCACGGTCGTAAAGTTCAATTTCCCCTACCCGCTGATGGGCGCTAATTGGCGCGGTGAGTTCTTTACCATCAAGGGTATATTTGGCTTTGATATGTGGAATTTCGGCTTTCGGTAGCACCATCCAGAACTCTTGTTCCGTTCCCAGGTCGATATTTTCTTTATCGCCATACCAGATGCGTTCCGTTCCGACCTTTTTCCCACGGTGCAAAATTTGCACCGTAGTAAAGTTTTGTTGCCCCCAACGCAGTAATTTTCTTGCCTCTTCCTCACGACCTTTTGCACTGTCAGCCCCCATTACCACTGCAATGAGACGACGCTGCCCATCTACAGCCGAAGCAATGAGATTAAACCCGGCACCAGAAGTATGACCCGTTTTCAGGCCGTCAACATTCATGGTTTTATCCCACAACAACCCGTTACGGTTTTGCTGGGTGATACCGTTCCAGGTGAGACTTTTCTCACTGTACATATGATAAAACTCGGGCTCGCCGTGGATGATAGCACGAGAAAGCACAGCTAAATCATAAGCCGAGCTATGCTGGCCAGGTGCATCCAGACCATGCACTGTTTCAAAATGCGTATCCTTGAGATGCAGCTTCTCGGCATAGTTGTTCATCATTTCAACAAACTGCCGTTGCCCACCGGCAATATAGTCAGCCAGAGCAACACAAGCGTCATTTCCGGAATCCACAATTAAACCACGGCTTAAATCACGTACCGATACGCGATCGCCCTCTTTCAAAAACATCAGTGAAGAACCGACAAACACCGGATTATCTTTCGCCCACGCATCGCGCCCCACGGTGACAATATCGTCTGGCGTAATGCGATGACTATCGATAGCGCGATCCACGACATAACCCGTCATCAGCTTTGTCAGGCTGGCGGGATTGCGCTGTTGATGCTCATTACCCGCGGTGAGGATCTGACCGGTGGTGTAATCCATCAATACCCAGGACCCGGCATGAATCTCTGGAGGCTGAGGTGAAAAAGGAATGTTTTCCGCCGCAAAACCAGACGATAAGTTAAAAACGAACAAAGAAGCAGCAATAATAAGACGGCGTTTCAACAGCAAACCCTCAGGAGTTTCAAATAGCTGTTCTTTTTACGGAAATACTTATGAACTGGCTGGAATAAAGTGCAAGAAAATGTGACTACCCTCTCATTTTTATCTGACATGATCTGTTGCCACTCGCTGCCAAATTGTGGCGCTAAAGCTGATTAGCACGGTGATATTTGATACTCTGGCAGACAGCAGAAATAACGGATTTAACCTAATGATGAATGACGGTAAGCAACAATCTACCTTTTTGTTTCACGATTACGAAACCTTTGGCACGCACCCCGCGTTAGATCGCCCTGCACAGTTCGCAGCCATTCGCACCGATAGCGAATTCAATGTCATCGGCGAACCCGAAGTCTTTTACTGCAAGCCCGCTGATGACTATTTACCCCAGCCTGGAGCAGTATTAATTACCGGTATTACCCCGCAGGAAGCACGGTCGAAAGGAGAAAACGAAGCCGCGTTTGCCGCCCGTATTCACTCGCTTTTTACCGTACCGAAGACCTGTATTCTGGGCTACAACAATGTGCGTTTCGACGACGAAGTCACACGCAACGTTTTTTATCGTAATTTCTACGATCCTTACGCCTGGAGCTGGCAGCATGATAACTCGCGCTGGGATTTACTGGATGTTATGCGTGCCTGTTATGCCCTGCGCCCGGAAGGAATAAACTGGCCTGAAAATGATGACGGTCTACCGAGCTTTCGCCTTGAGCATTTAACCAAAGCGAATGGTATTGAACATAGCAACGCCCACGATGCGATGGCTGATGTGTACGCCACTATTGCGATGGCAAAGCTGGTAAAAACGCGTCAGCCACGCCTGTTTGATTATCTCTTTACCCATCGTAATAAACACAAACTGATGGCGTTGATTGATGTTCCGCAGATGAAACCCCTGGTGCACGTTTCCGGAATGTTTGGGGCATGGCGCGGCAACACCAGCTGGGTGGCACCGCTGGCGTGGCATCCTGAAAATCGCAATGCCGTAATTATGGTGGATTTGGCAGGAGACATTTCGCCATTACTGGAACTGGATAGCGACACATTGCGCGAGCGTTTATATACCGCAAAAACCGATCTTGGCGATAACGCCGCCGTTCCGGTTAAGCTGGTGCACATCAATAAATGTCCGGTGCTGGCCCAGGCGAATACGCTACGCCCGGAAGATGCCGACCGACTGGGAATTAATCGTCAGCATTGCCTCGATAACCTGAAAATTCTGCGTGAAAATCCGCAAGTGCGCGAAAAAGTGGTGGCGATATTCGCGGAAGCCGAACCGTTTACGCCTTCAGATAACGTGGATGCACAGCTTTATAACGGCTTTTTCAGTGACGCCGATCGTGCAGCAATGAAAATTGTGCTGGAAACCGAGCCGCGTAATTTACCGGCACTGGATATCACTTTTGTCGATAAACGGATTGAAAAGCTGTTGTTCAATTATCGGGCGCGCAACTTCCCGGGGACGCTGGATTATGCCGAGCAGCAACGCTGGCTGGAGCACCGCCGCCAGGTATTCACACCCGAGTTTTTACAAGGCTATGCAGAAGAGATTCAGATGCTGGCGCAGCAGTATGCCGACGATAAAGAAAAAGTGGCGCTGTTAAAAGCGCTTTGGCAGTACGCGGAAGAGATTGTCTAGTTTGAAGCCTCCGCCGCTGATACGGCGGAGGACAATGTTGGGTCAGGCTTTTTGAACGGTGATGCTCCACGCAGCATCGCCAATCTGCTGATAATCGGTGATGGCATGTCCTTCTTCTGCCGCCCATTGTGGGATTGCTTCTGTTGCCTGGGTGCAATCAAACTCAATTACCAACTCATCGCCGCTGGTCATTTCTGCCAGTGCTGCTTTTGCTTCTATGAGTGGAAACGGACAGACCTGCGTCACCACATCCAGCTTTTTAATCGCCATCTTTACACCTTACTTAATTTGCCGCAGCAGTCGCCAGTCGCGCCTTACGCTGCGGTCGAACATACACAAGCCAGGACGCAGTCCAGACACCGAGAATCATAAATACAAGGCCAACCCAGCCCTGCCAGGTCATCATTGCAGTCATAACCAGTCCATTACCGATAGAGCAACCACCTGCAATACTGGCACCGAAGCCCATCAGTACACCACCTAACCCGCTACGTAATGTTGTTTGTGCATCAGCTGCGCGAACGCGGAACTCACGGCTCCCTTTGGCTGCAATAAATGACCCCACGAAGATCCCTAACACCAGGAAAACGCCCCAGTTAATGTATTTCACGTCACCCGCGACCAGAAATTGCAGAATATTGGCCGTTGGGGAAGTGATTCCTAACCCAAACATGCGTCCGGTTGCTTCACTCAGGGGCCAGGCTAAAAGCGCAATCAAACCGATGAGTACAGCAGTGACAAAGGGATGCCAGCGTTTTTCAAACAGAATATGAGCGATCCCGGTTCGGCGCGGCGGTAAGGTCGCGACTTTGAGTTTTGGCTTCTTCAACTCTTTCATCACCACCCAGAGCGTTATCACCAGCAAAACGGTAACCAACGGCCACACAGACACATTAAAAGTCTCAGCAATAGAGTTATGTTCAGTACTGTAGTGCTGCAAGGTTTGATTTAAACCACTGGCATGTGGAGAACGCATCACCGCACTCATCACCATATAAGTGAAAAGCGCGATCCAACTGCCGATCAATCCCTCCCCCGCGCGATACCAGGTCCCGGTGGCACATCCACCCGCCAGAACAATTCCCAGCCCGAAGATATACCCACCTATAACAGTACCAAGCCACGGGAACGCCCCGGCTTCGTAAGTCAGTAGGCCCGCCTGAATTAACGCAAAAACCCCCACGCTTTGTACCGAAATTGCAATCAGCAGGGCATAAAACATGCGATTATTTTTCGCGATATACATATCGCGAAAACCACCAGTCAGGCAAAAACGCCCACGCTGCATGACAAATCCCAGCAGAGCACCACAAATTAGCCCGCTTAATATCATTGAAAACATAAATTAATTAACCAGATGAATGTTAATAGGGAAATTATTCATGACTGGTGGAATGCAGACCAATAACCAAATTCTCTAAATTAGAACAAATGGTTATTAATGAGGATGTCGATAAAAAAGAATAAAAAAACCGGAGCCCAATATTCATTCGACTCCGGTTTATTATTACAAAAGATGATTACGCTACGTCTTCGTACTGCGGAACCGGATTACGGAAACTCTTGGTGACGCAAGCCAGGTAAATCAGACCGATAGCCGCCCAGATCAGACCCAGAACCATTGAGCTTTCTTCCAGGTTAACCCACAGCGCACCAACGGTCAGCGCACCACACATCGGCAGGAACAGATACTGGAAGTGATCTTTCAGCGTCTTGTTACGCTTCTCACGGATCCAGAACTGCGAGATGACCGACAGGTTAACGAAGGTGAACGCCACCAACGCACCAAAGTTGATCAGCGCTGTAGCCATTACCAGGTCGAAGTTGATTGCCAGCAAGGCAATCGCGCCAACCAGGATGATGTTCATCGCCGGAGTACGCCATTTCGGGTGTACATAACCGAAGAAGCTTTTCGGGAATACGCCGTCACGCCCCATTACGTACATCAGACGCGCAACGCCTGCATGCGCCGCCATACCGGACGCCAGTACGGTAATGGTGGAGAAGATCAGCGCACCAACCTGGAATGCTTTACCTGCAACATACAGCATGATTTCAGGCTGTGACGCATCCGGATCTTTAAAGCGAGAGATATCCGGGAAGTACAGCTGCAGGAAGTAAGTTGCAAAGATGAAGATCATGCCGCCAATCAGCGCGGTCAGGAAAATCGCACGCGGGATCACGCGCTCTGCATCTTTGGTTTCTTCCGACAGGTTGCTGATGCCGTCAAAGCCGGTAAAGGAGAAGCACAGGATTGTCGCCCCGGTAATCATCGGGATAACATGCGCATCGCCAGACCAGAATGGACGAGTGCTCGCCAGCGTACCAGCGCCTTCACCTTCAAATACGCCATAAACAACCATGCCCAGAATCACCGCGATCAGCACTACCTGCAACACGACGATTACAGTGTTGAAGTTCGCTACGGATTTCAGACTACGCAGGTTAAAGGCGGTCATAAAGGCCACCAGCGCCACCACAAACATCCACGATGGGATGGAAGGCACCAGAGCTTCAAAATAAATTTTCGCCAGCAGAATGTTGATCATCGGCGCGAACAGATAGTCGAGCAGAGAAGACCAACCCACCATAAAGCCGACAGTCGGGCTAATGGATTTCTGGGCGTAAGTGTATGCAGAGCCAGCAGAAGGATAGCGGCGAACCAGCTTCCCGTAGCTCAGAGCCGTAAACAGGATCGCAATCAATGCGAACGCATAGGCTGTCGGCACATGACCATCCGTGAGGCCTGAAACGATACCAAAAGTATCAAACAGCGTCATCGGCTGCATATAGGCAAGACCCATCATTACAACCGGAACTAACGTAAGCGTTTTACGCAATTCCACGCGAGAGGTGTTTGGAGTAACGTTATGCGACATGGTCATTCTCCTTTACGGTGATAACCGTCGCGTAAGCAAAAAATTGCCCCATTTTTTTGGATTCCTCAGCGACAACAACTGTCGATTTTTAGTAAATATCTATCCGGTACGAAGCCCGGCCTCTTGGTATGAATGATTGGTTTGAAGCAAAAAATAACCGACGCTGATGAAACGTCGGTTTTTAGTCATTTTTTGACAGCGGCGCATTGTGCCTAAATGGGGGGGAAATGACAAGAGAATGAGAGGCTTGTCATAATAATTTTTCTTTAAATGGCTGATTTTCCGTCATCAGATTTTGCATAAACACCGGCGATCGCACTATTTGCTAAAATTTCATCCCGCCACCAGCCGCTGGCAAGCCCTGCGGTCTGTTCATTCCAGCCAATCCAGACGGGTTCAAAGAGAGTTTGGGCGACCACTTTCTTCTCGATTAACGCGCCACTATCGAGAAACCGTTGCGCCAGATAACGGGGTAAATAGCCGCAGCCGAGGCCGCTAATTTGCAGCTCCAGCTTGGTTTTAAAATCGAAAACGGTAATGGCTTCTTGTTCGTCGAGAAGTTGTGAGGCCGTAGAAGCGCCTGCCTGCGCAGTATCCCCCACCACAATCGCCCGATATCGCTTAATAATACGACGGTTTAACGGCTCTTCTTCCAGAGCTAACGGATGATGAGGCGCGACCGCAAAGACTTGTTCCAGATCGCCCAACCGTGAAAAACCAAACTCACTGGAAGATGGTGGCTCATGCATCGCGCCAACAATAATATCCGCTCGCCCCTGAGTCAGGGCATCCCAGGAACCACCGAGTACGCCATTGATAAACTTCAGGCGCGTCACGCTATGATGTTGATAAAAAGCTTCAATCAGTGGCGCAAGCAGAGAAAAAGGAAACGTGTCGTCCACGCCAATCACCAGCTCGTTTTCCCAGCCTTCATGCAGTTTGATCGCCTGCTTTTCCAGTTCTCGCACGGTATGCAGAACTTCCCGCCCTTTCTCTAATAACATTTTTCCGGTACGGGTGAATTTAGCGCGGTGACCGCTACGATCAAGCAATTGAATATTAAGGTCGCTTTCCAGCTTGTGAACGGTGTAACTCAGAGCGGACGGCGTCTTATAGAGTTTGGCCGACGCCGCCGCAAAACTGCCTTCTTTTTCTAAGGCATCGAGGATCATCAACACATCCAGCAGTGGTTTCATACACGCCCCCTTGCAGTGCATGCGGCGTCCTGCTGGCGTGATCGTTTACTCCAGCGGCATTACCAGCGGATCGGGATACTGGTATTCAAATCCCAGTTCATTACAAATCCGACTGCCATCAATAATCTTACCTTTGCCGCTGTCCAGACTATTTCTGAACTGCGGAGGCTCCAGCCCCAGTAAACGGGCCATCTGCGGATAGAAAACATTACGCGCAGGGTGAGCTGGCGCGCATATATTATAGATGTGTCCGCCTTTAGGTGCCTGTAACAACAGAGTGATAGCGCCAATAACATCTTCTAAATGGACTAAATTAACACCATGTTCACCATCAGGCGCGGTTTTTCCGGCAAAGAAGCGTCCGGGATGACGTCCCGGTCCGACCAGCCCCGCAAGACGCAGAATATCGACCGAAGTACCGGGTAAATTGTGCAGCCAGTCTTCGAGTTCTTCTAATACTCGTCCACTGTTGGTTACCGGATTACGCGGGGTAGTTTCTTTCACCGTGCCTTGCGCGTCGCCATAGACAGATGTTGAGCTGGTAAAAATAATGCGGGGAATACGATGGGCCAGCGCGCTATCCACTAACTCTTGTACCGCTTGTAAATAGAACTCATCGCCGGGGCCGCTACGACGTGCCGGAAGCGTAATGACCAGCGCATCGACATCCATCAGGGCATCCAGATCGTCAGAATCGCAAACTAACTCAGGCTCCATGCGAAGCAGATAGCTATCAATGCCACTCATTCGGGCCGCTTCGACACCATCTTGTGTGGTTTTACTCCCGGTGACTTGCCAGCCTCGCGCTGAAAGTGACATCGCCAGCGGCATGCCTAACCACCCTAACCCGACAATTGCGACCTTTTTCATCCGTTATCTCCTGATACACCTTAGATCTATAAGGCTACGCTAGCGTATCAAAACTGACAATTCATTCTATGAATGAATCTGTTCAATAATGATAACGACATGCTGCAATGAGCAGTGAATCGTCGGTAACCGCGTATACCAGACGGTGCTCCTCTGTAATGCGTCGGGACCAGAAACCTGACAAATTATGTTTCAGGGGTTCTGGCTTCCCCTTACCTTCAAATGGCGTTCTGCGGGTATCTTTGATAAGTTCATTGATCTTTTTAACAATTCGCTTATCTGTTTCCTGCCAGTACAGATAATCGTCCCATGATTCCTCAGACCAGATTAGTTTCACTCAATGATGTCCTTTTCCGTTCCTTTGCCTGATTTCAGGCTATCGATTGAGTCCATCAATCTCCGGGCGTTAGCGGGGGAGCGCAGTAGATAAGCCGTCTCTTCCAGCGAGTTGTATTCTTCGAGTGACATCAGAACACAAGCCTCTCCATTCTGACGAGTAATAAGGATCGGGGCATGATCTTCAACGGCTTTCATCATTGTTGCCGACAAATTCTGACGCGCTTCGCTGTAGCTAATTGTACGCATGTCAATCTCCTCTTTTGTACAGTTCATTGTACAATGATGAGCGTTAATTAACTATTTATTAATTAGTTTGTAGATCAAGGTATTGTCAGTGAGACGAAAATCCAGGCTTCGCTATTTTTGGTGCCATCAGCTTAGAGGACAGTCCTCTTAGCCCCCTCCTTTCCCCGCTCATTCATTAAACAAATCCATTGCCATAAAATATATAAAAAAGCCCTTGCTTTCTAACGTGAAAGTGGTTTAGGTTAAAAGACATCAGTTGAATAAACATTCACAGAGACTTTTATGACACGCGTTCAATTTAAACACCACCATCATCACCATCATCCTGACTAGTCTTTCAGGCGATGTGTGCTGGAAGACATTCAGATCTTCCAGTGGTGCATGAACGCATGAGAAAGCCCCCGGAAGATCACCTTCCGGGGGCTTTTTTATTGCGCGGTTGATAACGGTTCAGACAGGTTTAAAGAGGAATAAGAAAATGACAGACAACACTCGTTTACGCATAGCTATGCAGAAATCCGGCCGTTTAAGTGATGACTCACGCGAATTGCTGGCGCGCTGTGGCATTAAAATCAATCTTCACACCCAGCGCCTGATCGCGATGGCAGAAAACATGCCGATTGATATTCTGCGCGTGCGTGACGACGACATTCCCGGTCTGGTAATGGATGGCGTGGTAGACCTTGGGATTATCGGCGAAAACGTGCTGGAAGAAGAGCTGCTTAACCGCCGCGCCCAGGGTGAAGATCCACGCTACTTTACCCTGCGTCGTCTGGATTTCGGCGGCTGCCGTCTTTCGCTGGCAACGCCAGTTGATGAAGCCTGGGACGGCCCGCTCTCCTTAAACGGTAAACGTATCGCCACCTCTTATCCTCACCTGCTCAAGCGTTATCTCGACCAGAAAGGCATCTCTTTTAAATCCTGCTTACTGAACGGTTCTGTTGAAGTCGCCCCGCGTGCCGGACTGGCGGATGCGATTTGCGATCTGGTTTCCACCGGTGCCACGCTGGAAGCTAACGGCCTGCGCGAAGTCGAAGTTATCTACCGCTCGAAAGCCTGCCTGATCCAGCGCGATGGCGAAATGGAAGAATCCAAACAGCAACTGATCGACAAACTGCTGACCCGTATTCAGGGTGTGATCCAGGCGCGCGAATCAAAATACATCATGATGCACGCACCGACCGAACGTCTGGATGAAGTCATCGCCCTGCTGCCAGGTGCCGAACGCCCAACTATTCTACCGCTGGCGGGTGATCAACAGCGCGTAGCGATGCACATGGTCAGTAGCGAAACCCTGTTCTGGGAAACCATGGAAAAACTGAAAGCGCTGGGTGCCAGTTCAATCCTGGTCCTGCCGATTGAGAAGATGATGGAGTGATCGCCATGAGCTTTAACACAATCATTGACTGGAATAGCTGTACTGCGGAGCAACAACGCCAGCTGTTAATGCGCCCGGCGATCTCCGCTTCTGAAAGCATTACCCGCACCGTTAACGATATTCTCGATAACGTGAAAGCACGCGGCGATGACGCCCTGCGGGAATACAGCGCGAAGTTTGATAAAACCACGGTTACCGCGCTGAAGGTGTCTGCTGAGGAGATCGCCGCCGCCAGCGAACGCCTTAGCGACGAGCTAAAACAGGCGATGGCGGTGGCAGTAAAAAATATTGAAACCTTCCACACTGCGCAAAAACTGCCGCCGGTAGATGTTGAAACACAGCCAGGCGTGCGTTGCCAGCAAGTCACGCGCCCGGTAGCTTCAGTTGGGTTGTATATTCCTGGCGGCTCCGCCCCACTCTTCTCAACGGTATTAATGCTGGCAACTCCGGCGCGTATTGCGGGCTGTAAAAAAGTGGTGTTGTGCTCACCGCCGCCGATTGCCGATGAGATCCTTTATGCGGCGCAGCTGTGCGGTGTGCAGGACGTGTTTAACGTCGGCGGCGCACAGGCCATTGCCGCTCTGGCGTTTGGTACGGAATCTGTGCCGAAAGTGGACAAAATCTTCGGGCCGGGTAACGCCTTTGTCACCGAAGCGAAACGTCAGGTGAGCCAGCGTCTGGACGGTGCGGCGATCGATATGCCCGCAGGCCCGTCGGAAGTGCTGGTGATTGCTGACAGCGGCGCTACGCCAGATTTCGTGGCTTCTGATTTGCTTTCTCAGGCTGAACACGGCCCGGACTCTCAGGTGATTTTACTGACGCCCGATGCTGATATGGCGCGTCGCGTTGCCGAAGCTGTCGAACGCCAGCTGGCAGAACTGCCGCGTGCCGAAACCGCACGTCAGGCACTAAACGCCAGCCGCCTGATCGTGACTAAAGATTTAGCGCAGTGCGTAGAGATCTCCAACCAGTACGGCCCGGAGCACCTGATCATTCAGACCCGCAACGCCCGCGAACTGGTCGATGGCATCACCAGCGCCGGTTCGGTATTTCTTGGTGACTGGTCACCGGAATCGGCAGGTGATTACGCCTCCGGCACCAACCACGTTCTACCGACTTACGGTTACACCGCCACCTGTTCCAGCCTCGGGCTGGCAGATTTCCAGAAGCGCATGACCGTGCAGGAACTGTCGAAAGAAGGCTTTTCTGCGCTGGCTTCGACCATAGAAACACTGGCCGCCGCCGAGCGCCTGACCGCCCATAAAAATGCCGTTACTTTGCGTGTTAACGCCCTTAAGGAGCAAGCATGAGCACCGTGACTATTACCGATTTAGCGCGTGAAAACGTCCGCAACCTGACGCCGTATCAGTCGGCGCGTCGTCTGGGCGGTAATGGCGACGTCTGGCTGAACGCCAACGAATATCCCACAGCCGTGGAGTTTCAGCTTACTCAGCAAACGCTCAACCGCTACCCGGAATGTCAGCCGAAAGCAGTGATTGAAAATTACGCGCAATATGCAGGCGTAAAACCGGAGCAGGTGCTGGTCAGCCGTGGCGCGGACGAAGGTATTGAACTGCTGATTCGCGCTTTTTGCGAACCGGGTAAAGACGCCATCCTCTACTGCCCGCCAACGTACGGCATGTACAGTGTCAGCGCCGAAACGATTGGCGTCGAGTGCCGCACAGTGCCGAGGCTGGACAACTGGCAACTGGACTTACAGGGCATTTCCGACAAGCTGGACGGCGTAAAAGTGGTCTATGTTTGCAGCCCCAACAACCCGACCGGGCAACTGATCAAGCCGCAGGATTTTCGCACCCTGCTGGAGTTAACGCGCGGTAAGGCGATTGTGGTTGCCGATGAAGCCTATATAGAGTTTTGTCCACAGGCATCGCTGGCTGGCTGGCTGGCGGAATATCCGCACCTGGCTATTTTGCGCACACTGTCGAAAGCTTTTGCTCTGGCGGGGCTTCGTTGCGGATTTACGCTGGCAAACGAAGAGGTCATCAATCTGTTAATGAAAGTGATCGCCCCCTACCCGCTCTCGACGCCGGTTGCCGACATTGCGGCCCAGGCGTTAAGCCCGCAGGGGATCGTCGCCATGCGTGAGCGGGTGGCGCAAATTATTGCAGAACGCGAATATCTGATTGCCGCATTGAAAGAGATCCCCTGCGTGGAGCAGGTTTTTGACTCTGAAACCAACTACATTCTGGCGCGCTTTAAAGCCTCCAGTGCAGTGTTTAAATCTTTGTGGGATCAGGGCATTATCTTACGTGATCAGAATAAACAACCCTCTTTAAGCGGCTGCCTGCGAATTACCGTCGGAACCCGTGAAGAAAGCCAGCGCGTCATTGACGCCTTACGTGCGGAGCAAGTTTGATGAGTCAGAAGTATCTTTTTATCGATCGCGATGGAACCCTGATTAGCGAACCGCCGAGTGATTTTCAGGTGGACCGTTTTGACAAACTCGCCTTTGAACCGGGCGTGATCCCGGAGCTACTGAAGCTGCAAAAAGCGGGCTACAAGCTGGTGATGATCACTAATCAGGATGGTCTGGGAACACAAAGTTTCCCGCAGGCGGATTTTGATGGCCCGCACAACCTGATGATGCAGATCTTCACCTCGCAAGGCGTGCAGTTTGATGAAGTGCTGATTTGTCCGCACCTGCCCGCCGATGAGTGCGACTGCCGTAAGCCGAAAGTAAAACTGGTAGAGCGTTATCTGGCTGAGCAAGCGATGGACCGTGCCAACAGTTATGTGATTGGCGATCGCGCGACCGACATTCAACTGGCGGAAAACATGGGCATTAATGGTTTACGCTATGACCGCGAAACCCTGAACTGGCCAATGATTGGCGAGCAGCTCACTAAACGAGACCGTTACGCCCATGTGGTGCGCAACACCAAAGAGACGCAAATTGACGTCCAGGTGTGGCTGGATCGCGAAGGTGGCAGCAAGATTAACACCGGCGTTGGCTTCTTTGATCACATGCTGGATCAGATCGCCACCCACGGCGGTTTCCGGATGGAAATCAACGTCAAAGGCGACCTCTATATCGACGATCACCACACCGTCGAAGATACCGGCCTGGCGCTGGGCGAAGCGTTAAAAATTGCTCTTGGCGACAAACGCGGTATTTGCCGCTTTGGTTTTGTGCTGCCGATGGACGAATGCCTTGCCCGCTGCGCACTGGATATCTCTGGTCGCCCGCACCTGGAATATAAAGCTGAATTTACCTACCAGCGCGTGGGCGATCTCAGCACTGAAATGATCGAGCACTTCTTCCGTTCGCTCTCTTACACCATGGGCGTGACGTTGCACCTGAAAACCAAAGGTAAAAACGATCATCACCGTGTAGAGAGCCTGTTCAAAGCTTTTGGTCGCACCCTGCGCCAGGCCATCCGCGTGGAAGGCGATACCCTGCCCTCGTCGAAAGGAGTGCTGTAATGAACGTGGTGATCCTTGATACTGGCTGCGCCAACCTGAACTCGGTGAAGTCTGCCATTGCGCGCCACGGTTATGAACCCAAAGTCAGCCGTGACCCGGACGTGGTGTTGCTGGCCGATAAACTATTTCTACCCGGCGTTGGCACCGCACAAGCAGCGATGGATCAGGTGCGTGAGCGCGAACTGTTTGATCTCATTAAAGCCTGTACCCAACCGGTGCTGGGCATCTGCTTAGGGATGCAACTGCTGGGGCGGCGCAGCGAAGAGAGCAACGGCGTCGATTTGCTGGGCATCATCGACGAAGACGTGCCGAAAATGACCGACTTTGGTCTACCGCTGCCCCATATGGGCTGGAACCGCGTTTACCCGCAGGCAGGCAACCGCCTGTTTCAGGGGATTGAAGACGGCGCGTACTTTTACTTTGTTCACAGCTACGCAATGCCAGTCAATCCGTGGACCATCGCCCAGTGTAATTACGGCGAACCGTTCACCGCGGCGGTACAAAAAGATAACTTCTACGGCGTGCAGTTCCACCCGGAGCGTTCTGGTGCCGCTGGCGCTAAGTTGCTGAAAAACTTCCTGGAGATGTGATGATTATTCCGGCATTAGATTTAATCGACGGCACCGTGGTGCGTCTCCATCAGGGCGATTACGGCAAACAGCGCGATTACGGTAACGACCCGCTGCCGCGCTTACAGGATTACGCCACGCAGGGTGCCGAAGTGTTGCATCTGGTGGATCTGACCGGGGCAAAAGATCCAGCAAAACGTCAAATCCCGTTGATTAAAACCCTGGTCGCGGGCGTTAACGTTCCGGTGCAGGTTGGCGGCGGCGTGCGTAGCGAAGAAGACGTCGCGGCGTTACTGGAAGCGGGCGTTGCGCGCGTGGTGGTCGGCTCCACCGCGGTGAAATCACCAGAAATGGTGAAAGGCTGGTTTGAACGTTTCGGTGCCGATGCCTTAGTGCTGGCGCTGGATGTCCGTATTGACGAGCAAGGCAACAAGCAGGTGGCAGTCAGCGGCTGGCAAGAGAACTCGGGCGTTTCACTGGAACAACTGGTGGAAACCTATCTGCCCGTCGGCCTGAAACATGTGCTGTGTACCGATATCTCGCGCGACGGCACGCTGGCAGGTTCTAACGTCTCTTTATATGAAGAAGTGTGCGCCAGATACCCGCAGGTGGCATTTCAGTCTTCCGGCGGTATTGGCGACATTAACGATGTTGCTGCCCTGCGTGGCACTGGCGTGCGCGGCGTAATAGTTGGTCGGGCATTACTGGAAGGTAAATTCACCGTGAAGGAGGCCATCGCATGCTGGCAAAACGCATAATCCCATGTCTCGACGTTCGTGATGGTCAGGTGGTGAAAGGCGTACAGTTTCGCAACCATGAAATCATTGGCGACATCGTGCCGCTGGCAAAACGCTACGCCGAAGAAGGTGCAGACGAACTGGTGTTCTACGATATCACCGCTTCCAGCGATGGCCGTGTGGTAGATAAAAGCTGGGTATCTCGCGTGGCGGAAGTGATCGACATTCCGTTTTGTGTGGCGGGTGGGATTAAGTCTCTGGAAGATGCCGCGAAAATTCTTTCCTTTGGCGCGGATAAAATTTCCATCAACTCCCCTGCGCTGGCGGACCCGACGTTAATTACTCGCCTGGCGGATCGATTTGGCGTGCAGTGTATTGTGGTCGGTATTGATACCTGGTACGACGCTGAAACCGGTAAATATCATGTGAATCAATATACCGGCGATGAAAGCCGCACCCGCGTCACTCAGTGGGAAACACTCGACTGGGTAGAGGAAGTGCAAAAACGCGGTGCCGGAGAAATCGTCCTCAACATGATGAATCAGGACGGTGTGCGTAACGGTTACGACCTCGAGCAGCTGAAAAAAGTGCGTGAAGTTTGCCACGTCCCGCTGATTGCCTCCGGTGGCGCGGGCACCATGGAACACTTCCTCGAAGCCTTCCGCGATGCCGACGTTGACGGCGCGCTGGCAGCTTCCGTATTCCACAAACAAATAATCAATATTGGTGAATTAAAAGCGTACCTGGCAACACAGGGCGTGGAGATCAGGATATGTTAACAGAACAACAACGTCGCGAACTGGACTGGGAAAAAACCGACGGACTTATGCCGGTGATTGTGCAACACGCGGTATCCGGTGAAGTGTTAATGCTGGGCTATATGAACCCGCAAGCCCTGGACAAAACCATCGAAAGCGGCAAAGTCACCTTCTTCTCGCGCACTAAACAGCGACTGTGGACCAAAGGCGAAACGTCGGGCAATTTCCTCAACGTAGTAAATATTACGCCGGACTGCGACAACGACACGTTACTGTTGCTGGCGAATCCCATCGGCCCGACCTGCCACAAAGGCACCAGCAGCTGCTTCGGCGACACCGCTCACCAGTGGCTGTTCCTGTATCAACTGGAACAACTGCTCGCCGAACGTAAATCTGCCGACCCGGAAACCTCCTATACCGCCAAACTGTATGCCAGCGGCACCAAGCGCATTGCGCAGAAAGTGGGCGAAGAAGGCGTGGAAACCGCACTGGCAGCGACAGTACATGACCGCTTTGAGCTGACCAACGAGGCATCTGATTTGATGTATCACCTGCTGGTGCTATTGCAGGATCAGGATCTGGACTTAACGACGGTGATTGAGAACCTGCGTAAACGGCATCAGTGAGTTGCGGGGTAAGCGGATGCGATATTGTCGTCGCATCCGGCAAAAAAAACGGGCAAGGTGTCACCACCCTGCCCATTTTCTTTAAAACCGAAAAGATTACTTCGAGTTGTAATTACGCAGAGCATTACGCCCCAACACAATCCCCGCGCCAACCATGCCGCCCAGCAGCACCGCCAGAATCAAGGTAATTGCCTTTTTCGGGCTATCGCGACGAATAGGTAACGTCGGTTTCATCACATAACGGTAAGCATGAATATCAAGATCGTCAACCTTTAAGTTTTCGATATCCAGCAGGTTTTGACGAGTCTGATAGTAGTCTGGCGAAAACACCAACGGACGAGTTGCCTCATGCTTAATCATCGACTCCAGCGCTTCGCTCCCCAAAAGGAACAACGTATCTTGTGTGATATCTTCGCCAGTCTGTTGAATCTGCGGTTTTGTCACCTGCGCCTGATTCGCATACTGCAACGCTTCCTGAATCTGACGGATACGCAGATCTTTCTGCTCCTGCGCAACCACTTCCTGAGTTCTTAAAGAGTCCTGCAAGTTTTTCCGTCCCAAAGCAAGGTTGTCCTTGAGATCCTTTTCTAGCTCTTGATTTACTTTATCATCAACTTGCTGAATGTATTGGGCCAATTTCATTTGTGCGTCCTCTGCAGTTTGCCCAACATAAGAAACAGTCAATGGTAATTGCTGGTTCTTTACAGAAGGTTCGATGGTAAGTTTTTCTGGTTCTTTCTGATTATCCAGCGTTTCTGCTAATGCAGAGAAGGCAGAACTGAAGCGACCAATTAACGCCTCCTGTAAATCCGGCACTTTAGGTGCAGCCTGACCATAGATAACATTCATGGCATTGTTATAGCCAGCAATTTGCCCCACGTCAGGCTGAGTGATAATTGCTGTTGACGTCCATTTCTCCTTCGCTACCGCCAAATACCCAATAGCCAGGGCAATAGCAACAATGACAGAGATGATAATTGTCATCTTGCCACGCCACAACTGCACCAGTAAATCAATCAAATCAATCTGTTCCTGGTCATGGTTTTGCCCAGAAACATTATTATTTTCTACTCTCATCATTACCCTAACGGACGAAATAATTTTAAGTCGCCATAGTTTAGCGATAATCGCCATGAATGCTATAGGATAAATGATAAAAATAATGAATTATTACAAAGGGAACATAAGAGAATCAGGGCGAAAATCGCCCTGATAACAGGATGTTAGTCACTACCAAAGAGATCGCGGGTGTAGACTTTGTCTGCCACATCCTTAAGCTCTTCTGCCATACGGTTGGAAATAATGACATCGGCTTGTTGTTTGAAGGTGGCGAGATCACGTTCCAGGCGAGAGTTGAAGAATGAATCTTCTTTCATCACCGGTTCGTAGATGATCACTTCAACGCCTTTCGCCTTGATACGTTTCATAATCCCCTGAATGGAAGACGCACGGAAGTTATCTGACCCGCTCTTCATAATCAGACGATAAATACCCACCACTTGCGGCTTGCGTGACAAAATGGCATCGGCAATAAAGTCTTTACGCGTGCGGTTAGCATCGACAATTGCCGAGATCAGGTTATTCGGCACAGACTGGTAGTTCGCCAGTAACTGCTTGGTATCTTTCGGCAGACAATAACCACCATAACCAAACGACGGATTGTTGTAATGGTTGCCAATGCGTGGGTCGAGACAAACGCCTTCGATAATCTGGCGAGTATTCAGACCTAAACTTTCTGCATAGCTATCCAGTTCATTAAAGTATGCTACGCGCATCGCCAGATAGGTATTAGCAAACAGTTTTATCGCTTCTGCTTCAGTGGAGTCGGTAAACAGGGTCGGGATATTTTGCTTAATCGCGCCTTCCTGTAACAACGCAGCAAAACGTTCTGCGCGTTCTGAACGCTCACCGATGACAATACGTGAAGGATGGAGATTATCGTAAAGAGCTTTACCTTCACGGAGAAATTCCGGAGAGAAAATAATATTTTCAGTACGATATTTCTTATGCATTGCTGCGGTAAAACCAACGGGAACCGTTGATTTGATCACCATAACCGCATAAGGATTTATCTCAACTACGTCTTTAATTACTGATTCTACACTGGATGTATTGAAATAATTAGTTTTAGGATCATAGTCGGTTGGAGTGGCGATGATGACATAATCAGCATACCGGTAGGCTTCATTTTTATCTAATGTGGTATTAAAGTGTATTTTATCTGATTGCAAAAACTGCTGAATTTCCTTATCAACAATAGGAGATATCCGATCATTCAGCATAGCAACGCGTGACGGTAAAATATCTAATGCCACAACCTCATGATTTTGTGCGATTAGAAGCCCGTTTGACAAGCCTACATAGCCGGTACCGGAAATGGTGATTTTCATTTCATGCTCTCAGAATTAACTTAACTGTGAATCATGATGTTTTTAGCATCCTGATAAGAGCTAAAAGTTTTAACGCTACGTTGTGAGATGGTCAACGCAACGAAAAACAATTCAGATTTTCTTTATAAGAATAGCTGATATTTATTAAGTTAATATTAAGCAGTGAAATTTAGTCTATAAGATAATTGGCAAAAAAAAGCCCGGCGCAATATACGCCAGGCCTCAATTTATTGTTAGTTAAATAAGATTAATCCAGCCATTCAGTATGGAACACACCTTCTTTATCAATGCGCTTATAAGTATGCGCCCCGAAATAGTCACGCTGTGCCTGGATCAGGTTCGCAGGCAGAACAGCGGCACGGTAGCTATCGTAATAGGCAACCGCAGCGGCGAAGGTCGGAACCGGGATACCGTTCTGTACTGCATAAGCGACGACATCGCGCAGCGCCTGCTGGTAGTCATCGGCAATTTGCTTGAAGTACGGGGCCAGCAGCAGGTTAGCGATCTGCGGATTTTCGGCATATGCATCGGTGATTTTCTGCAGGAACTGCGCACGGATGATGCAGCCAGCACGGAAAATCTTCGCGATTTCGCCGTAGTTCAGATCCCAGTTGTACTCTTCAGACGCAGCACGCAACTGAGAGAAGCCCTGAGCGTAAGAAACGATTTTGCCCAGATACAGCGCACGACGAACTTTTTCGATGAACTCAGCCTTGTCGCCAGCTGGCTGCGCTTGCGGACCAGAGAGAACTTTAGATGCGGCAACGCGCTGATCTTTCAGAGAAGAGATATAACGTGCAAACACAGACTCGGTAATCAGCGACAGCGGTTCTCCGAGATCCAGCGCGCTCTGGCTGGTCCATTTACCGGTACCTTTGTTAGCCGCTTCATCCAGGATCACATCAACCAGGTAGTTACCGTCTTCATCTTTTTTAGTGAAGATGTCTTTGGTGATGTCGATCAGGTAGCTGCTCAGTTCACCGTTATTCCACTCGGTAAAGGTCTGTGCCAGTTCTTCGTTAGAGAGATTCAGGCCGCCTTTAAGCAGAGAATAGGCTTCAGCAATCAGCTGCATATCACCGTATTCAATACCGTTGTGAACCATCTTAACATAGTGACCTGCGCCATCGGCACCAATATAGGTAACGCATGGCTCCCCGTCTTCAGCCACTGCGGCGATTTTGGTCAGGATCGGTGCAACCAGTTTATAGGCTTCTTTCTGTCCGCCAGGCATAATGGAAGGACCTTTCAGCGCACCTTCTTCACCACCGGAAACACCGGTACCGATAAAGTTAAAGCCTTCTGCAGAAAGCTCACGGTTACGACGAATGGTGTCCTGGAAGAAGGTGTTACCACCATCAATGATGATGTCACCTTTATCGAGGTATGGCTTGAGGGAATCAATAGCAGCATCCGTGCCTGCACCTGCTTTCACCATTAACAGGATGCGACGAGGCGTTTCCAGAGATTCAACAAACTCTTTCACCGTATAGTAAGGAACCAGTTTTTTGCCTGGATTTTCGGCAATCACTTCTTCCGTCTTTTCACGGGAACGGTTGAAAATAGAGACGGTATAACCACGGCTTTCGATGTTGAGCGCAAGGTTGCGTCCCATCACTGCCATACCGACGACGCCGATCTGTTGCTTTGACATTGTTTACTCCTGTCAGGGGGTTACTGCGAGATTGCGGCTACACAGCCATTACGAAAAAGCCAAATTATTTAGTAGGAGCTATATAAACCATTTTAACACATGATATCAGTTGTTAGCATTTATTATTTTCTTTATATAGTCATCTACATAAGTATTATTATCCTGAAATGTCTTTATCGCGTTATTATATAAAAAATATCCACCATCATTCTTTATGATATTTAATAAGCATGATATGTTTAAATTAAGATAGTTTTCATCACCAAGCTTTTTATTATCTAAGATAATGCCGTTAATATTGTTTTTTACGTAATTTGGTATCTCACCAACATTATTAACGATTGGAATAACCCCAACCTGCATCGCATCAACAACAGACATTGCCATTCCTTCAAAATGGCTGAATTGAAGATAAAAGTCATATTGGGTTAATATATCATTAACTTTGTTATTATCGACAACACCTTTATAGACAACTTTATCCTGCAATCCTAATTTATTTACCTTATTTATAATATTATTCAATTCTCCTTCGTCTGGACCATATATATCAAATCGTATTTCTTCATGTTGCTTTTTAAAAAGATGTATATATTTTAATGCCCTATCAACCCCTTTTTGAGAGTGCAACCTACCAATAAATACAAACTTAATCTCACCATTGATATTATTAAATTTTTTTGCCACCATCTTTTTATCGATAAAACTAATAACCTCGCCTGTTGCATAATCTCTATTCAGAAAGTAAGCTTTTGATTTTTCCGAATCAAAATATATAGAGTCGGTTATTTTAAGTGAAAGTTTTGTTATTATGTAATCAACAAAATGTGCAAACCTAGTATTATGTATAATTAACGCGGTTTTAGGCTTACTTTTGAGAAAAGGTTTTAAAAGACACAATGAAATTCCTAACAATGCAGATTTCCATAAAGAATAAACTATCAAATCAGGTTTTTCTTTATGAATAAACCTAATAAATTTATAAAAACAAACTGGATTGTATACAGAAGAATTTAAGCAGTGTTCTACTTTTACATATGAATTGTTAAAGCAGTTTCCTCTTTCAATAGTCAAAACATTAAAATCATATCCACTCTTTCTTATCCTTTCAATAGAATTAAAAACAGCAGTTTCGACACCACCATGCTTTAACTGTGGTACAACATGTAATATTTTCATATAAAAATCATAGCAACTAATTAAATGAATGGATGAACCCTGCATGACTATATGAATTTATATATAATACATTGGATATATCTTATTGCCATTTTTATTTTCCCCCATATAGAATGTTCTCTATGGAACTGATCTTTATAATATACTGCAAAGCCAATTGGATTATGTCGAAGTTGTTTTTTAAAATTATTTGTAAGTCCATCAGCCAGATACTCACAATAATATACAACAACATTAGGAAAAAATATTATTTTGGCAACATCTGTAATTTTATTCCATATAAACAGTTCTGGAACAAATTTTTCATCTTTAAACTTTGGGAAAGGATATTTAATCATCAACTCTCGTTTAAAACAATATGCTAAATCGACTTTAAATAAATTATTACAATCTGTGCTATGTAACAGCATAGGTGAATTCGTATTCCGCTCAATATGTTTGCCGAGCATTTTCCCATCAAAAAAAGATTTTCTAAATCCTAAGCCGGAAAATTCAAAGTCAGATGCGACTGTGTATTTTACAATACAGTCATAAATAGTACCAATTGCATTTAATGTTAAAGCATCATCACTATCTACAATAAAAATATAATCGCCAACAGCTTTGGTTACTCCTAAATTGATAGCTGCGGGTTTACCACTATTATTTTGTTTGTAATATTGTATTTTAAAAATGGAATCATTTATATAACCTAAACATTTCTTCCGTGTTTCATCTGTACTACCATCGTCGATTATTATCCATTCGAATTTTTCAGAGTCTTGTGTTACTAAAGAATTATATAACCGATCTAGAGTATATGCTCTATTATATGTCGGCGTAATAATAGATATTAATGGAAGCATAGATATCACCTAAAATAAATTTATAACAGCCTTGTTATGATAACTTATCACCGACCTTCAATGTTCGCAATCGCTCTAAATCAAGTTGATTATCGCTATTTTCTAATGTTACCCAATCAGGAAAATTTTTCGCTTCAGATTCGACATACGGTCCCCTCTTAATTTCAAGTAAAATGTTATGTCTGTCTAAAGCTACCACCGTATGAATAACACCTGGTTTTATCTCATAAAGAGGATTCTCCTCATCTATAGTTATACGACGGGTAAGCACTCCATCAACAGAAAAAATTAATAGACTAAAACATCCTTTTAATCTAATAAACAATTCACTTTGATGGGCAAATTTATGATAGTGAGGAGGAATATACGTATTCGAACAACAGCAAATCAAAGTTTTCTGTATAGGATCAGAAAAAGATTCATGCAAATTAAGGTGAGAACGATTTCTGGAGTTAATCTCAGCTTCAGAAATCAGTTTAGAAAAAGATAAGTTATCTTTCATTAAGCAATGCTCCTAAACTTAAGTAATCTAAATACATCTTTACAACAAGAGTATTCCAGTCAGGAGGTGTATACTTAGTTAATGAACGCAACCTATGAGAGTCAAGAGAACGATCAATCACAAAGTCACTTTTAGGAACGATGGTTTTATTAAGTTTGTATACTTCATTGACTAAAGTCAATAAATCGAATTTTGAAATTGGTGCTGCTGATAAATTATAAATACCATGCAACTGGGATTGTAAAACATGCTCATATAAAAAATGCGCAATTTCTATGGTTGGCAATCCACTGAAAATAGCTTTTGTATAACCATTAACAGTTGAGTTTGAGTTCAAAAACCAATCAATCAAACTATACGATGATTTTAATTCATGCCCAATTAATGATGTCCTTAAAGTAAGTGTTTTATCACCATAAACCTCACCTAAATATTTAGATTTACCATACATATCTATAACATTTGATAAACTACCATCATCATAATTTCCTTTCTCACCGTTAAAAATACAATCTGTTGAGAAATGAATTAGTCTTTTATTAGATTCTATACAAATTTCATTAAGAAGATGTGGAAAGTACGAATTTAATAGAATATAATCTGTGTTTTTATTATCATATTTCTGCTTAATTGCGCCAATGCAATTTATAATAACATCATTCGAATTTATAATGTTTTCTAATTTTTCTTTGTTAAAGACATCTCTCATCAGGACTATATTCTTAGATGATACTAATTTTATTTCTTGCGTAATATGGCGTACTGTACCAGTTACTAAAAGATCCTGCTGAGATGATAAAAAACGAAAGAGGGTATGCCCAAGCATACCACTCACACCTAAGATCAATATTTTTTGCATTATAAATTATCCTTAACTATTTAACACATTTTGAATGATATTGAGTTTTAACAATAATTTTTTCATTTCATCAACATTGAGTCTATATGTATTATGGGAATTGTAATCATCAAACAGCTCAATTTTTTTACTCCCTTCGCTTAAATATTTGTCATAATTCAGATCACGATTATCTGGTTGAATCTGATAATAATCTCCATGATCAATCGCTTTTGCCATTTCTTCACGGCTAAGTAAGGTTTCATATATCTTTTCCCCATGACGTGAACCAACTACTTTAATAGGATGGTTTGGCACCCCCATCAATTCAACTAATGCTTTAGCAAGCACAGCAATTGTCGCGGCAGGCGCTTTCTGAACAAAAATGTCACCGTTTTGCCCGTTATTAAATGCAAATAATACGAGATCTACAGCATCATCTAACGTCATCATGAATCTAGTCATTTCAGGGTCTGTTATAGTTAATGGTTGATTTGTTTGAATCTGCTGAATGAACAGAGGGATAACAGAGCCGCGTGATGCCATAACATTGCCATAACGAGTTCCGCAAACAACTGAATCTTCATTGTTGAACGTTCTAGCCTTTGCTGTCATCACTTTTTCCATCATAGCCTTCGAAATTCCCATTGCGTTAATTGGATACACAGCTTTATCAGTGCTCAAACAAATTGTTTTTTTAACTTTATTTTGTTTTGCAGCATTTAATAAATTTTCTGTACCAATTATATTCGTTTTAACTGCTTCCCATGGATAAAATTCACATGAAGGCACCTGTTTTAAAGCCGCAGCATGGAATATATAGTCAACGTCACTAGTTGCAGCTAAAACAGATGTATAATCTCTAATATCACCTATAATAAATTTCATTTTATCATTGCGATATAGCGTTCTCATCTCATCTTGTTTTTTTTCATCTCTACTGAAAATAATAACCTCTTGAATATCTGTCTCAAGAAACCGACGTAACACTGCATTACCAAATGACCCAGTACCACCAGTGATTAAAATCTTTTTACCGTTAAACATATATCCTCACTTTAAAAAAATAAACATTGAATTATAGTACATAAAAATCAAAGGATTTAATAACGCGATCCCTATAGAACTTAACATATAAATTGATGATCTACACTTAAGAGCACTCCATAATAGAATAATGGGGGAAAGACACCATGAATATGCGGCAACTCTATCTGAAAATGGGATGAATGACATTATATTATATATAGAATTGAAATATAAATAACTTAATGCAATCATTTTAATATAGCGATCTTTTATTACTAATGTTCTGTTAATAAATATAATTAACACAGGGGCTAGTGAAAACAAAAAGAAATCAACACGAAAACCAGTTGCATTATTTGTTGATTCAAGATAAATATTGACCTTACTTTCACCCACTAAATCATAAAAAGGTATAATTGAAGGAATATACGAATTTAATCCGCTTATGCTAAAAATGACACTAAAAAACCAAATTAAAAAAAATAAATTTAAACTGACCCTTTCTTTTCTAATATAGAAAAACAACGAAAATATAAAAAACGTTAATGCTGTGAAATGGAAGGAACTAGCTATAAGAGATAAAAGCACCGCTTGTTTATATTTTGTTTGTATAATATGCACTAATGCTAAAAGAATAAAAGATATTGCAATGCATTGTTTAAATGCGCTTGCGCTCAATTGCCAAAAAACAGGAAATGTTGCTATTAATACTAAAGAAAAACTATAAACAGGATATTTTAGTGGTTTTACTAACTTACAATATGAATATAGCAGGGTAATAAGTGGGATTATCATATACATATAGTAACCATCTATATATAGAGAGTACAAATATGTATACACAGCAAAAATATAGTTCTTATCAAAAAGATAAAAGCCATTTATTCTATAATATTCTAATATACTAAGATAACGTTCTGTATCGGAGTCAGAAAAAATATCTCGTGTACAAATTATATAAATAATAAGACTAGCTAATACTAAGTAAATATATAAATCAAAGAAATAAAAATATTTGCCATTCCCTCTAGCTCCCTCTTTAATTAAAACAGGAAGCAATGAAAGAAAAATAAAAAAGTAGAAAAGTAGAAAAGTAGAAAATATAATCATTCAAATGTTTCCTTTGATAATTCCTTTTCAATTATCATCCTGGCTTCAAAAATATCATTTGCTTTTATATTTTTTTGCTTCTCTTGAGACTTAAGTTTTTTGAAGACATATTTTATAATTTTTTTAGAAAGATTTGATATTCCATTAATATAAAAATAAGACATGTGATAAATAATTTTTGTATAAATTATACAATTAAACCCTCCTTTTACTTTCTTGTATTTTTTTATCTCATCAATAATAAATTTTTTATAGGGTCGATGTTTAATCAAACATAATGCATAGAACTTAATAAAATTAAATCCTTTATTATTATCTATTTTTTGGATTGTTACTAAGCCTGCCTGAGCCCACACAGTCTCTACACTGAAATATCTTGGCAATAAGTTTGGCCAGACATAACTTTTAAATCTTTTCATATGTGGATCGTCGTCTAATTTACCAACATGAGTACGCATTGCACTTCTACCTGCGTTACTTCCCCCCGAAGATCCTGGAAGGGTAATTGGATAATCCACTTCAATATATCGTTCGCAGTTATACGCTAACGACAATGCAATTGAAATATCAGGGCTAACCCCATGAAAGTAAGTACCTGTATTTTCTTTTATCTTTAACAATAAAGAAGTTTTAACAATACCATGATATAACTTGGGGAGGCTTGCAGTACCTTGAAAACAGTTTTTAACTGCTTCATAGTATTGTTTACGCCCCTCATAAGTAACTTGGTTACTTGTAAATTTGTTCACTATCAGAGACGATGCGTTAAAATCCCCTGAGATCTTAGATCTAAAATCCGGCCAACAATACTCTGCAGATATCTTCTGCGAGATTACATCAATTTTTTTTTCTTTCGCATATCTACAATATTTTATCGCAGTCGATAAAATCGTATCATCATCTCCTATCATTATAGTATATTCTCCCTGAACATATTCTAATGCTCTATTAAAATTTTCTGTCATCGACAATAATTCATTGCAATGGATATATTTTAATCTCGCATCCTGGATTTCAGCGCAAAATTCCTCAAGTACATTATTATCGCTTGTATCATGAATAATTAGTTGAAATTCTTCAACATCAATTGAAAGAATACTTTCTATGCTTTTTTTAGCATATCCCGCGCGATTATGAGTCGCAATTACTACCGACAACAAACACATCTCAATGCTCCATATATAGTTTTCCAGAACAACAGTATTATGCACAAACTCATCGACATAAAAAACTGAAGAGAAATATTAACTAGAGACAAGAATATTTGAGATTCTTGATTCTTAAAAATGCTACATATAACTACTGTTACGACAGCACACAAGCATATATTAAAATATAAAATAAGTAGTCTTGTATACATTTTATTTTTAGCATATAAATAAATAGTTAAAGAGAAAAAAGTTATTATATTATATACTGACCACACTATGGAGATGTATAACAGAATTTTATGAATACTAACCAAATAATATGCCAATATTAGGCTGGGCACAAATATAGCATTCATGAAAACTGTAAATTTTAGTCGTTCTTGAGCCATCTGTAGTGCAAAAGGAATCACCTGCAACCCCTGAAATAACGTCGCTATTATTAGAATACTTAACAGCAATGATATTATTCCTTCGTGCTTTCCTATCCAAATATTTAGGATTTGGGTCGAATTAAGCGAAATAATCACACAAGTGGGTATTATGATAATATATATTAATTTCGATACTAATTCAAAAAATGAAATCGCACTGCTGCTTTGCTCTCTTGTTAAAATAATAAGTCTTGGATAGATAACATTATACAATGATGATGTAAATAAAGTTGGTACTGTTGATAATGTATAAGCAATACCATACATTCCAACAGCACTAATACCCATATATTTTGTAATAAATAGTCTGTCAGCTTGGAATGCAATTGCAGAAAGAATGGACACGCATAATATATTTTTAGAAAAATGAAATTCTTCTTTCATAAATGATATTTTTGTGTATATTTTTTTCACTCGCAATGTTGTTATTTCTAATAATCCGTTTTTTATTGCCTTAATGTGCAATAAAATAATAAGTATAAAGGTACAAAATACATGAACTAAAAAATAAACATCCAACCCAAGATTAAAAACAATCAACAAGAATAATGATATTATGGTTTTGATTACATTAAATACTATTATATGAATTCCATAAGAGACTTGTTTTTCATAAGCCACAAATAATGCTTCATAATATATGATATAAAACTGCAAGGCAATCATTGCACCAGCCAGCAAAATAACATAATCAGCACTAATAAAACTATAGACTTCCCTATCATCAAGGTTGTAAATCAATGTGGAAATATTATGATTAAAGACAATAAAAATTGAAAATACAAATAATGACACTAATATAAAAAAGATAAAATAAACACTTTGGTACTCTGCTTTACTTATATTGTATATCTTATATTTTTTATTCAATAGTCCTCTAGCCATTGTGGCACTCATTCCCCCCTCAAGCAGTAATATAACTACCTGGATTGATAGAAAGAATGTTAGGACACCATAAGCATTTACTCCTAATTTTGATTTTATAACTGGAATTGTAATTATAGATATCAAAGCAAATGTTATCTTTGATGCAAAATTTACAGCAACCCGAACATGCATAGAGTCAAACATTTTTACCATCACACTCAAAATAAGAGAATGTATAAGTCACACAGTCACCCAATAATCAGGGAAAGATAATAAAAACACACCCCTGCAAGAACTGATGCGGGCTAATCACTGTCCATAGCTGCTTTGCTTATTGAGCACTTCTCTTCATTCATTACTACATCCAGACACCAGCGCTGATTATTCTCAACATTCTAGCAGTTTCAAATCACGATCGCGGACTTCTCAGAATTTAAACAACCAGCAGAACTGATACAATATTGAATATCATTTTAAACTCTTTATTCTGCTCCGCTATTAAGTTCCACCTACTGCAATGATGTCTTTATAATCTGAAGAATAACATCACGTAACCAGTTAATAGGACTGATACGGAATAGAACTCAGCTATGGTATTATAAACAGGAGTACCATGTCCCAAATCATCGTATTGCTTCAAGAAATCGACACACGTCTCACAAACATCCTTTGTATACTCCCATCCTTCTGCGTCAGAAATGACGAAGCAGGAGCAAATAATCAGTAGTAAATATCTAATAATTTACGTTCCACTTTCCCAGGTTGTTTGAAATTGGTTAACAGAAATACGACTATTATTTTTCATGTTCCATTTCCCTCCTTTATGTACAGAGTATTTGATAATATATAGGTTATCAAAAATAGTCTTACTTAGTAATAAATCTTTCATTTTTTACATTTTGTACGAAAACTAATGTTATATGATATTTCTCTATACCAATAACAGCGTCTGTATATAAATAATGATGTAAATCACCATGCCTTTATATTCATAATAAATCTACATAAAATAAAATATACAGTGCGATATTGATATAAACATTCAAAAAGCACACAATCATTTATTAACAACCATATCAATATATAGATCTTTAATTTTATCCACTCTTTTAACTATATTAAATTCATTAACAATTTTATTACGGCAATTTTTTGACATAATGTTTAAGACTTTATCGTCTGTCACTCTAACTAACGCATTTATAAAGCTATCAATATCATTAAGTTCAATTAAGAATCCATCAAATTCATTCTTAACCAAACAATTATTACCATTGATATTAGAAACGATACATGGTAACCCTGTAGATTGAGCTTCTAATATGGCAAGAGGCATTCCTTCCCATAAAGAAGGAAGAACAAAAACGTCACTTGCTTTTAATATGTTTGGGATATCATTTCGCCAGCCTAAAAGTAATAACCTTTTTTTTAAATTCATATCTGTTTGATAATTGTATTTTAAATCATTCATCAACTCCCCATCACCAACTATGACAAAAACTGAATCAGGTATTAAGTTATTTTCTATAATATACTTTGCTGCTTCAGCAAAATATAACGGATTTTTTTGTGGCCACAACCGTCCCACCATGGTAAATACAAAGCTATTTCTTTTTAACCCTAATATTTTTTCTTTTAAGTCTCCTTTATTAATTGCTGGAGCGAATTTTTCCAAATCAACTCCATTTGGAATTACAGAAATTTTCATTGGATCAACATATAGTTCTTTTATACATATTTCTTTATCTTCATTATGAAGACAAATTAATCGGGTAGTGCATTTGGCTGCAAATATTTCCAGCCATTTATAAACGAGCTTTACTGATTTTCTTTTTGTGCTTTCAAAGGCAAAGCCATGTACAGTATGTACTACACAAGGAACTCCTGCCAGCCGCGCAGCTATCCGCCCTAGAATACCAGTTTTAGAGGAGTGTGTATGGACGATATCATATTTTTCTTTTTTCAATAATTTATATAAAGATATTAATGATTTCATATCCTTTATGAGCGATATATTTCTACATAATGTCGGGACAAAAAAAGCCCTTACACTATCATCTAAATAATCAGTTAATGGTCCACTCTCTTTGCAAATTAAATTAATGTCGAACTGTTCATTTGGTAATAATTCGAATTCTTGTAACGATACTCGCTGAACACCACTCAGTAGTGGCATCAATTGAACATGTGCAATTTTAATTTTAGAATGTGTTGACTTCATATCATAAGTAACCTAGCTTGAAAGTTTTGTTTCTTTTCTTAACATGTTTTTAATTAGGAAAATATACATTATTAATAAAATTCGCCCATGATTATTCCGCGAGTAAAACCTAACAACAAAGTTGGATTACTAGAGTCCGCTCCTCACAAAGACTGACGCAGGTAGTCGCTGTCTTCATCGAACGTCTTAACCGTGCTTGAATACCTTATCTTTCGTCAAAATATTAATTGCAATATGTCTTATCCCTGAACGTTTCCTCTTCCTATTTTGCAGTCGTCTTTCATTCATTACTACATCCAGACGCCAGAGCAACTTATTCTCCACGTGCCAGTGATTTCGAATCGCTGTCGCAAACTTCTCAGCGGTTAAATCAGCAGAACTGATATAATATCTGACCGTCATTTCTGGCTCTTTCTTTTGTTCTGCTATTATTGAACGAAAGGAGACTGCCACGCATAATTTTTTTCAGTCCTTTCCATTCAAACGTGAAATCAATAAGTTCATCAGGGACATCGCAAACAATATGAAGACGGATTTCTTCTCTGCCGTGATTCTTTTCACTAATTGCGTAACTGTCATACTTTGGATTATTTAATTCTTTCAGCGGAAATTTTTCCTCGAAGGCTTTATTTAGTCGCCCCTGATTTCCCTTTACAGCGAATAAATAATCACCTCCCTGTTTTTGTATTTTTTCTGCAATATCTTTCTGGCACCCCATCGCATCCGTTGTGATGATTTTTCCTTTAATATCCATCATGTTAAGAAGTTCAGGAATAACTGTAATCTCATTAGATTTTTCATCCGTCTTGATCTGTCCGAGAACCAGACTGTGCATTGTTGAGGACACACTAATGACATGAATCGCTCCCCTGCGACGACTCTTATCATAAGAGTGCCGGAGCGTTTTCCCATCAATTGCAATGACGTCTTTATAATCTGAACAATGGCAATCACGCATCCAGTTAATAAAGCACTCGTGAAATTTTGCAGGACTAATACAGGATACAACTCCGGCAATGGTATCATGGACAGGAATACCATTTTCAAAATCACCATATTGCTTCAAAAAATCGAGATGCGTTTCACCAAAATCCTCTATATCTTCCCAACCTTCTGCACCAGAAATGACAGCACAAATAGTCAATAGTAGAGTATCTGAAAATTTATATTCTACTTTCCAGGCTTGTCTGTAATCGGGGATAATAGAAATATGTTCCATCAGTTTTTTAAGTTCCATTTTGTTCTCCTTATTTATGTAAGGAGTATTTGATCATATATAAGCTGTGAAAAACAGTTTTAGACAATAAGGAATGTCTCAATTATTGAACATTTAGTGCGAATTATTTAGTACAAAAAACCGGCGTTATGTGATCTTTCCCTGTTCCCTGATCTCTTTACAAGCTTATGCTTATTACATGCAAAACGTTCCTTTTTGCATTTTTGTGCTTACCGCACACGATGATCTTCCCCTAGATACGCTACCGCCCCTGGCTTTACAGCTACCAGAGCACTGCATGCATGCCTACGATGTAGCGAGCGTTACCCACTCGCGCTAAACCCGAAAAATTCAAACGCTAATTGTCTTACCAATCCGCTCTGGAAACAAGGAAAACCCTGGAAAACTTTGACTAAAATCCTATTGCTAACTCGTTGTTATTCTGATTGTTTATATAAAACAACGGCAGGAAAATTCGCAACAAATTACTTTCGCCACGAATCTTCACTGCCGTTATAATTTTCTTATCAACCGTTACATCCGGTCAGATTTTCATTATTCGCTTAACAGCTTCTCAATCCCTTTACGGAACTTCGCCCCTTCTTTCAGGTTGCGTAGTCCATACTTCACGAACGCCTGCATATAGCCCATTTTTTTACCGCAGTCGTAACTGTCCCCAGTCATCAGCATGGCGTCAACGGACTGTTTTTTCGCCAGTTCAGCGATGGCATCAGTCAGCTGAATACGCCCCCATGCACCTGGCTGCGTGCGTTCAAGTTCCGGCCAAATATCGGCAGAAAGCACATAGCGACCAACGGCCATGATGTCTGAGTCCAACGTCTGCGGCTGATCCGGTTTTTCGATAAATTCAACAATGCGGCTGACTTTACCTTCGCGATCCAGTGGTTCTTTGGTCTGGATGACGGAGTATTCAGAGAGGTCACCCGGCATACGTTTTGCCAGCACCTGACTGCGTCCGGTTTCATTGAAGCGCGCAATCATGGCAGCAAGGTTGTAACGCAACGGGTCGGCGCTGGCATCATCGATAACAACGTCCGGCAGCACCACGACAAATGGGTTGTCGCCAATGGCGGGGCGTGCACACAAAATGGAGTGGCCTAAACCTAAAGGTTCACCCTGACGCACGTTCATAATGGTCACGCCCGGCGGACAGATAGATTGTACTTCCGCCAGCAGTTGACGCTTCACGCGCTGTTCAAGGAGAGATTCTAATTCATAAGAGGTGTCGAAGTGGTTTTCGACCGCGTTCTTGGACGCGTGAGTTACCAGGAGGATTTCTTTGATCCCTGCAGCCACAATCTCGTCAACAATGTACTGAATCATTGGCTTGTCGACGATTGGTAGCATCTCTTTGGGAATCGCCTTAGTGGCAGGCAACATATGCATCCCAAGACCCGCTACAGGAATAACTGCTTTTAAATTCGTCATTATTTCATCCACCTGTAAAATGGTTGCTGAATTATAGCTTGTTCGATTTTTTTCGCCAGCATCAATTATCCTGAATTGATTACTGAATTACTTGTGATGTTACGCCGCTTCGTTGTGGATTGCAGTAGCATTGTTCCTAAGTATGGCTCCATTTTTCCAGGAATGGTCGCAAATCTACTCTCTCCGTTCCGGCAATCTAAAGTTAATCTTTTCCACATTAACAATATGGTGATTAACTCTGTCGATATCGACGGAGCTTTGTCCTTTCTCATTCACCGCATGAACATTTGCAAGAGATAGCAGGGTTTCTTTTTTCGCCATAAAGACGCCGCGAACGTCTTTGCGCATGTCGAAGTTCATGCTCAATGCTGGTCCAACAGAGGATTCCTGCATCACCTTGATATTACGCATAAAAAGATGTTGCGGTTTGTTGTGTAACTCCAGCGACGCACGCTTCATCTCAATGTTAGTCAGCGCCACAAAGGAGACAGCATTCCCGGCGGAGATTTGGATGCCGCGCAATTTATAAGCAAGATGGGTGTTATCCAGTTGAATATTATTCACCCGGAAATTTTGTGGTATCGAGAGATATTTGCCTTTAATTACCCCATAGCCGATTAACATCCCGGCGCTATTAATCATTTCAATATTATCAATCACGAAATTGTCACAACCGTAAATAGCAACTGTCGCGTTATCAATGCCTGCTTTCTTACTGAAATCCGGTGTGATATTGCGGGCTTTGATATTACGAATAACAAAATGTTTACCATTTTCAACATGGATCAACTGCCGACAATCCGATCCCGTGATATTCGCCACGACAAAGTTTTTCACTGCCTGGTCTTCCGGGTAGTTGTTATCGTAGGTACTACCCGAAAGACCTATGCCGATGCCCCAGTTGATTTTGTCGTTAGTACAGTTGATGCGCTCGATGATGTGGTCGGAGATCAAAATATCACTGTCGTTAATTGCCACATTCCATTCAATAGCGTCGCCCTGAAGGTCGCTGAACTTACAGTTGGTGATGTTGGCACCGATAATCTGGTTATGAAATCCCTGGCGTAAGATAGCGTAGTTAGCGTGGCTCACGGTCAGGTTATCGATGGTCAGGTTGCGCATGACCCGTTTGTTTTTGCCGCCAATATAAATCTGCGTTACCGGGCCAAAGCCGCTCATCGCCAGCCCTTTGATGGTGCAGTCGGAGCCACGCACATCCAGGGTGATGTTATGCATACTGCCGCCCTTCTCCCCTGTCACCTGGCTGCCGTCCTGTAAAACAAATCGCCCTCTGCCGTTGCCGCGCAGGCTTCCAAGGATGTGTAACGTTTTGCCAGGAGGAATGAAGATGCCGGTGTTGATATTGTCACAAACGAATCCAGCAGGCACGACGACCGTTTGCCCTTCGCTGAAGGCTTGTTTAAATGAGGCGATCCAGTCGTGAGGGTTGTAGTCGTTAATGTTAACGCTTTGTCGGGCGGGAAGTGCGCGAGCGAAAGGGGTATGAAGGAAGGCAAGCGCCGAGCTTGCCGTCAGGAAGGTGCGTCGGGAGAGTTTTTTAAATGGCATACGTTCTCCTCTATAAAGCCTGCAACAAGCTGGCGAGTTCTCGATTAATCACCTGCTGGTTAAAATCGTGTTCGACTTTTTCGCGCGCACGTTTGATAACCGGAGCCAGTTCGTCGGTGTCCAGTTGGCTAAACGCCGCCAGTCGTTGCGCCAGTGCGCGAGCATCGTTCTCAGGCACCAGCCAGCCGGATTTATCGGCCTCTACCAGTTCAGGAATTCCGCTATGCAGAGTAGAAACCACCGGAATGCCGACCGCCATCGCTTCCATCAGCGCTACCGGAATGCCTTCCATATCGCCATCCGCGCCCGTTACCGATGGCAACAAGAAAACATCCGCGTTGTCGAGCATCGCTTTCACTTCATGGCTCGGTTTAAAGCCCGGCATCTCCACCACATCTTCCAGTTGATATTGTTCGATGAGGGTGCGCAGGCGTCGTTCCCACGGGCCAATGCCGAGGATGCGATAGCGAAATGCCACGCCCTGCTCTTTCAACTGACGGCAGGCTTCAATCGCCACATGCAGGCCTTTTTTCTCAGTTAAGCGTGCGACAGATATGATTTCCAGCGGCGTTGCGGGCGCTTTCACCGGACGCGGGCTAAAGCGCGTCATGTCCACGCCCATGCGCGATACGGCAATTTTTTCCCTCGGGCAGCCCATTTTTTGCAGCCTTCCGGCCCACAGATTACTTATCGGTAACATCAGGTCGCCACGGCGAAACAGTTGCTGATATTCGGGAGTGTAATGGTTGAGCACTTCCCGACTGGAAATATCAATGCCGTGGAAAATAGTGGCAACTTTGCCGCGAATGACACCCAGTTCGCGTAGTTTTGCTGCGGTTACCCCCGCCGGGCCAAAATGAGCGATAAAGACATCGGCATGAAATGGTGTTGCGACCTGGCCGCAAATGGCAGACAAAATCAGGTTCCGCGACTCGGCACCATAGCGTTTGAGGTTGAGCGCCTGCCAGGTATTTTTACGATGAATGCCGCGCAAGGTCTGACTGGCTCGGTGGCGCAGTTTCGCCACTTTGCCCGTAGGTTCGTCCTGTAACCAGCGGGTTCTGGCGGCAAGGTTGTATTTCGTCCATGCCGCGTGGGTGTTTTGTGTGTCGCCTTTTTGCAGCGCGACAATCTCCACCTCAAAGCCCATATCAATAAACGCGGTAATTTGATTGAGGACGAAGGTTTCCGAAGACAGCGGGAATTTCAGTAAAAAGAAGCCGACCTTCATTTCACCTCCCCGATGCGCTCAAGCACAGACTGTACCATCTGCATTCCTGTCTGACGCTCACGACTGACAGCTTCGTTAAGTCGTGCGTTCAGCGCCGGAAGCTGGCCTAAGGTATCCGCAACCATCGCTTGCAGGCTGCCGTCCAGTAAATGACGGATATCAATTGCCATCTCTGGCAGTCCCAACTGTTGCATGATCCCAGCGGATTTATGTTCATAGTTGATGGCAATCGCCGGAGTGGAGAAATTCATCGAGATAATGGCAGAGTGCAGGCGCGTACCGACGGTGAGTTCACAGGCACCGAGAATTTTGCCCATTTCCAGATCGTTGAGTTCATCCATCACCACGTGGTAACGGGCAGGATCGCTGATGTGCTGGCGAAGATTGAGCGCCACCATGCGGTCGTCTTTGTTATAGCTGTCGATGCCCGTACAGGTGGAGAGCGCAATGACCTGATACCCTTCATCGAGAATGCGATTGACCACCCCGGCAAAGGCTTTTTCATACACTTGCTGAGTGGTGCCGAGACGTTTGTCGAACGGTGCCAGTTCGCGCAGGGTAATTGCTACCGTTTTCTGTTGTGCGGCAACGTCCAGCCAGTGTTGAACGGCATAGCTGGCGGTGAAATCTTTGGTGTGGTGATCGACCAGCCACGCGGTATCAACGCCATGTTCAACTTTTGCGGTAGTAATATTGCTACGTTTCATCAAATCAAGGCTGACCGATTCGCGCAGGATCAGCGCGTCACAGTGACCAAAAACGTAGTTCGCCAGTTGGTTAAATTGCTCATCCTGGAAGGGGCCGACGCTGTGACCAATCATAAACAGCGGCTTTTTCGCCATAAACGTGCAAAGCGCATGTTCAAACTGCGGCACGCCGTATAGATCGACAAAAAACGATCCTCCGACCTGAATAATGGCGTCGTAACCTGAGAGCAGGCGCACGAAGTCGGTGAATCCCTGGGCGATGGCGATATTACGCAGCTTGCCAGTGTCGGTGACGCGTGAGAGCAATACCTGGTGTTGATAGCGGCGACGGAGGACTTTTTTAACGCGCCCGACAACGCCCGCCGCGCTGTTGTGTTGTTTCATTTGCAGGAACAGCGGATCGCCCATTACCGGGCGGTTGAGCAGCCAGGAAGAACTGACCGGATAGCGGCTCATCACGTCCACTTCGGCGTGTGGATTGAGGATGTTGATGGCATCAAGTAAGCCACGCAAGATGGCGCTGTCGCCACGATTGCCGCAAGTGTGGTTGCCCAGAATAAGTAATTTCATTTTTTCCTCATAAATTTGATGCCAGGTGAGGCTGTGTTTGTTTTGTTCGTTGCCGCTTTTTGCCTGATGCGACGCTGACGCGTCTTATCAGGCCTACAAGACCCGAGCACAGAACCGTAGGCCGGATAAGGCGTTCACGCCGCATCCGGCATTCAGTGCCTGATGCGACGCTGACGCGTCTTATCAGGCCTACAGGTCCCGAGCACAGAACCGTAGGATGGATAAGGCGTTCACGCCGCATCCGGCATTCAGTGCCTGATGCGACGCTGGCGCGTCTTATCAGGCCTACAAGACCCGAGCACAGAACCGTAGGCCGGATAAGGCGTTTTACGCCGCATCCGGCATTCAGTGCCTGATGCGACGCTGGCGCGTCTTATCGGGCCTACAAGATCCAAGCCCTGAACCGTAGGCCGGATAAGGCGTTCACGCCGCATCCGGCATTCAGTGCCTGATGCGACGCTGACGCGTCTTATCAGGCCTACAGGTCCCGAGCACCGAACCGTAGGATGGATAAGGCGTTTTACGCTGCACCCGGCAACCGTTGTCGGAACCGAAAACAACAACTCACCCCGCCCGTAAAAGCATTTTCATTTTTTCGCTGCGACAAAACTGACGCTTCACTTCCACCACCAGCGGATGGCGCGACAGCACAATCATCACCACAAACGCCAGCACGCCCGCGGCTATTTGCACCGCCAGCAGCATCCCCAGCGCCAGTTGCCCTTTCAGCACAATGCCCAGCGCAGAACTGACCACCAGCGTCGGCAGCGAGAGATAAAACGGCAGCCACAAACTCAGGATGTACTGGCGATAACTGGAACCGAGCACCGGTTTAATCATCACGAAATAGCTCAGAATGGTGTTGATAATCTGCACCAGCAGGAAGCCAAGCGTGACGCCGATTGCGCCCGCCATCTGCCCACCAATAACAATCGCCGGAATAAACAGAAATGTTTTGAATACGTTGAATTTAAAGCTGATGTCCACCCGTGCTTTCGCCATCAGCAGCGAACCAATCGGGTTACCCACGGAGCGCAGTAGCCCCACCACACACAGCAATTGCAGCACCGGAATAATGCTGTTCCACTTCTCACCAAAGACCAGCGGTACAAAGTTATTCGACACCACCATCAGCCCCAGTAGTGCCGGAAAGTTGATAATCCCCACTACCGACAACAGCTTGTAGAAGTTAACGCGCAGCTTTTCGGTATCGTCCTGAATTTTGGCGAATGCCGGAAACAACACGCGGGTGATGATCGGGTTCAGCTTCATCGGCGGCACAACGGCCACGTTGTACGCCAGGTTGTATCCCCCTGCCACGCCCGCGCCGAGAATACGCGCCAGCACCAGCGTTGAAAGGTTGGTGTTGAGATAGTTGATGATGCTGTCCGCCGTCAGCCAGGCACCAAAGCGTAAGTTCGGCGCAACAGACGCCAGCGAGAAATGCAGACCGGGGCGATAAATTTTCCGGCCAAAGTAGCCAAATAGCAGCGTTCTCACCGCACTATTGACCAGATAACCGAGGATCGCGGTCATCGCCAGCGGCCAGAAATGGGCGCTAACCACTGTAAAAGTGAAGCCCGCCAGCACCGCGCTGGTTTCGATCATGCCGATTTTGTTGAACTCCAGCTCCTTCTGCATCAACGCGCGGAACTGTTGCCCGTGGGGGATCACCACAAACGCCAGCGACAATGTTTTAATCAACGGTGCCAGGTCCGGGTTATTCAGCACGTCGCCAATGGCATCACTCAACAAAAACACCGCCACGCACACCACAAGCCCCAGCCCGACGTTCAGCCAGTACAGTGTGGTGAGTTCAAGGTGGCTGATTTCTTTTCGCTGAATAATCGAGTTAGCGATACCGAAGTCAGAAAGCGTATCTGCCAGCGCGATAATCACCAGCGACACAGTCAGCAGGCCGAACTGGTGGTTGTCGATAATCCGCGCCAGCACGGTCATCTGCACCAGCCCGAGGCCGATGATGATCACTGTGGCAATCGCCGACCACTTCGCGCCGCTGATGGTTTTTTCACGTAAGCTCATATCAATATGCCGCTTTGTTAACGAAACCTTTGAACACCGTCAGGAAAACGATTTTGATATCGAACCAGACGCTCCATTCGCGGATGTACTCAAGGTCGAACTCGACGCGTTTTTCCATTTTCTCCAGCGTGTCGGTTTCGCCGCGCCAGCCGTTAATCTGCGCCCAGCCGGTAATGCCCGGTTTCACCTTATGGCGCAGCATGTAGCCTTCAATGAGCTGTCGATACTGTTCGTTATGCGCCACCGCATGCGGACGCGGACCGACAATCGACATCCCCCCGGTCAGCACATTGATAAACTGCGGCAATTCGTCCAGCGAGGTGCGGCGCAGAAAGTTCCCCACTTTGGTGACGCGCGGATCGTTCTGCGTCGCCTGAGTCACCACTTTGTCGTTCTCCATCACTTTCATGGAACGGAACTTCCACACTTTGATCGGCTTGCCATCCATGCCATAGCGAGTCTGGCGGAAAATAACCGGCCCAGGTGAACTGAGTTTCACCGCCAGCGCAATGCAGCACAGCACCGGGGAGATCAGCAGCAGGATAAGCGTCGCCAGCACAATGTCTTCCGCACGTTTTAGCAGGCGGTTAACCCCGGAAAGCGGCGTGTCGTAAAGCGGCACCACCGGAACGCCGTTCATCTCTTCAAGACGTGAATGGAGAATGTTGAAGGTAAAGACATCGGGGATCAGCAGCACCGAACAGGTGGTATCCGCCAGTTGATGGACCAGTTTTTTCACTCGCGCGCCGTCGCACATTTGCATCGCGATATAGACGTTATGAATCTTACCCGCTTTCGCATCCTCGACCAGCTGTTGCAGATTGCCCGCCCAGTCGTTAGAAACGCCGCCCGGTTTCGGGTCGTGGTAAACGCCCACCACTTCAAACCCTAACCACGGCTGATTACGGAAGCTCTCCATCAGCATTTGTCCGGCGGCTAAATCCCCCGCCACCGCGACCATGCGCTTGTTATAGCCATGATTACGCAGCCAGCCCGCCCCAATGCGAATACATGAACGGCAAACCACCAGTCCGATGCTGGTCAGCCCATACCACGCCAGCCAGATTTTCAGTTGCGTGTCGAAATCATTGTTGAACGCCACCAGTCCGGCGCTGAAAATCACGCTTAAGGTCCAGTTTTGTAGCAACAGGGCAAATTCTGTCGCTGCCCGAACACCGCGCCATGAGCGATAAAAATCGGTGATGCCACCCAGCATCTGGAATACCACCAGCGTAATCAGCGCCACCAACAGGTGCATGTAGAGGAATGACAGTCCGCTCACTTCGCAAACCAGCCATAGTCCGGCAAACATGATGGTGATATCTGAAAAGCGTTGCACCATAGAGATTAACGATGCATTGGTTTTCGCTCGCTCACGCTTTTTTAGATTTGTCATCGTTGTTCCTGTTATTAGCCCCTACCCGCAGTGGGGTAAGGGAAGATCCGACATTACTCGTTCAGCAACGTCAGCAGAGTTCGCGTTCGCGCTTCCATCAGCGGCACATCACCGCGTGATTCCACATTCAACCGCACCACCGGTTCGGTGTTGGAGGAGCGCAGGTTAAAGCGCCAGTCGGCAAAGGTCATGCTGATGCCATCGGTGCGATCCACCGCCAGCGCCTCGCGGCTAAAATGCTGTTCGACGCGATTAATCGCCTCAACGGGTTGCGCCAGTTTGCTGTTGATCTCACCGCTTGCCGGAAACGCCGCCATCCGGTCGCGCACCAGTTCGCCCAGCGTTTTTCCTTTCAGGCACACCAGTTCGGCGACCAGCAGCCATGGGATCATGCCGCTGTCGCAGTAAGCGAAATCACGGAAGTAATGGTGGGCGCTCATTTCGCCACCGTAGATGGCGTCTTCCTTGCGCATCCGTTCTTTAATAAAGGCGTGTCCGGTTTTCGACATTACCGGCGTGCCGCCTGCAGCAGTCACCACATCAATAGTGTTCCAGGAGAGACGCGGATCATGGATGATCTTCGCGCCGGGATTTTTTTCGAGGAACGCTTCTGCCAGCAGGCCGACAATGTAGTAGCCCTCGATAAACTGCCCTTTTTCGTCAAACAGGAAACAGCGGTCAAAATCGCCGTCAAAGGCTATGCCCATATCCGCGCCGTGTTTGATGACCGCATTGCGGGTGTCGTCGCGGCATTCTGGCAGTAGCGGGTTAGGAATACCGTTGGGGAAATTGCCGTCGGGCGTGTTGTGCACTTTGATGAATTCCACGGGCGCGCCGAGGGCTTTAAAGCGGGCTTCAATGGCGTCCACCACCGGACCCGCTGCGCCATTCCCGGAGTTGCTCACCAGCTTGAGCGGCGTGAGATTTTTGACATTGATATAACCGAACAGGTGATCAACGTAAGCGTCACGCAGGTTGATTTGCTGATAGCGACCGCGTTTGGTTTCATCGACTGGAGGGAAGTCGTTAGCTTCTGCCAGACGCTGGACGTCGCGCAGTCCGGTATCGCCGCTGATCGGGCGAGCCCCTTCGCGCACCAGTTTCATGCCGTTGTAATCCATCGGATTATGGCTGGCAGTAACTTCAATGCCGCCATCCACGCCGAGATGGAACGTGGCGAAATAGATCTCTTCGGTGCCGGACATACCGATATCCAGCACGTCAACGCCCGCATCCTGTAAACCTTTTGCCAGCGCCAGTTTTAAGGTTTCGCTGGTGAGACGGACATCACCGCCTAACACAATGGTTTTCGGTTTGAGAAATTCGCCATAGGCGCGACCAATGCGCCAGGCGATATCTTCATTCAGTTCTTCGCCTAATTTCCCGCGAATATCATAGGCTTTAAAGCAGGTTAATTTTTTCATGTCGTTACCCTTTTTCAGGCAATAGTTGGCCCTGACCGAAACGGCCAATTTTGTTTTTGTCGTTATTTACATCTCGGTTTCGCATTCATTGCCTGATGCGACGCTGCCGCGTCTTATCAGGCCTACAAACCCGAACCGTAGGTCGGATAAGGCTTTCACGCCGCATCCGACAGCCAGCGCCTGATGCGACGCTGCCGCGTCTTATCAGGCCTACAAATCCGAACCGTAGGTCGGATAAGGCGTTCACGCCGCATCCGACAGCCAGCGCCTGATGCGACGCTGCCGCGTCTTATCAGGCCTACAAATCCGAACCGTAGGTTGGATAAGGCGTTCACGCCGCATCCGACAAACAGCGCCTGATGCGACGTTTACACCCGTCCGTAGCGATCCGCGAAGCGCACCACATCATCCTCTTCGAGATAAGAGCCGGAGCGCACTTCAATTAAATCGAGCGGAATTTTCCCCGGGTTTTCCAGGCAATGCGTCGCCCCCAGCGGAATATAAATGGACTCGTTTTCACCAAGCAGTTTGATATCACCGTCGATAGTGACTTTTGCCGTTCCTGCGACCACCACCCAGTGTTCCGCACGGTGATGGTGCATCTGTACCGACAAGCCTTCGCCCGGTTTCACGGTGATGCGTTTCACCTGGTAGCGGTCGCCCGCGTCGATAGAGTCATATTTGCCCCACGGACGATAGACTTCGCGATGTACCCGATGCTCATGGCGACCATCGGCTTTGATCTGCTCGACCACTTTTTTCACATCCTGCACCGCGTTACGGTCGGCAATCAGCACCGCATCTTTGGTCTGCACTACCACCAAATCTTTCACCCCGACGGTGGTGACCAGGCCAGATTCGGCGTACACATAGCTGTTTTCGGTTTTGTGATTAATCACATCGCCGTGGCAAACGTTGCCCTCGGCGGTGTGGGCGCTGATCTCCCATAATGAAGACCAGGAACCGACATCGCTCCAGCCCGCATCCATCGGTACCACAACGGCATCTGCCGTATGTTCCATGACCGCGTAATCCACCGACTCTTCCGGGCAGGCGAGAAACGCTTTTTCATCCACGCGAATAAAATCGAGATCCGGATCGACGGCGCTCATCGCTTTTTCACAGGCATCGAGAATATCCGGGCGATATTTTTTCAGTTCTTCGAGATAGCGTCCGGCGCGGAACAGGAACATGCCGCTGTTCCAGTAATATTCGCCACTTGCCACATAGGCCTGGGCGGTTTCCAGATTCGGTTTTTCGACAAACTGCGCCACTTCAAAGGCCACCGTATCCTGCTCGCCCGCAGATACTTCACCGCGACGAATATAGCCATAACCGGTTTCTGGTAGATCCGGCACAATGCCGAAGGTCACCAGTTTGCCCGCTTCGGCATACGGCATGGCATTACGCACGGCGGCACGGAACGCGTCTTCATCGGCAATCACATGATCCGCAGCCAGCACCAGCATTAACGGGTCGCTCTCCGGACTATGACGTGTTGCCGCCAGCGCCGCCAGCGCAATGGCAGGTGCAGTGTTACGCCCTGCCGGTTCGAGAATAATGTTCTCGGTGAGTTTGTTCAGTTGACGCAGCTGTTCCGCGACAATAAAGCGGTGCTGCTCATTGCAAATCACCACCGGGCTTTCGCACTCCACGCCGTTCAGGCGGCAGATGGTGGTTTGCAGCATGGTGAGATCGCCTTTCAGGCATAAAAACTGCTTGGGATAAAGTACGCGGGAAAGCGGCCATAAGCGGCTACCGGAGCCACCTGCCATCACAACTGGATAGAGTTTCGACTGCGCCATAATTATCCCCGAATATCATTTATAAATTGACGTAACACGTTCTCTTTATCGAGCGTGCGTTCGGCATATTCACGTGCCACCGTGTTGTGTTTGGGCAGCAGGAGCGCCTGACGAATCCCCGCCACCAGCGCCTCGACCGATTCCGGTTCAACGCAAACCGCAATGCCCGGAAAGGTTTCGCAAAGCTGCCCCAGTTCTGTGTAGGCTTCAGCAGTAATCACCGCGTTACCGCCTACTGCCAGAATATTGGTCAGTTTCGACGGCAATACGGCATCTGCCGCGCCGCGTTTTTGCACCACCAGATGGCAATCGCCCATCTTCAGCAGTGCGGGTAAAGCGTCATACGATTGCAGCGGGAAAAATTGCATGTTGCGCAGTCCACGCTGCTGCGCCATTTTTTCCAGCCGCGCTTTGCCGCCGCCCTGCCCGACAATGGCAAAAATCAGCGGTTCATCGCGCAGGCGATCGGCAGCTTCAATAACGTTTTCCAGCCCCTGCTTTTCACCAATATTGCCGGAGTAAAGAATGATTTTTTTGTTATCCGGCAGGCCAAGCTGGTTACGAAGGGCGTCAACATCGGCATCTGCAACATGCTGAAAACGGGCAATTTCCGACCAGTTGGGGAAGAAGATGACGTTTTCCGCCGCCACGCCTTTTTCGATGGCTTTATTCATCATCGAACGCGAAATCGTGGAGACGTTATCGACGTTATGCAGTCCGCTACGTTCGAACGCCGTTGCCAGCTGTGCCACTTTGCTGCCTTTGCCTTTTCCGGCAAGGCCCAGCCCCAGCATGGCGTCCACTTCGTAATCCTGAATATGCAGCACGGTACGCGCACCAGAAAGTTTCGCCAGCAGGCGCATTCCCGGCGTGCAAAACAGCGTTGGCACCACGCCGATAATGCGATCCGGCTTCCAGCGACGTTGCGCCATCAGAGGAAAGAAACTGCTGACGGCAAAACTGCCGAGATGTAACAGGCGTTTCAGGGTGCTCGGCTGTTTTGGCACGTACAGCGGGCAGCGCCACACCGTGGCGGCCCCCTCTTCTCGTTTGTACCGCCAGGCGGAATAGTTCTCGCCCACCTGCCACTGCGGGTAGTAAGGCGGTGCGGTAATAACCCGCACCTCATGACCTTGTGCCGCCAGCCATTCCACCATCTCGCCGGTGTATTTGCCGATACCGGTTAACTCCGGCGAGTAGTTAATGCCGTAGACCAGTATTTTCATAATCCGGGTACTCCGGCTCGCTTCTCAGCGAGAAAATAGGCGCGGCTGTTAGCGTGAACATCGTTACTGGCGAGCAGCGCGTCCGGCGTCAGCCAGCGGTAATCGTCATGCTGCTCATCCGGCAGTAACAGATCTTCTTCAGCGACTCTGAAGCGAAAACCGAGCACCACATAGTGAGTGGTGAAATCCGTGCCGGAGAAGTTATCGTCATAAAAGTGCTGCCAGACACCGTAAAACTGGCCTGCTGTTATCGGCAGACGCAGCCCCAGTTCCGCCATCGTCAGCCGCTCGAATGCGGCTTCCAGCGTTTCGTCTTTCTGCACGCGCCCTCCCGGCACAAACCAGTAACCCTGCGCCGGGCGGTTGGTTCTTTTGCCAAGCAGAAACTCGCCGCGACTGTTCTCGACAACAAAGTCGAGAGAGACAAGCGGTGTGGAGCGCACTACCGTGGCAAAGTCTTCCTGACGTAAAAACATCATTACCCCCGAAAGCGGTCTTGATTCTCAAGGAACCACTGGTAAGTGCTGGCAAGCCCCGCTTCCAATGAGATTTCGTGATACCAGCCAAGCTGATGCAGGCGCGTCACATCCAGCAGTTTGCGCGGCGTACCATCCGGTTTACTGGCATCAAAAACCACCCGACCTTTGTAACCCACCACTTTGGCGATGGTTTGCGCCAGCTCGCGGATAGTGCAGTCAACGCCCGTGCCGACGTTAATGTGCGACAGCATCGGCTGGGTGTTCTCCAGCCAGACTTCATGCGCCAGCTCCATGACATGAATGCTCGCCGCCGCCATATCATCGACGTGCAGGAATTCACGCATCGGTGTACCGCTGCCCCACACCACCACGTCCGGTGCATTCTGTGCCGTCGCCTCGTGGAAGCGACGCAGCAATGCAGGGATCACATGCGAATTACTCGGGTGGAAGTTGTCGTGCGGGCCATACAGGTTGGTCGGCATGACTGAGCGGTAATCGCGTCCATACTGGCGGTTGTAAGATTCGCACAGTTTGATCCCGGCGATTTTGGCAATGGCGTAAGGCTCGTTGGTCGGCTCCAGCGTGCCCTGCAATAACTCGCTTTCTGCCATCGGCTGTTTTGCCAGTTTCGGGTAGATACAGGACGATCCGAGAAACAGTAGTTTGTTCACGTCGTTCTGATGCGCGGCGTGAATGATGTTGCTCTCAATCATCATGTTCTGGTAGATGAAATCCGCCGGATAGGTGTTGTTGGCAACAATACCGCCCACTTTCGCCGCCGCCAGATAGACCTGGTCAATACGTTCGCTGGCAAAGAAATCATGCACGGCGCGGCTGTCCAGCAGGTTCAGCTCGTCGCGGGTGCGTAATACCAGTTCCACATCACCGCGCTGTTCGAGCTGCCGCGTGATGGCGGAACCGACCATTCCACGATGGCCAGCGATAAAAATGCGTTGTTTACTCATGCTTATGACTCCAGCGCGATCGCCACGTCGTAGCCGTGAGATTTCAGCAGAGAGTGTTTTTTCGCCGCTTCGAGGTCATTAGCCACCATTTCAGACACCATCTCTCTGAGGGTGATTTCCGGTTTCCAGCCCAGTTTTTCGTGCGCTTTGGTCGGGTCACCGAGCAGCGTTTCAACTTCAGCCGGACGGAAGTAACGCGGATCAACGGCGATAATCACATCCCCCGGTTTAACGCCCGGCGCGTCATGCCCGGTGACGGAAACCACAATGCCCTTCTCTTCAACACCCGTGCCTTCAAAGCGCAGTTTGATGCCCAGCTGTGCTGCCGCCATTTCCACGAACTGACGTACGGAGTACTGAACGCCGGTCGCGATAACGAAATCTTCTGGCTGTTCCTGTTGCAGCATCATCCACTGCATTTTTACGTAGTCTTTGGCATGGCCCCAGTCACGCAGGGAATCCATATTGCCGAGGTACAGGCACGACTCCAGCCCCTGGGCGATGTTGGCGATTGCGCGGGTGATTTTGCGGGTAACGAAGGTTTCGCCGCGGCGCGGGGATTCATGGTTGAAGAGAATACCGTTACAGGCGTACATGCCGTAGGATTCGCGGTAGTTAACGGTGATCCAGTAGGCATACAGTTTGGCGACCGCATACGGAGATCGCGGGTAGAACGGCGTGGTTTCTTTCTGCGGAATTTCCTGCACCAGACCATACAGTTCAGAGGTGGAAGCCTGATAGAAACGGGTTTTCTTTTCCAGACCGAGGAAGCGGATCGCTTCCAGCAGGCGCAGCGTACCCATCGCATCGACGTCTGCGGTATATTCCGGTGACTCAAAAGAAACCGCAACGTGGCTCATTGCGCCCAGGTTGTACACTTCATCCGGCTGCACTTCACGCAAAATACGCGTCAGGTTGGAGGTATCACTCAGGTCGCCATAATGCAGATGGAATTTCGGGTTGCAGGTGTGCGGATCCTGATAAATGTGATCCACGCGCTCGGTGTTGAATGACGATGCGCGACGCTTAATACCATGCACCTCGTAACCTTTTTCCAGCAGAAACTCTGCCAGGTAAGAACCGTCTTGTCCGGTTACACCGGTGATGAGAGCGACTTTTGACATGTCTTATTCCTCTGTATTTTTTGAATTTATTCAGTTTCAACGCGTTCGCGTATCACCACTGCGGGATTCCCCCGGCAAACCACATTTGCCGGAAGCGTTTTAAAAACACTGCTTCGTGCACCCACGACGGTGCCGTCGCCAATCGTGACGCCAGGGGCAACAAAAACATCGGTTGCCAGCCAGCATTTCTCGCCAATCACAATAGGCGTAGCATTAATGGTGAAATGTTGACTTGCATGGTCGTGGCTACCGGTGCATAAATAACTTTTTTGCGATATCACCGAATGTGCGCCAATGGTTATTTCACCGAGGGTATATAAATTGACGTCATCGCCGACCCACGCGTAATCACCTAAGGTTAATTTCCACGGATAGGTAATTTTTACTGACGGACGAATAACTACGTTTTTTCCTATTTTTGCGCCGAATAAACGTAATAAAAATGCTCGCCAGCGATACAATACTTGTGGCGACCAGGCAAATATTGTTGCCTGTACTGCCCACCATAATTGCACTTTAATAGCGTTGCCGCCCCGGAACCCTTTCGGCACCGAGAAACCGCTTAAATCTTGCATTGGTTCTCCTTATATTCAGACTTTGTTATATAAGGCTTTCGTCTTTGAGGTAGTACGTTGGCGTAAATGCCAGGATAATTCAGCCCAAAAGCCAGGTACATGTAATATTTGTCGTTGGACTTTTTTCGCGTCAGCACACAATTCCATATTATTGGTGGTAGATACCCCACCCATGGAAAATTCAGACACCAGGCCATTGAGTTTTTTAAATGCATAACCGGCTTTATACATTTTGGCTGCCAGCGCGTAGTCGGAAGAAACTTTATACTCCAGGTCATAACGCCATTTTTTCAAGCCGGATACAGGGAAAAATATCGCCTGATGACTGGCGGGCAGGCTGTGATAAATATACCAGCCCGGTTTGGCGCTACGTTTAATTTTATGCCCGTCGCCAAAATCCAGCAGCGCATCGCCGGTGATCATCATGTTATCTTTTTGCATTTTTAACTTACGGACAAAATTTGCGGCATCCTGATGAAAAATATCGCCCGAATTGAGAAACAACGCGAACTTGCCTTGTGCCATCGTAATGCCTTTGTTCATGGCGTCGTAGATACCGTTATCTGGCTCGCTGACAAAGCGTAGGTTATAGATACCATTGAGATTTTCCAGATACTCACGGGTGCCGTCATTGGAACCGCCATCGACAACAATCCATTCGAAGCTGATATCTTCCGCCAGCGCCAGATGCGCCAGCGAGGCATGTGTTTTGACTATCCCTTCGAGGTTACGAAACGCGACAGTGATTATGCTAAGCAACATGTTCTTATTCTTACCTCGTAATATTTAACGCTTTTCGCAAAATAAACGGACAGACGATTAAAAATGCATATTCCGGGCTAAATATCGAACCGGTAAAAAACAGCGACACCGGAGTAAAAAGATATAATTGCACGCGAAAATTGCGGTTATCACCAAAAGCGTTGATCATCATTTTTATCACTTTCCCCATGTACCACAGCGATAAAAACACTGCGAACCAGGAAAAATAAATAATCAGCAGATACAAACCATTGTCTATGGTTTTTCCGACATCCGCACCGTTAAATATTCCGAATGATGCGACATATTCATAAAGTGAGCCAAATCTGACTACACCGTCAATATGGGTCAAAGAATAACCGACCATCACCAGCGGACCGACAATACGATAATACGATGACGATCCTTCCGTACCTAAATCGCCCAGACGGGTGGAAATATAAGGAAATGCAATTACCACACCAACCAGGAATACAGCCAGAGAAATCAATGCTAACGGTAACTTTTTCTTAATCGCCTCTTTATTCAGATATTGAAATGCCCACTCCAGCAAATAAAACAGGATAAAGGTCATAACCCCTGAAAACGATCCGGATAATATTATCCCTGCGAGAATCATAGCATCTGTTTTAGGCGTTTTGATACCAAACTGTTTGATGCTGAGCCAAATTGAGATTAATGCCAGAGCGAAAAATGCCGGTTCGAAATAAAGTGCTGTCGTGCGCTTGCCGCCGAATTTGATGAAATTCAGCACATAGCTGTTGCTGTAAATCAGATATTTCGAAATCGACTCCATAATACTGCTGCCGCCGGTGAGGATAATTTGCGCCATCTCCACCGCCGCCAGCGCCACCACCAGCCCGACCACCAGATAAAAGAAACGTAATATCTTGCGATGGTTGTGTGGCGAAATCGTTTTAAAGCGAATACTCCACACCATACCAATAATGATCACGATATAGACAAACAGCATAGTTGAAGTGACGTATTTACTGGCATCCAGCGACTGACCAAACAGATAGTTAAACGCCGTGAGTCCCGCGCCAATCCCTAAGGCAATCATCAATTTTTTAACGCTGATGCGTTCTAAAAACAGCAGTAACAAAACAGGTAAAAAAGTTACGATGGTGATGGGGAAACTTTCACCAAGCTGGGCGATTTTGACGTTAACCAGCAGGTAGATCAGCGGCAGCAGCAGGTAGCTACAGATTCTGATAGAAGTTGACATACTCCTCCAGCATCTGTTGTCCACTGTAAGCGGCACGGCTGCGTTGGCTGAACTCAGCCAGCGTGGTACCAAATATCGCCTGCGCGATTTCCGGTTTGCTTAACTGCACCAGTTGCAGCACCTCTTCTTCGCTGACGGTTTTACCGCCGGATTTTTGCAACACTTCCCGCGCCGCATCGCTATGGGTGGCAATCACCGGCACGCCAATCGATAGCGCCTCACACAAAATCAGCGGGTAGTTATCGACGCGAGAACTGAATACCAGCGCATCCATCTGATTGAGCGCGCTCATCAGCTTACGTTTGTCGGTTTCAAAGCCGTGATTAACCACGTTGCCAGCGGTGAACGGCGAGAACTTACCAAAGGTATGCAGTTCAATTTTGTCGCCCAGCGCCATCATCTCGCGTACCAGTTGCTGGTTAGTTTTGCCGTCGTAACGCAGATCATGCGCCACCACCGCGATTTTCGGCTTGCCCTGGGTTTCGCGCACCGGAGGCAAGTCCGCCAGAATCGCTTCAGTTGCCATATCAATGCCATTATTGATAATCCGGCAACGCCCTGGACCGTACAGGCTATTGAAAGCGTCAGCCACATGCTGGCTGGGGGAAATAAACTGACAGCCCAGCGCCAGCATCTCACGGAATAACTGGCGTTTGCCCGCCACCAGTTGGTGTGCGCGATCAATCTTCACCGGCGGATAGTTATTTAAGGTCGGGCATTTCTGGCAGCCTGTTTTCCAGCCTTCGCAACCGTCGGTAAAGGCGCAGCGTCCGGTAACACTCCAGTGGTCGTGCAGCGTCCAGACCAGAGTGACGTCCGGTTTATGGTTTTTCACTTTTTCGCAAAAGCGCACCACGCTCTTAAGATTTAGCCAGTAGCTGTGCAGCACATGAAAATGCAGGACCACCGGACCCGCTGTGCGAGTAATGGTGCGATATAACTCATTGAAATTGCCAAACAGATCGCGATTAAACAGACGAAACAGAGCAATATTCGCCATCGCGGTCATCCGCGGCGTATGTTTGATGACCTGCGGATAGTTCTGATGGCTGACGCTCTCTTTGCCGCCTTTGCCGTAACCGTAGACAAAATGTGACGCCAGCCCCTGTTGCAGCGCACGCTGGTGGAGATCTAACGCCACACCTGCTGCCCCGCCTTCCGCCAGTCGCACATTAAATTGCAAAATATTCATTTAATTACCTTCACTCGCGCTTTTTCTCCCACCACCAGCGCGTTGGCCGGGACAGAGTCGAGCACCACGCTGCCCGCGCCCACGGTGACGTTGTTACCAAGCGTGATATCACCAAGAATAATGACGTTGGCACCGAGTTCGACGCCGTTGCCAATGTGTGGACATGCCATGTTATCGGCACCACGATTGCCGATAGTGACGCCGTGGCGAATGGTAAAATCATCCCCCGCTACCACGTTTTTATTGATCACGACGGCGTAACCGTGATGGATAGTAAAGCGGCGGCCAATGGTCGCGGCAGCCTGGATTTCATAACCGAAAAAGCATTCGGTGATAATGCGATACAGCACCAGCAGCGGGGCCGCCCACAGATTGTTGAGGACGTTCTTTTTGCGCCACACCGAACAAAAATGAGCAACACGATAGGCAAGAACCATGCAGCACGGGCGTAAACTCCAGCTGTTGGCGCGCAGATCTTCCAGCATCTTTAGCGCCCCCGAATACCATCAGCCAGACGTTTGCCGTTACGCACCGACAGCAGCGTCAGCAAAGTGCGCCAGGTCATACGTTTATTGCGGATCTGGTAGAGGGTAAACAGCTGATATTTTTTGCTGGCGCGGTCGAATTTGTCTTTGTGCTTGCGGTAAAAGTGGAAGTACCCGGAGAATTTTTTCGGTGACGAGGTGATCTGCATTTCACCGTGATTGATATGCAGGATCTGCGTCGCCTCTTCTACTTTCCACGGTTCGCCGTACTCCACCACCATCCGCAGGAAGATGTCGTAATCCTGTGCCGCTTTCAGTTCGGTATCGAACAAACACTCTTTGAAACGCCATGCCCAGGTAAAGACCTGGTTGCCAATGATATTGCGTTTGTAGAACAGGCGGCGTGAATACGGCGATTTGGGATACAGCGGCAAGCTTGCCGGTTGGGAATAGACTTCGCCCTGGCAAACGTAGTCGTTAGCGTACAAAAAGGCGTGTGTGACCAGTTGCTGTTTATGGGCGAGGAAGACGCTCAGACGGTTGGGTGTCCATTCGTCATCATCATCGATCCCGGTGATGTATTCCCCTTGCGCCAGCATAATCGCCTGGTTACGCACCGCGCACGCCCCGCTGTTAATGTCGTTGTGGATGTAAGTGATACGCGGATCGTTGAGGGCAGTGACGTACTGTTGCAGTTGTTCCCAGGAGGTGGAGCAATCATCCACGATGATCATCTCCCAGTTGCTGTAGTCCTGGCGCAGGACCGATTTTATCGCCCGAATCGCCAGTTGTTGGCGGTTCCAGGTCGGCATATAGATTGAGATCAGCGGATTGTCTTTCATAGGTTGTTCTCCCGGAGTGTCGAGATGTTCTGCCGGTTTATAAGCTTGTTTACGGGTTCTGTTGCCGGATGCGGCGTGAGCGCCTTATCCGGCCTACGGAGCTGGTTTGCTTGCCGGATGCGGCGTGAACGTAGGTCGGATAAGATGCGTCAGCATCGCATCCGACAGCGGATGTCGTTATTTCGCATCCGACTTATATTCGTATTCGTAATAGCCATAATCCTGATACGCGCTGGCGCGGCGGAAGATGGAGTTCAGAATCACCCCTTTCACCGGAATACCGTTTTGCTCAAAGCGGCTCAGACTGGTTTCCACTTCTTTCAAGGTGTTGACCGCATAACGCGCCACCATTAACGTGGTTCCGACATGACGACCAACAATTGCCGCATCGGTCACTGCCAGAATCGGCGGCGTATCAATCAACACCAGGTCATAGTTTTTACTCGCCCAGTTCACCAGTTCGGCAAAGCGTTCGCTCATCAACAGTTCAGAAGGATTTGGCGGCACCTGACCGCGCGGGATCAGGTCAAATTTGGCAATAGAGGTCGGTTTAGCAGCGGTAGTAATATCGCCCTGACCAATCAGAATTTCCGACAGGCCATTAACGTTATTAGTGCCCAACAGCTCGTGGGTGTAGCCTTTGCGCATATCGCAGTCGATCAACAACACGCGTTTATTGGTCTGGCTGATCACCGCCGCCAGGTTGGCGCAGACAAAGGTTTTACCAATTGACGGGCTAACCCCGGTCATCATCAACACATTGTTCTGTGCCTGCATCATCGCGAAGTGCAAACTGGTACGCAGACTACGGATGGCTTCAATCGCCAGATCGGTTGGATTCCCCACCGCCAGTAGCTGGCTCTGTTTATAGCGTTTAATCCCTTTGATGGTTTTGACGCTATCACGCGCTTTCTGCCATTCCGACAGCGGGATGCTGGCATAGACGCTAATACCGTGTTCTTCCAGTACTTGCGGGCTTTCAATGCCGCGATTAAACAACGAGCGCAGCAGCACACCCACGATAGAAAGCATCAGGCCAAGGATAATCGCGCCGAGGATAATCAGCCCTTTCTTCGGTTTCAGCACGCCAGGCTGAGTGATTGCCGGGTCAACAATGCGCACATCGCCGACGGTGCTGGCCTCGGTGATTTTCAGCTCCTGCTCTTTATTCAGCAGTTGCATATAGACCTGCTGACCAGACTCGACATCGCGGGTCAGACGGACAATCTCCTGCTGGGTTTTCGGCATCGCCGTTACGCGACCGTTAAGTTTGGCTTTTTCGTCTTCCAGCGCCTGACGTTTCTCCAGCAGCGTGCGGTACGCCGGGTGAACTTTGGTGTACAGCTTGGAGATTTCCGCCTCTTTAAAGGTCAGTTCGTTCAACTGCGCATCGATGTTCACCATCGAATCGAGCACCGCTTTTGCTTCCAGCGGCAGATCAACAGAATCTTTATCCTGACGGAAGGCATTCAGTTTGTTTTCGGCAACATCCAAGCGGCTACGTACTTCCGGTAACTGTTGCGCGAGGAAGGCGAGGCTTTTCGACGCTTCCGCCGATTTGCGCTCAATATTTTGTTCCTGATAGTTACGGGCGATGCTGTTAAGAATGTCGCGGATCTGTTCACGATCTTCACCGGTATAAGTCAGGCTCAAAACGCCAGCGTCTTTGCCGTTCTCCGTTACCGTCAGGCTGTTTTGCAGTTGGTTGATCATCCCCAGCGTGGAGTATTTGGTGACGGTAAACTCACTGCCCGGGCTGGCGTGAATGGCTTCAACCATCAGCGTGACGCCTTCTTTTTTCAGCATCTGGCCCGCTTGCCCCCGGGCGCTAAAGCCGCCGTCGCTGCTCAGGGTGTAGTTTTTGTTGTCCAGCACATTAAGCGTAAACACCTGATCCGCCATCTCTTTCGGGCGGTTAAAGGTGGTCACTTTCACCGTCTCGTTCTGACGTCCCATCAGGCGATCCCAGCCCGCACCGAAAATCGGGAACGTGTTTTTGCTCACTGCAATATCGAGGTCGAGATCGTCCACCGTTTTACCAAGCACCAGACGCGAACGAATCAACTGGATCTCGGCGTCCGATGCAGGCGGTTTGTTGGCTAATGCCGAACCAATGTCCTGCACTAACGAATTGCCGCTGTTTTGCTCGATTTGTACCAGTGCGTCGGCACTATAAATCGGCGTGGCGAAGAAGGTGTAAACCACGGCACAGAGGGCGAATACGGTGGTGATGCCAATCACCCACCAGCGCGCTTCAATGACGGTGCCGACCAGGCGACCAATATCGATTTCATCACTGCCCGTTACCGGAGCGGCATGTTGTTTTACTTTTTCTGTCATTCTTATACCTGCTCTGCGTTCAATGCCTGCGCCCACTGGCGGGCAGACCGTTCAAGTAATGTGTACACCGCTGCAAACGTTTCCCGGCTTTTGCGATACGGATCGGGGATTTCACATTCGTTATCCCAGTGACCAAACAGCATCACTTTGCCGCGCATCTCCGGTGCCATCTCGCATAAGCGTTCGATATGGCGCTTTTCCATGGTCAAAATCAGGTCGTAGTTGCGACACAGACGGCGGCTGATTTGACGGGCACAGTGACCTTCCAGAGACAGTTGATGTTCTGCGGCGACGCTGATAGCGGTAGGATCAGCGCCCTTACCGACCAGCGCGCCGAGTCCAGCGGACTCCACTTTCAGCTCCGGGTGATAACGTTGCAGTAAGCGTTCCGCCGTCGGGGAACGGCAAATATTGCCGACACAGACAACTAAGATGTTGTTAAACATGACGATTACCAGTTATGAATGTCGCTGGCTGTATCCGTCATGTAACGGACACCGCTAATAGTTGGCAGCAACTGATTGATCAGACGGTTCCAGCGGGAAACCGGGGCGGTGGTGACATACACCACGTCATAAGGTTGCAGGCGGAATTCTGTCGCCATCACCAGCGACGTGGCATCGGACATATCCAGCTGGTAGATATTGGCAATCTTGCCGTTACGCCCGCCCTCGCCTTTCAGCGGACGAATGACAAAGATGCCGCTGGCGTTGGAGGTGGTCATGTCGATGCCTTCAGCATTGCCCAGGGCTTCAGTCAGGGTCATGCCGCTAAAGTCCATTTTCAGGGTGCTCTGTTTCTTCACTTCACCCATCACAAATACTTTCAGATCATCATTACGTGGCACGTAGAGAATATCGCCGGGGTAAAGCAGGCGATTCTGGTTGAGGTCGCCGTTTTGCATCAGCGCCTGCAAAGAAATGCGCTCTTCACGACCATTGTGTGTTAGCACCACGTTGCGCCAGTCAGCGGTGTCGGTCAGGCCACCTGCGGCGTTGATGGCGTCGAGAATAGTCAGTGGCACGTTGGTGATCGCCTGTTGACCGGATTTATTCACCTGACCGGAGATATAGGCCTTTTGTGAGCGGAAGGCGGCGATATTAACGTCCACCTGCGGGTCAGCGATGTACGTCGCTAAGCGCCCGGTAATATCACTGCGGATTTCAGCGAGCGTTTTCCCGACTACGTGGACCTTGCCGATATACGGGTAAAACATAGTGCCGTCAGGCTGTACCCAGTTGCCGGTGTCGCTGGAGCTGCGGTACTGACCGGCTGGCGTGGTGAGTTCCGGGTGATCCCAGACGGTGACATTAAGAACGTCCCCCGGCCCGACGCGATACTGGTAATTCGCGATCTCACTTTCCAGCGTCATATTGGGGCGCGCTACATTCGGGCGTGGGCGTAATTGGTCAATCAGGCGCGGGGTCAGCGGATAAACATTCACCATTTTGTCGAGATCGAAATCAGCGTCCTGCTGTTTGATGACGTCTTTGCCCATCGTCGACATATTGCTGCCCGGAAGTACTGTGCAACCGCTTATCAAGGTTACTGACACCAATAATGGCATCAATTTCATTTTGGATTTCATCATTGTTTATTTATCACTTTGGCAGAGTAATTATCCTGTGCACTATTAATAGCAATGTCGCCATGCACATTTACCTTGCAGTTAATTGAATAAAAATTTAACTGGCATCAGTCCTAAAAAAATTGATTTCATCCGCAGGCTATTGACAGAATAATTCAGACTGGTCTTTCAGGCATCCAGACACGCTACCGCCCCTGGCTTTTTAGCTACCAATACACTGATTTAGTTTAATTTTTCACACCCTCTCAGCATGCAGTCGTTGATGAGAAAGGGTTATTACGGAAATTAACTTCCGAATATAAGGTGACATTATGGTAATTGAATATTGGCTTTCCAATAATGCAGGAGGAAGTGTTACAGCTAACGGAATAGCAGGCAAGATAACAATTCGGTAATTGGCTATTTTTAAGAATTATATTAAGTGTCATTCAATATGGTTTTTAGGAGTTTCTTTAGGTTGACAATATTTAATATAGTGTCTCCACATGCGATATTTCTTAAATAATGTTTTATTATTACCACTTTTAATTCAGGGATAATGTGAGGTTATTACCCTCAAATAATATGAGATAAATAGTGCTGCAACATTGCATTTTTGCCCCGATTTATCCATGATCGAATTGTGACATTTGTCATACAACGAATAGGTTTTGTACTTACTATGGAATGGATTGCCGATCCGTCTATCTGGGCCGGGTTAATCACGCTGATTGTGATCGAACTGGTCCTCGGCATTGATAACCTGGTCTTTATTGCCATCCTCGCCGAAAAACTACCGCCGAAGCAGCGTGACCGCGCACGGGTTACCGGGCTGCTGCTGGCAATGTTAATGCGCCTGTTACTGCTGGCGTCAATCTCCTGGCTGGTCACCCTGACTCAACCGCTGTTCAGCTTCCGCTCGTTTACCTTTAGCGCCCGCGACTTAATCATGCTGTTTGGTGGTTTCTTCCTGTTGTTCAAAGCCACGATGGAGCTGAACGAACGGCTGGAAGGGAAAGACAGCAATAATCCCACACAACGCAAAGGTGCGAAGTTCTGGGGCGTGGTGACGCAAATTGTGGTACTGGACGCCATTTTCTCACTCGACTCAGTGATTACCGCCGTCGGGATGGTCGACCATTTACTGGTCATGATGGCCGCCGTGGTTATCGCTATCAGCCTGATGTTGATGGCCAGCAAGCCGTTAACGCAATTTGTTAACAGTCACCCGACGATCGTTATTCTCTGCTTAAGCTTCCTGTTGATGATTGGCTTTAGCCTGGTGGCAGAAGGTTTCGGCTTCGTCATTCCGAAAGGCTACCTGTACGCTGCCATTGGTTTCTCGGTGATGATCGAGGCGCTCAATCAGTTGGCTATCTTTAACCGGCGACGTTTTCTTTCCGCTAACCAGACGCTGCGCCAGCGGACTACCGAAGCGGTAATGCGCCTGCTTAGCGGGCAAAAAGAAGATGCGGAACTGGACGCCGAAACCGCGTCCATGCTGGTGGATCATGGTAACCAGCAGATCTTTAATCCGCAGGAACGGCGGATGATTGAGCGGGTACTTAATCTTAACCAGCGTACCGTCAGCAGCATTATGACGTCGCGCCACGATATTGAGCATATCGATCTCAACGCGCCGGAAGAAGAAATCCGCCAGTTGCTGGAGCGAAATCAGCATACGCGGCTGGTGGTTACCGACGGTGATGACGCAGAAGATTTGCTCGGTGTTGTTCACGTTATCGACCTGCTACAACAGTCTCTGCGCGGCGAACCGCTCAACCTGCGGGTGTTGATTCGCCAGCCGCTGGTGTTCCCGGAAACCTTGCCGTTGTTACCTGCCCTGGAGCAGTTCCGTAATGCCCGCACGCACTTTGCTTTTGTGGTGGATGAGTTTGGCTCGGTGGAAGGGATTGTGACATTAAGTGACGTCACTGAAACCATTGCCGGTAACTTACCGAACGAAGTGGAAGAGATCGACGCCCGCCATGATATTCAGAAGAATGCGGACGGTTCCTGGACGGCGAATGGTCATATGCCGCTGGAGGATCTGGTGCAATATGTGCCGCTGCCGCTGGATGAAAAACGTGAATATCACACCATTGCCGGGCTGTTGATGGAGTATTTGCAGCGTATTCCAAAACCTGGCGAAGAAGTTCAGGTGGGGGATTATTTGCTTAAAACGTTGCAGGTAGAAAGCCATCGCGTGCAGAAGGTGCAGATTATACCGCTGCGTAAGGATGGCGAGATGGAGTACGAGGTGTGATGGTATCGGTCATTTTACCCAATAGCCGAAAGGAATAAGATGAGGGAACCGCGCCATCGGCGATTTACCGCCGGGAGCCCGGGTTGCCAGGGTGGTGGAGATTGAGCCACCCTGGCACGTTCACCGGCTTGAGCGTTCCATAGTAGCGAGGAACATCAAGTGAACGGAACAGCCTTCGATCTTACATATTCAGAATATAATGATGCCGCCACGAACGCCTGATGCGACGCTTTACGCGTCTTATCAGGCCTACAGGACTGGTCACCTGGTAACCTACATCTTCTCCAGCAACTTCTTCACATCTTTGCCATTACGGGAATCTTTATTCCGCTCGGCCCAGTCATTCAGGCGACGTTTCGCTTCGTCCTGTAGATGTTTGCGCAGTAACTGATCCACTTGCAGGCTGTAATTGAGTTGCTGCCAGTTGCCATAAACCCGCAGCGGTACTGGCGTTTCTTTCAGGAAATCAATCAGTTTGCTTTCCCCGTTCCAGCCACCCACGACCCGAATATCAAACTGGGTGTCGCAGGTTTGATCTGCCAGATTCAACATGCCTTCCCCTGTCAGCGCCAGCACAGGCGATTGACCTTGCATGTCGTTTAACGTCACGACGCCATCCTTCAACGTCAAATCGGTGGTAAAGCGGTCAAGCCGCGTCACGTTATCAAAGTTTTCAGCGGCCTTCACATCACCGCCATTACGCTCTACCGCTTGCTGAATCATCTGCTGGAAGTTCATCCCTTCCATGCGCGTGTCGGTCATTTCGACATGTGCCTGTCCTTGCCAGTTGTGGCGGAATGCGTCGGCATCTATGTCAGCACCGGAGAAATCACCAGCCAGTGACATTTTTCCGGTCAACGAAATCGGATAGTTAAACGCCTTCAGAATGGTACCAATCTCAACGTTTTCCAGCCGTGGCTGGAAGTTTATCCGCGGATTTATTGATGTCGCGTCCAGCGTGCCCGGCAGTGAAACCTGTCCACCGTTAAGTTTGCCCTGCAGTTGAGTAATTTCCAGCAAACCCGACTTGTTGGTCATTTGCGTGGCAACATCTGTAAAATTCATTCCGCGCCAGCGCACGTTACTGGCCTGCAACAAAATATCAGCCGTAAAGCCTTGCAGTCCCTGATAGGCCGGTTCATCAATACGCGAAGAAATGACCGGGCGCGGCAACGTTGATTGGCTCTGCCCCTGCTGCGCGGCACCGTTTTCACCATTCGCGGTTTCATTAAGCGGGATGAGGTTGTCAAGATTCAGTTGCGGGAATTGCAGTCTCAGCTGCCATTCCGGTTTCTCTGTCAGCGTAACCTGTGCTTGCCCGCTTAGCGTACTATCATTGGCGGTCAAACTAATTTGGTTAAATGAAAGGCGTTTATGTGACTCCTGCCACTGGGCCTGGAAACTCCCCTGCCCCTGAATACCTTGTTTTGGTAAATCGGCACCCTGCAACTGCCAGTTAATTTGTTCAATAGCCGCCGTTAAATCATGCGGATAATCAGAAGCATCTACCGTACCGTTAAGGGATATCGTGAGGTCGCGCTGATCGCGATTAACCCGCCCGGAGAACTCAAATGAGCCACGATGTTGGGGATCTTGTTCCATTTGCAGGCGGATATTGCGGATTGTCACCTGCTCGTCATCTTCATGCTGGAACACCAGCACGCTGTCCGCCATCTTAAGACTGGATATATCAAACGACCATCCGCGATCGTCTGACAGATCCGGCAAGGTATTGTCGCGCGGTGCAACCGGAGCGTCTTCACTGCGCACCGCTTCCGTCTGCGGCGTCAGTTGGATCACAGCCCCTTTTAGCATCACCTGCTTAACGCTCAGTTGATGACTCAGTAGTGGTAAAAGCGCCACGTCCAGACGCATGTTGTCGGCGCGAACCAGTGGCTGGCTTGCGCCCTGGGCGGTGAGAGACATTCGCCCGGAGAGGATACTAAGCTGCGGCCAGACGTGCCAACGCAGTGGCCCGTCGAGCTGCAATTGATAACCGCTACGTGCAGCAACTTGCTTGACCATATAGTCGCGGAAATCATTCGGATTCACCAGCAACACTAACGCAGATAACCCGGCCACCAGCACGACCAGGAGTATCATCAGCGTCGTCAGAAATCGTCTCATGGTATCCTCAATGGGCCTGAATTAGTCTTTATCGATTCGGCTGGCTACCGCGCCCTGCTGGTTGCGATATTTCGCATCTTCACGGCGGTTGTAAGGTCGCGCCGCCGGGCCGGAAAGCGGCTCAAAGCTCAGCGCACCAATTAACATGCCCGGACGCAGCGCCAGCGGCAGCTTACCGGAGTTGTAGAACTCCAGCACAATGCAGCCAGACCAGCCCGGATCGATGCGGTGCGCGGTGACGTGCACCATCAGCCCCAGACGCGCCAATGAGGAACGCCCGTCCAGCCAGCCCACCAGATCGGCTGGCAGCGTCACCGACTCCAGCGTCACCGCCAGCGCCAGCTCTCCTGGGTGAAGATAGAACGCCTCGCTTTCATCGAGAACGATCTCATCGCTCATCACGCGGTCAAGCGCGGCGCTCACTTCATCTTTGGGACCGCTCAGATCGATAAACGCTGCCGTGTGACCACGGAAGGTACGAAATTTATTGCCCAGGCGCACATCCACCGTCGCGCCGTTAATACGCTCCACTGGCGGACGTGGGTTGATCGACAAACGGCCTTCATCAAGCCAGGCTTCAATATCTCGGTCACACAGACGCATGGCATTTTCTCCTTTCGAGCATCACTCCCTTAACGCCAATTACGTCAAGGGCATACCAGGTTATCACTGAACGGTACACAATTTATCAAGCTTATTCAAAGAACTGACTTATTTTCGCTTTCAATATATCGATCGCGATGCGGTTTTTCCCGCCGCGCGGCACGATAATGTCCGCATATTGTTTAGAAGGCTCAATGAATTGCAGGAACATCGGGCGCACGGTTTTTTGATATTGCGCCATCACTGAATCCATTGAACGCCCACGCTCGTTAACGTCACGCTTGATGCGGCGCATCAGGCAGATATCCAGCGGGGTATCAACGAAAATGGAGAAGTTAAGTTCGTCACGCAAACGCGCATCCGTTAGCAGCAAAATGCCTTCGAGAATGATGACTTTCTTCGGCTCAACCGTCACCGTTTCTTTCATACGCGTATGTTCAACATAGCTGTAAACCGGCAGGTCAATGGCCGAGCCGCGTTTCAACGCTTGTAAATGCTCAAGCAACAGGCTGTGATCCATCGCGCTGGGATGGTCGTAGTTGGTCTTAACGCGTTCTTCCATCGACAGATGGCTTTGATCTTTGTAATAGCAGTCTTCGGGAATTACGCCGATGTGTTCATCACCGACTTGCTCACGTAATTCACGATAAAGGGTACTGGCAATAAGACTCTTGCCGGAAGCCGATGCGCCAGCGATACCGATAATGACGCACTGATGAGACTGATCAGTCATATATTTAGCGACCTGATTAACCTGGATGTTAGGAAGGGGGCGACGAAGCGCCAAACGCGGCAATTATAGGGATTTCATCCGCCTGATACCAGTCGAATAGCGTTGCCGCGCGCTCAGAGTTAATTGTTGACGAAGAATTCCCGGTGGCAAATTACGTTGATCAGTTTTATACAAGGTAAAAATTGTTATACGCAGTTGCGCAAATTATCCGCCTTTACGTCACTTTATGAGCAATTCGCATATAAAATGTAAAACTTTTGTACTAGCATAAACACAGAAACGAATACTGGCGACCTGGTCTTGCGGATAAAGCGGTAATGAGCAAACAATCACAGCATGTATTAATTGCCCTGCCCCACCCGCTGCTTCACCTGGTCAGTTTAGGTTTAGTCTCGTTTATCTTTACCCTTTTCTCGCTTGAGTTTTCGCAGTTTGGCACCCAACTCGCCCCACTGTGGTTCCCGACGTCCATCATGATGGTGGCGTTTTATCGCCATGCCGGGCGCATGTGGCCGGGGATTGCGCTGAGCTGCTCGCTGGGAAATATCGCCGCATCCATCCTGCTTTTTTCCACCAGCTCGCTGAACATGACCTGGACGACCATCAATATTGTTGAAGCCGTGGTCGGGGCAGTGCTACTGCGTAAATTGCTGCCGTGGTATAACCCATTGCAAAATCTGGCTGACTGGCTGCGTCTGGCACTCGGCAGCGCCATTGTTCCACCTCTGTTAGGGGGTGTTCTGGTTATCCTGCTGACGCCCGGAGACGATCCTCTCAGGGCATTTTTGATATGGGTACTGTCAGAATCCATCGGCGCACTGGCACTGGTGCCGCTGGGATTGTTATTTAAACCACACTATCTGCTGCGCCATCGCAACCCACGGTTGCTTTTTGAGTCGCTGCTCACGTTAGCCATCACACTGACGTTAAGCTGGCTTTCGATGCTGTATCTGCCGTGGCCTTTTACTTTCATTATTGTGCTGTTGATGTGGAGCGCCGTGCGCCTGCCACGAATGGAAGCCTTTTTGATCTTCCTTACCACGGTGATGATGGTGTCACTGATGATGGCCGCGGATCCCTCCCTGCTTGCTACGCCGCGTACATACCTGATGAGCCATATGCCGTGGCTACCGTTTTTGCTGATCCTGCTGCCCGCCAACATCATGACCATGGTGATGTATGCCTTTCGTGCGGAACGCAAACACATTTCCGAAAGCGAAACCCGTTTTCGTAATGCCATGGAATATTCCGCCATCGGCATGGCATTAGTGGGCACCGAGGGACAATGGCTGCAATCCAACAAAGCGCTCTGCCAGTTTCTCGGTTACAGTCAGGAAGAACTGCGCGGACTCACCTTTCAGCAACTGACCTGGCCGGAGGATCTCAATAAAGATCTGCAACAGGTTGAAAAGCTGATCAGCGGTGAAATAAACACCTATTCAATGGAAAAACGCTACTACAACCGCAATGGCGATGTTGTCTGGGCGTTGCTTGCCGTCTCACTGGTGCGCCACACGGATGGCACGCCGCTCTATTTTATCGCTCAGATTGAAGACATTAACGAGCTAAAACGCACCGAACAGGTGAACAAGCAACTGATGGAGCGCATCACGCTGGCTAACGAAGCGGGCGGGATTGGCATCTGGGAGTGGGAGCTAAAGCCGAATATTTTTAGCTGGGATAAGCGGATGTTCGAGCTGTATGAAATTCCTCCGCATATCAAACCGAACTGGCAGGTGTGGTACGAGTGCGTGCTGCCGGAAGATCGCCAGCACGCCGAAAAAGTGATTCGCGATTCATTGCAATCACGCTCGCCCTTTAAGCTGGAATTTCGCATTGCCGTGAAAGATGGCATCCGCCATATCCGCGCCCTCGCCAACCGGGTACTGAATAAAGAAGGCGAAGTCGAACGTCTGCTCGGCATTAATATGGATATGACCGAGGTTAAACAGCTTAACGAGGCATTGTTTCAGGAAAAAGAGCGCCTGCACATTACGCTGGATTCCATCGGTGAAGCCGTGGTCTGTATTGATATGGCGATGAAAATTACCTTTATGAATCCGGTGGCGGAGAAGATGAGCGGCTGGACGCAGGAAGAAGCGTTAGGTGTTCCACTCCTGACGGTGTTGCATATTACTTTTGGCGACAACGGACCATTAATGGAGAACATTTACAGTGCCGACACCTCACGTTCCGCGATTGAACAAGATGTGGTGTTGCACTGCCGAAGCGGCGGCAGCTACGACGTGCATTACAGTATTACGCCGTTAAGTACTCTGGACGGCAGCAATATAGGCTCGGTTCTGGTGATTCAGGACGTCACCGAATCGCGCAAAATGCTGCGCCAGCTGAGCTACAGCGCCTCCCATGATGCACTGACGCATCTCGCCAATCGCGCCAGTTTTGAGAAGCAACTGCGTATCCTGCTGCAAACGGTAAACAGTACACATCAGCGACATGCACTGGTGTTTATCGATCTTGATCGCTTTAAAGCGGTGAATGACAGCGCCGGGCACGCCGCTGGCGACGCTTTACTGCGCGAACTGGCGTCATTGATGCTGAGTATGCTGCGCTCCAGCGACGTGCTGGCGCGACTCGGTGGCGATGAATTTGGTCTGCTGCTGCCAGATTGTAATGTCGAAAGTGCGCGTTTTATCGCTACACGCATTATCAGCGCCGTGAATGACTATCACTTTATCTGGGAAGGACGAGTACATCGGGTAGGTGCCAGTGCCGGGATTACCTTGATTGATGACAACAATCATCAGGCGGCTGAAGTGATGTCGCAGGCTGATATCGCCTGTTATGCCTCCAAAAATGGTGGCCGGGGCCGGGTGACGGTTTACGAACCGCAGCAAGCTGCCGCACATAGCGAACGGGCGGCGATATCGCTTGATGAACAGAGGCGGATGATTAAAGAGAATCAGTTGATGATGATCGCCCACGGTGTCGCTTCGCCGCGGATCCCGCAAGCGCGTAATTTGTGGCTGATTTCACTTAAGCTCTGGAGTTGCGAAGGCGAGATTATTGATGAACAAACATTTCGTCGTAGCTTCAGCGATCCGGCACTTAGCCATGCTCTTGACCGACGGGTATTCCACGATTTTTTCCAGCAGGCCGCAAAAGCGATTGCCAGTAAAGGCTTAAGCATCGCCCTCCCCCTTTCCGTTGCCGGTTTGAGTAGCGCCACGCTGGTGAATGAACTAATTGAGCAGCTGGAAAATAGCCCTCTACCACCACGGTTATTACATCTGATTATTCCGGCAGACGCGATTTTAGATCACGCAGCAAGCGTGCAAAAACTGCGGCTGGCGGGATGTCGGATCGTATTCAGTCAGGTGGGCCGCGATCTGCAAATCTTCAACTCGCTGAAAGCAAATATGGCAGATTACCTGCTACTTGATGGTGAGTTATGCGCCAGCGTGCAGGGTAATTTGATGGATGAGATGCTGATTACGATTATTCAGGGGCATGCTCAGCGACTCGGGATGAAAACCATCGCCGGGCCAGTCGTTTTACCCTTAGTGATGGATACGCTTTCGGGCATCGGCGTCGATCTGATTTATGGTGATGTGATTGCCGATGCCCAACCGCTGGATTTGCTGGTGAATAGCAGTTATTTCGCGATTAACTAAGGCGTGCTTCCCCATCGACTGATGCGGCGTATCAGGCCTACAATTCGTCCGTTCCGTCTGGTTGCCAGCCTTCCGTATACCAGATATGCAACAGCGCATAAGAACGCCAGGGCTTCCAGCGTTCGGCATAACGGCGGATTTGTGCCGGTGTCATTCCCGGAAATCGCTGTTTAATCAGATAATCATCCGGCAGGAAAACATCTTTCGCCTGCCAGCCACGTAAGGCGAAATAATTCGCCGTCCAGCGCCCGATACCCGGAAAAGTTTGCAGCGTTTTCATCGCTTGTTCTACGTCGCTCGGTATTGTCATTGGTAAGGTGCCCTCCAGCGCCGCATTTGCCAGATGAATCAGTGCCTCTGCCCGTTTCAACGGCATACCTAACGCTTTTAATGCCTGCGGGTCGGCTGCAGCCAGCCGCTGAGGCGTGGGGAAGCAGACATAATCCGGAAAATCATCCAACCGTTCGCCATAAAGCTGTGCCACTCTGGCGGTCAATTTTGCCGCCATCGCCACGCTCACCAGTTGGCCTAAAATCGCCCGCACGCCCTGCTCAAAAGCATCAACACTGCCGGGTAAACGCAATCCGGGCCGCGCCGCGCCTAACTTGCCCAACGCACCGTTAACAATCTGCGGGTTACATTGCAGATCAAACAGGCGGCTCATTTTCGCCAGACACTCTGCGGCAACAGGTTCTAAACCTGCACTTAAATTTATGTGCAGAGTATGGCGGGCTATATCCGGAATAGCAGTCACCACGCCGCGATATTCGCCCATCGCCAGACTACGGGCATAATAATCGTCAGCGACCGTTTCCACACCGTTCACCGCACGGGCGGCGAGAAATCCCAACATCCACGACCAGTCATACGGCGGCTGCCAGTTCAGGGTATACATCGCATCTCCTTGTTAATCCGCTTTCAGCATAAACGTTATTCAGACGCTGCGCTTTGCTTTCATATTCCGGTTGTCGCGACGGCAACATTTCGCTAAAGTCACGCCCCTTCTTCACCGGCATGGGGATTATTTCGTGTTTATTGGTTTTGATTACGGTACAGCAAACTGTTCAGTGGCGGTCATGCGCGACGGTAAACCGCATTTGCTAAAAATGGAAAACGACAGCACGCTGCTGCCTTCAATGCTTTGCGCGCCAACGCGTGAAGCGGTAAGCGAATGGCTGTACCGCCATCATGACGTTCCGGCAGACGACGATGAAACGCAGGCGCTGCTGCGTCGGGCGATTCGTTATAACCGCGAAGAAGATATCGATGTTACGGCGAAAAGCGTGCAGTTCGGTCTTTCCTCACTGGCACAGTACATTGATGATCCAGAAGAGGTGTGGTTTGTGAAATCACCAAAATCGTTCCTCGGTGCCAGCGGCTTAAAACCGCAGCAGGTAGCGCTGTTTGAGGATCTGGTCTGCGCAATGATGCTGCACATTCGCCAGCAGGCGCAGGCGCAATTGCCAGAAGCGATTACCCAGGCGGTGATTGGTCGCCCGATCAACTTCCAGGGGCTGGGCGGCGATGAAGCAAACGCCCAGGCACAAGGGATTCTGGAGCGCGCAGCGAAGCGTGCCGGGTTTAAGGACGTGGTATTCCAGTACGAGCCGGTGGCGGCTGGGCTGGATTACGAAGCCACCTTGCAGGAAGAAAAACGGGTGCTGGTGGTGGATATTGGTGGTGGTACGACTGACTGTTCATTGCTGCTGATGGGGCCGCAGTGGCGTTCGCGTCTCGATCGTGAAGCCAGCCTGCTGGGTCACAGTGGTTGCCGTATTGGCGGTAACGATCTGGATATCGCACTGGCGTTTAAAAACCTGATGCCGTTACTGGGCATGGGTGGCGAAACCGAAAAAGGCATCGCCCTGCCGATTCTGCCGTGGTGGAATGCGGTTGCCATCAACGACGTCCCTGCGCAAAGTGATTTCTACAGTAGTGCCAACGGTCGTCTGCTTAACGATCTGGTACGCGATGCCCGCGAACCGGAAAAAGTGGCCCTGTTACAGAAAGTCTGGCGTCAGCGTTTAAGCTATCGCCTGGTACGTAGCGCAGAAGAGAGCAAAATTGCGCTTTCAAGCGTAGCGGAAACCCGCGCCTCACTGCCGTTTATCAGCGATGAACTGGCTACGCTGATTAGCCAGCAAGGGCTGGAAAGCGCCCTCAACCAGCCACTGGCGCGGATTCTGGAACAGGTGCAACTGGCGCTGGATAACGCCCAGGAAAAACCGGATGTCATCTATCTGACTGGTGGTAGCGCCCGATCGCCGCTGATTAAAAAAGCGCTGGCAGAACAGTTGCCGGGCATTCCGATTGCAGGCGGCGATGACTTTGGCTCCGTCACCGCCGGGCTGGCACGCTGGGCGGAAGTGGTGTTTCGTTAATTGAAAAATGGCTCAGTAGCGGCTTAAATCAGCCTTCGCCTGAGCCAGTTTTTCTGCCGCCTGACGTAGCTGCTCCATCAACGGCATGGTCCGTGCTGGAGCATGAAGGCGGAATCGCTGCAACTCTGTCGCACCGACAGTCAACGCCGATTCCAGCCGATGTCGTTTGGCGGTCATTTTCGCCATTACCGCTTGTCTGTCTGCTGGCGTTACCGCTTCATTCGGCCTGAAAACAAAACGGCGTTCGCAACTCGCTTTCCAGTCGATAACCGCCTGGGTCAGATGATCACCAAAACCTTTTACTTGCTTAACGCTCCGTCGGGTAACATCTGCGGCGGTTTCAATACCAAAGGACCGTAACGCCGCTTTACGCGCAGGGCCAACGCCGGGAATAGAGGCAACATCAATAAAAAATCCCTCCAGAAACTTCTGCTTCTGCCGTTCCCTTGCGGTGTCCTGAAGTGCTGCCAGATCGCGCTTTTCTTCTTCCGGTAACCCAAGAATTTCGTCCTTCATTTTTTCGAGCATCGTCCGTTTGGCGATAAAACCTTCCAGCCCGCCCAACTGTTGGATCTGGCTGACTAAATGGTCATAGTCCATTTTTGCGCGATTAAAAGCCTCTCTTTGTCGCTGGACTTCTGCTTTGTACGCTTTGCTTGTCAGGCTGCCAATAATCCAGATAGCCGCCAGCACGGGAACCAAAATGATATAACGCGGTTCTACCTGAAGGCCGCAAAGCAGCAGCGATAACGCTGACAGTGCGATCTCAATCAGAATGATGTATTCACGCCTTAACAGGCCTAAAGGAAGCGGCCTGCCAGTCGGTTGGAAATGATCGGGTAATGGCAGTTGCAATGCTGGTGGTGCTACTGACGCCATCACCATCGCCCAGACTTTCGCCAGCACAAAATCACCGCTGGTGGTAATGACCTCTTCGCCGAGATCAATAAAATAGATAACGCCTTGATTATCCAGCGCACACCACGGGCAGTCAGTCAAATGACCGGGGTAAACATGCATTGCCGAAACGGTACATTTCTTTAACTGTTGGCGTAGTAAATCAAGTGCCGCAACCCACGCTTTTGCCGTCGGACGCCCGGTTGCCACGCCACTTTCCGTGAATGCCTGCTGAAACATGGCTTCAACATCACCTGGTAACATCGACAGCGGAATAGATCGTGGCGGCGGTTTTAAACCACGTCGCTGATTATCTGACGCGTAGGCATAACGGAAATGGGCAATATCCGTCTCCAGCGCATTACCCGCATCAGAGATAAGCGGTACACCGGAATAAGGATGCCGACCACCAAACAAGACGTGAAAAATCAGCAACGCAAGGCCAAAATTATCGTGATTCGCGGTGCGTTCAAAGCCAACAAATGACGACAAGGTTTGTAGCTCTGGCGGCGTAAAATGCGACACGCCAACTTCGCATAAATGCAACGTGCCATTAGCGTTAATCTGAAAGGAGTCGCTATCAATCAACACCACTTTGCTGTCGCGACCTACCATAAAGCTGTTCTGGTTTACGTCACCCACGACGTGCCCGTGCTCGTGAATCGTAGCAAAAGATGAAGCAATATTGCGCGCAACATAGAGTAGAAAATCCCACGCACAATGAGGGTAACTCTGGCGACGATGTGCCGGGCTATAGATCATATGAATCGGTTCTTTACCTGAAACCTTCGGCATCATAAAACCGATAACCTTTCCGCCTCGTCCACCGTGAAGCGTTGCCTGCGGCCAGGCGACATAATTCAACAATTGCGCGTCAGCTGTCGCAGCCATAAAGGCAAGTTTGTCCTGTTTTAAGGCGGGTGGCGGCGTGTGATAAATCTTGGCAACGCTATCGGCAAACTCCTCGATATCATAAACCGCACCTTCACCGCCTTTGCCCAGTTCACGGCCTGGCGTAACGCACTCACCAGTAGCAGTATATAAAGTGGGTTTCATGGTAACCACATAGCCAGTGCCAACGTTTTATCATCATCCGTACGCTCGTTTACCGCCGGGCTGGACAAAAACTGCTTTAACAATTCAGGTAATAAATCGAGTTGTTCCTGCGTTGCTGACGCCAGTCCATTGAAAAACGGGGTAAAGAAAGGCACATGCGGAGAATTATCCAGCATATTTAACGCCAGTCTCTGAATACCATCCGTAAATGCTGCAACTCTATGCGCACGCTCAGTGCTGGTGAAAGTTTCCAGTCTGGAAACGGCATCTTCATCGGTAATGAAATGCGTCATGTTGGCATATTCACCCACCATCGGCGTGAGAGGCAATTGCAGACCGTGACCCAAATCTACCACCACGCCGCCATCGCCAATCTGCATAATCAAGGTGCCGTCAGGCGATGAAATCAGTCCCAGAAATGTGCAGGCAAAATCGCGAACCGCTAATTCTTTGGCTTCCGCCTCGGCAAAAAGTCGCTGACGAACGGTCAGCACAATATCCGTTGCGAGGACATCATTAAGCCCCAATTCCCCGCCCTGCACTTTTTGCATCATATAAGCCATCGCTTCATTGACGGCAAGCGTCGCACCTTCGCCACCCTGCGAAACGCTGCCTGCGCCATCAGCGACAAATACCGTCAATAATGGCTGCTGGTCTTCTAGCCAGGCAACCTGCATCTGGCAGGCATCCTGGCAAGGCAAGTCCGCGCTGATGTGCGACGTTCCAACGGTTGATGCATAGACCAGACGCCAGCTCACACTGACGTCCAGCCTTTTGGCGCTTCCAGCACAACTTCCGTTCCCGGCGTGGAGCGGGAAACCGAACGCAGCGAACTGGATAACCAGCTAAACAGTTCACGGAATTGTAATCCCTGCAGTGGCAAAGGCTGACGAACGCTGATTTGTGCCAAAGTCTTCATATCCGCCCCCTGAACACCGATGGAAAAGAAGGCAAACTTCTTATCTTCTTCCCCCTGAAACACTTTGTTGGCGGCAGCCTGCCACTCATCGGTTGGAGCGCCATCAGTGATCAGGAAAATCCACGGGCGATAATACGAAATACCATTGGCACGATACTCACGTTTGCGCTCCTCAACCATATTCAGGGCTTTGGTAATGGCAGCGCCCATTGGTGTATCGCCCTGGGCAAACAGGATGGGCGGGAAAAAATTAGCGGCGCTGGTAAAGGGTTGTTCCACATGCACCGGGCCGAACGTCACAATACCGAGTTCCACTCTTTTTAAGGCCAGCGAATCGGCAAGCAGCTCATCGCGAAAGGTAACCAATCCGGCGTTAAGTTCATTAATGGGTCTACCGTTCATAGAACCAGAAACATCCAGCAGCAAAATGCAGGGGCAACGTGGTTCCGGGTTACTGGCAAAATCGCTGGTGGCAAACGTGATTTGTTCGCTCATAAGAAATCCTTTCTTAGAGAATTATTGAGGTCCGGTATCATACCGATTGCAATAATGAAATAAGAGCAAACGAAGAAACTTTCAGAATTAGGCCCGGCGGCGCAGAAAATTTTGCTATTCGCCTCGCAAGAACGGAGAGCCGTCGATTGACACTAAGGGCGGAGTGACATAATTTCAGGAGTGAGGGTTAGGGAGAGGTTTCCCCCTCCCCCTGGTGTTCTTAGTAAGCCTGGAAGCTAATCACTAAGAGTATCACCAGTATGATGACGTGCTTCATCATAACCCTTTCCTTATTAAAAGTCCTCTTCTCCGGGAGAGGGTTTCCCGTTTCAGCGTCCCGCTGAAATCGTCGGCTTACCTCCTTTCGCCCTGAATGCAGTCTATCGCTAACGCGTGAACAAAATAGTTTCCTCTGTGATTATTGCGTAACGTCTCGCAAAGAATATTTGCTGGCAGGATCGCAGACTACAAAGCCTGCGGATTGACA
>NZ_JBJQJE010000025.1:0-74292 GCF_046487585.1 Escherichia sp. WS1265
AGCGCGGTGGTCCCACCTGACCCCATGCCGAACTCAGAAGTGAAACGCCGTAGCGCCGATGGTAGTGTGGGGTCTCCCCATGCGAGAGTAGGGAACTGCCAGGCATCAAATAAAACGAAAGGCTCAGTCGGAAGACTGGGCCTTTTGTTTTATCTGTTGTTTGTCGGTGAACGCTCTCCTGAGTAGGACAAATCCGCCGGGAGCGGATTTGAACGTTGCGAAGCAACGGCCCGGAGGGTGGCGGGCAGGACGCCCGCCATAAACTGCCAGGCATCAAATTAAGCGAAAGGCCATCCGTCAGGATGGCCTTTTTGCGTTGGTGCAAAAAAAATGCCGGGTGCGACGCTGGCGCGTCTTCTCCAGCCTGGGCAGGCACGGCAGGGGCAGCTTATTCCCCCACATACGCCAGATTCAGCAACGGATACGGTTTCCCCAAATCGTCCACCTCAGAGCGTCCCGTAACCTTAAAACCCACCTTCTTATAGAACCCAACCGCCTGCTCATTTTGCTCATTAACGTTGGTTGTCAGTTCCGGTGCCATCGAGAGCGCATGCTTCACCAGCATCCGACCCACGCCGCAGCCGCGCACATCAGGATCGATAAACAGCGCATCCATATGCTGCCCACTTGACAACATAAACCCAACCGGCCGATCCCGCTCATTAACCGCGACCCACAACGGCGCTTCCGGCAGGAAGGAACGCACCAGCTCTTCCAGCTCGGCCCGATACTCTGCTGATAAAAAATCGTGAGTGGCATCGACAGAACGGCACCAAATCGCAACCAGTTCCTCCCCTTCCTCATGCCGTGAGCGGCGAATACTAATAACCATTTTCTCTCCTTTTCGTCATTCTTATATTCTAACGTAGCCTTTTCCTTGAAACTTTCTCACCTTCAACATGCAGACTCGACATTGGCAAATTTTCTGGTTATCTTCAGCTATCTGGATGTCTAAACGTATAAGCGTATGTAGTGAGGTAATCAGGTTATGCCGATTCGTGTGCCGGACGAGCTACCCGCCGTCAATTTCTTGCGTGAAGAAAACGTCTTTGTGATGACAACTTCTCGTGCGTCTGGTCAGGAAATTCGTCCACTTAAGGTTCTGATCCTAAACCTGATGCCGAAGAAGATTGAAACTGAAAATCAGTTTCTGCGCCTGCTTTCAAACTCACCTTTGCAGGTCGATATTCAGCTGTTGCGCATCGATTCCCGTGAATCGCGCAACACGCCCGCAGAGCATCTGAATAACTTCTACTGTAACTTTGAAGATATTCAGGAACAAAACTTTGACGGTCTGATAGTTACCGGCGCGCCGCTGGGCCTGGTGGAGTTTAATGATGTCGCTTACTGGCCGCAGATCAAACAGGTGCTGGAGTGGTCGAAAGATCACGTCACCTCGACGCTGTTTGTCTGTTGGGCGGTCCAAGCCGCGCTCAATATCCTCTACGGCATTCCTAAGCAAACCCGCACCGACAAACTCTCTGGCGTTTACGAGCATCATATTCTCCATCCTCATGCGCTTCTGACGCGTGGCTTTGATGATTCATTCCTGGCACCACATTCGCGCTATGCTGACTTTCCGGCAGCGTTGATTCGTGATTATACCGATCTGGAAATTCTGGCAGAGACGGAAGAAGGGGATGCATATCTGTTTGCCAGCAAAGATAAGCGCATTGCCTTTGTGACGGGCCATCCCGAATATGATGCGCAAACGCTGGCGCAGGAATTTTTCCGCGATGTGGAAGCCGGACTGGACCCGGATGTACCGTATAACTATTTTCCGCATAATGATCCGCAAAATACACCGCGAGCGAGCTGGCGTAGTCACGGTAATTTGCTGTTTACCAACTGGCTCAACTATTACGTCTACCAGATCACGCCATACGATCTACGGCACATGAATCCAACGCTGGATTAATCTTCTGTGATAGTCGATCGTTAAGCGATTCAGCACCTTACCTCAGGCACCTTCGGGTGCCTTTTTTATTTCCGAAACGCACCTCAGTAGGTGAATAAATTTTATTCATATTGTTATCAATAAGTTATAAGGTATTTTTAATTAAAATGGAAATTGTTTTTGATTTTGCATTTTAAATGAGTAGTCTTAGTTGTGCTGAACGAAAAGCGCACAACGATCCTTCGTTCACAGTGGGGAAGTTTTCGGATCCATGACGAGGAGCTGCACGATGACTGAACAGGCAACAACAACCGATGAACTGGCTTTCATAAGGCCGTATGGCGAGCAGGAGAAGCAAATTCTTACTGCCGAAGCGGTAGAATTTCTGACTGAGCTGGTGACGCATTTTACGCCACAACGCAATAAACTTCTGGCAGCGCGCATTCAGCAGCAGCAGGATATCGATAACGGAACGTTGCCTGATTTTATTTCGGAAACAGCTTCCATTCGTGATGCTGACTGGAAAATTCGTGGTATTCCCGCGGACTTACAAGATCGTCGGGTAGAGATTACCGGCCCGGTTGAGCGCAAGATGGTGATCAACGCGCTCAACGCCAATGTGAAAGTCTTTATGGCCGATTTCGAAGATTCACTGGCACCAGACTGGAACAAAGTGATCGACGGGCAAATTAACCTGCGTGATGCAGTTAACGGCACCATCAGCTATACCAATGAAGCAGGCAAAATTTATCAGCTCAAGCCCAATCCAGCGGTGTTGATTTGTCGGGTACGCGGTCTGCACTTGCCGGAAAAACATGTCACCTGGCGTGGTGAGGCAATCCCCGGTAGCCTGTTTGATTTTGCGCTCTATTTCTTCCACAACTATCAGGCACTGTTGGCAAAGGGCAGCGGTCCCTATTTCTATCTGCCGAAAACCCAGTCCTGGCAGGAAGCGGCCTGGTGGAGCGAAGTCTTCAGCTATGCAGAAGATCGCTTTAATCTGCCGCGCGGCACCATCAAGGCGACGTTGCTGATTGAAACGCTGCCCGCCGTGTTCCAGATGGATGAAATCCTTCACGCGCTGCGTGACCATATTGTTGGTCTGAACTGCGGTCGTTGGGATTACATCTTCAGCTATATCAAAACGTTGAAAAACTATCCCGATCGCGTCCTGCCAGACAGACAGGCAGTGACGATGGATAAACCGTTCCTTAATGCCTACTCACGCCTGCTGATTAAAACCTGCCATAAACGCGGTGCTTTTGCTATGGGCGGCATGGCAGCGTTTATTCCGAGCAAAGATGAAGAGCGTAATAACCAGGTGCTCAACAAAGTAAAAGCGGATAAAGCGCTGGAAGCCAATAACGGTCACGATGGCACATGGATCGCTCACCCAGGCCTTGCGGATACGGCAATGGCGGTATTCAACGACATTCTCGGCTCCCGTAAAAATCAGCTTGAAGTGATGCGCGAACAAGACGCGCCGATTACTGCCGATCAGCTGCTGGCACCTTGTGATGGTGAACGCACCGAAGAAGGTATGCGCGCCAACATTCGCGTGGCTGTGCAGTACATCGAAGCATGGATCTCCGGCAACGGCTGCGTGCCGATTTATGGCCTGATGGAAGATGCGGCGACGGCTGAAATTTCCCGTACCTCGATCTGGCAGTGGATCCATCATCAAAAAACGTTGAGCAATGGCAAACCGGTGTCCAAAGCCTTGTTCCGCCAGATGCTGGGCGAAGAGATGAAAGTCATTGCCAGCGAACTGGGCGAAGAACGTTTCTCCCAGGGGCGTTTTGACGATGCCGCACGCTTGATGGAACAGATCACCACTTCCGATGAGTTAATAGATTTCCTGACCCTGCCAGGCTACCGCCTGTTAGCGTAAACCACCACATAACTATGGAGCATCTGCACATGAAAACCCGTACACAACAAATTGAAGAATTACAGAAAGAGTGGACTCAACCGCGTTGGGAAGGCATTACTCGCCCGTACAGCGCGGAAGATGTGGTGAAATTACGCGGTTCAGTCAATCCTGAATGCACCCTGGCGCAACTGGGCGCGGCGAAAATGTGGCGTCTGCTGCACGGCGAGTCGAAAAAAGGCTACATCAACAGCCTCGGCGCACTGACTGGCGGTCAGGCGCTGCAACAGGCGAAAGCGGGTATTGAAGCAGTCTATCTGTCGGGATGGCAGGTAGCGGCGGACGCTAACCTGGCGGCCAGCATGTATCCGGATCAGTCGCTCTATCCGGCAAACTCGGTGCCAGCTGTGGTGGAGCGGATCAACAATACTTTCCGCCGTGCGGATCAGATCCAATGGTCCGCGGGCATTGAGCCGGGCGATCCGCGCTATGTCGATTACTTCCTGCCGATCGTTGCCGATGCGGAAGCCGGTTTTGGCGGTGTCCTGAATGCCTTTGAACTGATGAAAGCGATGATTGAAGCCGGTGCAGCGGCAGTTCACTTCGAAGATCAGCTGGCATCAGTGAAGAAATGCGGTCACATGGGCGGCAAAGTTTTAGTGCCAACTCAGGAAGCTATTCAGAAACTGGTCGCGGCGCGTCTGGCAGCTGACGTGACGGGCGTTCCAACCCTGCTGGTTGCTCGTACCGATGCCGATGCGGCGGATCTGATTACCTCCGATTGCGACCCATATGACAGCGAATTTATTACCGGCGAGCGTACCAGCGAAGGCTTCTTCCGTACTCATGCAGGTATTGAACAAGCGATCAGCCGTGGCCTGGCGTATGCGCCATATGCTGACCTGGTATGGTGTGAAACCTCCACGCCAGACCTGGAACTGGCGCGTCGCTTTGCACAAGCTATCCACGCGAAATATCCGGGCAAACTGCTGGCTTATAACTGCTCGCCGTCGTTCAACTGGCAGAAAAACCTCGACGACAAAACTATTGCCAGCTTCCAGCAGCAGCTGTCGGATATGGGCTACAAGTTCCAGTTCATCACCCTGGCAGGCATCCACAGCATGTGGTTTAACATGTTCGACCTGGCAAATGCCTATGCCCAGGGCGAAGGCATGAAGCATTACGTTGAGAAAGTGCAGCAGCCGGAATTTGCCGCTGCGAAAGATGGCTATACCTTCGTATCTCACCAGCAGGAAGTGGGTACAGGTTATTTCGATAAAGTGACGACCATTATTCAGGGCGGCACGTCTTCAGTCACCGCGCTGACCGGCTCCACCGAAGAATCGCAGTTCTAACAACCAACGCCCCTTTCCGTAAGGCGAGGGGCGAATTAAGGAGAGGCGATGCCGCGTGGCCTGGAATTACTGATTGCACAAACCATTTTGCAAGGTTTCGACGCTCAGTATGGTCGATTCCTCGAAGTGACTTCCGGGGCGCAGCAGCGTTTCGAACAAGCCGACTGGCACGCTGTCCAGCAGGCGATGAAAAACCGTATCCATCTTTACGATCATCACGTGGGTCTGGTCGTGGAGCAACTGCGCTGCATTACCAACGGCCAAAGCACGGACGCGGCATTTTTACTGCGCGTCAAAGAGCATTACACCCGGCTGTTGCCGGATTACCCGCGCTTCGAGATTGCGGAGAGCTTTTTTAACTCCGTGTACTGTCGGTTATTTGACCACCGCTCGCTTACTCCCGAGCGGCTTTTTATCTTTAGCTCCCAGCCAGAGCGCCGTTTTCGTACCATTCCCCGCCCGCTGGCGAAAGACTTTCACCCCGATCACGGCTGGGAATCTCTGCTGATGCGCGTTATCAGCGATCTGCCGCTGCGTCTGCGTTGGCAGAATAAAAGCCGTGACATTCATTACATCGTTCGCCATCTGACGGAAACGCTGGGGACAGACAACCTCGCGGAAAGTCATTTACAGGTGGCGAACGAACTGTTTTACCGCAATAAAGCCGCCTGGCTGGTAGGCAAACTGATCACGCCTTCCGGCACATTGCCATTTTTGCTGCCGATCCACCAGACGGACGACGGCGAGTTATTTATTGATACCTGCCTGACGACGACCGCCGAAGCGAGCATTGTTTTTGGCTTTGCGCGTTCTTATTTTATGGTTTACGCGCCGCTGCCCGCAGCACTGGTCGAGTGGCTACGGGAAATTCTGCCAGGTAAAACCACCGCTGAATTGTATATGGCTATCGGCTGCCAGAAGCACGCCAAAACCGAAAGCTACCGCGAATATCTCGTTTATCTCCAGGGCTGTAATGAGCAGTTCATTGAAGCGCCGGGTATTCGTGGCATGGTGATGCTGGTGTTTACGCTGCCGGGCTTTGATCGGGTATTCAAAGTGATCAAAGACAAGTTCGCGCCGCAGAAAGAGATGTCTGCCGCTCACGTTCGCGCCTGCTATCAACTGGTGAAAGAGCACGATCGCGTGGGCCGAATGGCGGACACCCAGGAGTTTGAAAACTTTGTGCTGGAGAAGCGGCATATTTCCCCGGCATTAATGGCATTACTGCTCCAGGAAGCAGCGGAAAAAATCACCGATCTCGGCGAACAAATTGTGCTTCGCCATCTTTATATTGAGCGGCGGATGGTGCCGCTCAATATCTGGCTGGAACAAGTGGAAGGTCAGCAGTTGCGCGATGCCATTGAAGAATACGGTAACGCTATTCGCCAGCTTGCCGCTGCTAACATTTTCCCTGGCGACATGCTGTTTAAAAACTTCGGTGTCACCCGTCACGGGCGTGTGGTGTTTTATGATTACGACGAAATTTGCTACATGACGGAAGTGAACTTCCGCGACATCCCGCCGCCGCGCTACCCGGAGGACGAACTTGCCAGCGAACCGTGGTACAGCGTCTCGCCGGGCGATGTTTTCCCGGAAGAGTTTCGCCACTGGCTATGCGCCGACCCCCGCATTGGGCCACTCTTTGAAGAGATGCACGCCGACCTGTTCCGCGCTGATTACTGGCGCGCACTACAAAACCGTATTCGTGAAGGACATGTGGAAGATGTTTATGCGTATCGGCGCAGGCAAAGATTTAGCGTACGGTATGGGGAGATGCTTTTTTGAGTAAAGCTTCCATATAATTTTTCTCCGCAATGTATCGAGGGTTATCCGTAAAGCCAAAGCTTTCAGCCATCTTATTTATCGTATTAAGGATTAATTCAGCAATAACCCGGTGATCCAATTCAAAAGCCAACTCAAAGGCAGAGTATTTTTGTGGCGCTTTGTGTTGCCAAAAATCCATAATATCTTCAGCAGTAAATCCAAACAGACGTGCATGGTCAGATAAAGCAAGATAAACCGTCTCTACAACGTTTTGTTGTTTATGCTGTATCGCTGAAAACAAACCGGGATATTCATTAGAATTATTTGCCAGGAGGAGGGGCTTCATATTTTTTTTATCGAATTTAAACGTATTAAACAGAGTGGGTAATGCGTTAAAAATAGTCTTAATAACGTTCATATGTCCGCGCTGCATGGCCATAAACAAACCCGTGTCGCGCGCAAGACTTTTAGCGGTCAGAAGATCTACAATATCGGAAGCTGAAATGTTAATTTCCTGGGCCAGACAGGGTAATGCTTCGAGAATAACTTTCACGATATCGCTATGTCCATTTTGCATCGCCAGGTATAGTCCTGGGCAACCATAAAAATCCTTTGCCTTCAGGAGATCGAGTACCTGTTCTTTAGTCAAATGACATGTGCGAATTAACAAAGGTAACGCGTCCAAAACAATTTTCAGCATGTCGGCATCACCATTCGCCATAACATGGTATAAAACATGGCTGGACGTTCTATTTTTGGCACTCAGGAATTTATACACCTGTTCATTATCTAAATGATGTGTTGCGGCCAGTTTAGGTAAGACGTTCAGAATCGAGGTTACAACATTTTTATCCTTACGTGATATCGCTAAAAATAATCCAGAAAAACCATTTTTATCTTTTGCCTCCAGAATATGCATGAGATTTTTTTTCGAGAGTAACCCTTCATATCCTGGCTCTGACAATGAATTGAAAATAGTCTCAACGATATCCGCATTACCATAATTTATAGCCAAATATAAACCGGGGAGGTTAATACTATTATAGGCAGTCAACATTTCTGTTCTATGTAGTTCTGGCATTTTCTGGAGTTGAGTCATCAGTTGCGTAAGTTGATGATTCTGACCAATTGCCATTAGCAAATTCATCGTTGCAGGTGATAATGGAGGGGTTATTTCATCCACAGATCCTTTTAGCATCAATAGCTGTTCTTTCGGAAGTGCTGGAATTATTGCAACAGATTGGTTAATAACATGATCATTTGACCATTTCAGGAGGCTATAATCTACATTCATAAAGTCCATCAGTGAATAGTGTTTAATATCCTCTTTACTTTCGCTCATGATTCTTATTTTATCGTTAGTTACATTTGGATCATAAACCGAAACCACGTAATGGGTACATCCTTCAGTTGTGTTCTTTATTCTTAGCCGGACCGTCAAAGCATGGTTATCCACCAATAATATGGCTGCCATAACACTGATGCCATTTGATGCCATCTTGTCAAAATATGCTTTCATAACTAGCCCGAAATCACCGCAGGCAGCAACGCAACGCCCCTCAGGACGGCTGGAAATCAACGCCAAAGTCTGGTTTTTGCATTTTTTGTTGAAGTGAGTGAGAAATTTTTCAGCTGAAGAGTAATCATCTTTATGAGGTTTGTAGTCAACATTCTGATAAATATCATTAATATATTGTGCAGCAATGTGTCGGCATACTATACGGTTTTGGGGTCGCCCCGGAAAATAACATTGACCATTAAGTTTAATTCTTGGAAATTCTTTTTCTTTTCTATCTGATTTTAGATTTAATTTTTGTTTATCAAGAGTGTCTGAGCGTTGAGGTAAAATTTCCATCAGGTATTCTTCAAATATTGGAGCAATGGTTTGAGTGAGTGTCGTGTTTTCATTTTTATTAATTATCGTAATTTCTTTTTTATCAGTCTGTAAGACGGACGTGGAAAACTTAATGACAAAATCCTTGTTACTAAAGATATGACGACCATTTTGTCTACAGTTCTCTGAGAAGCTTTTTAATAGAGGCGTCGCCAGCTCCTTGCCAGAAAATTTATCCTCGAGTTCTTTATAAAACAATTCACTCAGGGTTTGGTGTTCATTTGTCTGGGCTGTATTATTAATATTTGCAGAGAAAGAACTACGAGGAATACGAGTAATCATTTAAATATCTCATTGTTTATTGATGTCTTGAATTTTAACTATCAGAACAGTGAAAAAATTTAATATGATTACAAGTAAAGAAATATCATAAATCGCTCAATCTCATAATGCAGCCGTAAAAGTTTCGGTGGAATGAGATCTTGCGATTTTGTTAATAATTAAGTGGTTTGATGTTTAAAAATAATACTGAGTTAATAAAAGTGTGTGAAGTGTATGACATTAAGTTATTTTGGCGTCAATGCGATTAACAGACACCCTTATTCTATTGCCACTCAGGTATGATGGGCAGAATATTGCCTCTGCCCGCCAGAAAAAGTCAGCGCATTCCACCGTACGCCAGCGTCACTTCCTTCGCCGCTTTAATCACCATCGCGCCAAACTCGGTCACACGGTCATCGGTAATACGTGAAATCGGTCCGGAAATAGAAATTGCGGCAAACGGTTCACGGTGCTCATCGAAAATACACGCTGCAAGGCAACGTAGCCCCAGCGCATGTTCCTCATCGTCAAATGAATAACCCCGTTTGCGCGTTTGGGCGAGATCTTCTTTTAAATGCACAGGAGACACCAGCGTCGCGTGGGTATAGGCATGTAAGCCTTTGCGATGCAGTAACTTCGTCACCTGCTCTTCACTTAATTGGGCTAAAAAGGCTTTACCCGCACCGGAAGCGTGCATCGGTAATTTACCGCCGATAGGCGCGGACATTCGCATCAGGTGGGTACACTGTACCTGGTCGATAATAATCGCTTCATGATCGCTTTGATCAAGCACCGCCATATTGACCGTTTCGCCAGACTCTTCCATTAGATTGCGCAGGATAGGGTGAACAATTGCTAACAAATTACGGCTCTGGAGAAAGCTGCTGCCGACCATAAAGGCATGTGCGCCGATTGCCCAGTGTCCCAGTTCGCCAACCTGACGCACGAAACCCTGCTGTTGCATCGTGGTTAGCAGGCGGTGGGTCGTGGAATTGGGTAACCCGGCTTGTTGCGCCAGCTCCGTGAGTGCCACACTGCCATTGGATTCGGCAATCCACTCCAGTAATTTCAGGCCACGCGTTAAAGACTGAACCTGTCCAGTCGCTGGTGCGGTGGCAACGGCGGGTTTTCTGCCGCGTTTCGCGGGAATGGGTGCGACCATGACAGTCTCCTTTTTCTGTATCGTGGAAATCATTTTCATTTTTATTGTTAGCTAATGCAATAGTTGCTGAACTGATCCGATGAGTTAATGTTGAACAAATCTCATGTTGCGTGGTGGTCGCTTTTACCACAGATGCGTTTATGCCAGTATGGTTTGTTGAATTTTTATTAAATCTGGGTTGAGCGTGTCGGGAGCAAGTGTGAGCAGCAAAGTGGAACAACTGCGTGCGCAGTTAAATGAACGTATTCTGGTGCTGGACGGCGGTATGGGCACTATGATCCAGAGCTATCGACTGAACGAAGCCGATTTTCGTGGTGAACGCTTTGCCGACTGGCCATGCGACCTCAAAGGCAACAACGACCTGCTGGTACTCAGTAAACCGGAAGTGATCGCCGCTATCCACAACGCCTACTTTGAAGCGGGCGCGGATATCATCGAAACCAACACCTTCAACTCCACAACCATTGCGATGGCGGATTACCAGATGGAATCCCTGTCGGCGGAAATCAACTTTGCGGCGGCGAAACTGGCGCGCGCCTGTGCTGATGAGTGGACCGCGCGCACGCCGGAGAAACCGCGCTACGTTGCCGGTGTTCTCGGCCCGACCAACCGCACGGCGTCTATTTCTCCGGACGTCAACGATCCGGCATTCCGCAACATCACTTTTGACCAGCTGGTGGCGGCCTATCGCGAATCCACCAAAGCGCTGGTGGAAGGTGGTGCGGATCTGATCCTGATTGAAACCGTTTTCGACACCCTTAACGCCAAAGCGGCGGTCTTTGCGGTGAAAACGGAGTTTGAAGCGCTGGGCGTTGAGCTGCCGATTATGATCTCCGGCACCATCACCGACGCCTCCGGGCGCACGCTCTCCGGGCAGACCACCGAAGCGTTTTATAACTCTCTGCGCCACGCCGAAGCGCTGACTTTCGGCCTTAACTGTGCGCTGGGGCCAGACGAACTGCGCCAGTACGTGCAGGAATTATCACGGATTGCGGAATGCTACGTCACAGCGCACCCGAACGCCGGGCTACCCAACGCCTTTGGTGAGTACGATCTCGACGCCGACACGATGGCAAAACAGATACGTGAATGGGCGCAAGCGGGCTTTCTCAATATCGTCGGCGGCTGCTGTGGCACCACGCCACAACATATTGCCGCGATGACTCGTGCAGTAGAAGGATTAGCGCCGCGCAAACTGCCGGAAATCCCCGTAGCCTGCCGTTTGTCCGGCCTGGAGCCGCTGAGCATTGGCGAAGATAGCCTGTTTGTGAACGTGGGTGAACGCACCAACGTCACCGGTTCCGCTAAGTTCAAGCGCCTGATCAAAGAAGAGAAATACAGCGAGGCACTGGATGTGGCCCGCCAGCAGGTGGAAAACGGTGCGCAGATTATCGATATCAATATGGATGAAGGGATGCTCGACGCCGAAGCGGCGATGGTGCGTTTTCTCAATCTGATTGCCGGTGAACCGGATATCGCTCGCGTGCCGATTATGATCGACTCCTCAAAATGGGATGTCATTGAAAAAGGTCTGAAGTGTATCCAGGGCAAAGGCATTGTTAACTCTATTTCGATGAAAGAAGGCGTCGACGCTTTTATCCATCACGCGAAATTGTTGCGTCGTTACGGTGCGGCAGTTGTGGTAATGGCCTTTGACGAACAGGGGCAGGCCGATACCCGCGCGCGGAAAATCGAGATTTGCCGTCGGGCGTACAAAATCCTCACCGAAGAGGTTGGCTTCCCGCCAGAAGATATCATCTTCGACCCGAACATCTTCGCGGTCGCAACTGGCATTGAAGAGCACAACAACTACGCACAGGACTTTATCGGCGCGTGTGAAGACATCAAACGCGAACTGCCGCACGCGCTGATTTCCGGCGGCGTATCTAACGTTTCTTTCTCATTCCGTGGTAACGATCCGGTGCGCGAAGCCATTCACGCGGTGTTCCTCTACTACGCTATTCGCAATGGCATGGATATGGGGATCGTCAACGCCGGGCAGCTGGCGATTTACGACGACCTACCCGCTGAACTGCGCGACGCGGTGGAAGATGTGATTCTTAACCGTCGCGACGATGGCACTGAGCGTTTACTGGAGCTTGCCGAGAAATATCGCGGCAGCAAAACCGACGACACCGCCAACGCCCAGCAGGCGGAGTGGCGCTCGTGGGAAGTGAATAAACGTCTGGAATACTCGCTGGTCAAAGGCATTACCGAGTTTATCGAGCAGGATACCGAAGAAGCCCGCCAGCAGGCTACGCGCCCGATTGAAGTGATTGAAGGCCCGTTGATGGACGGCATGAACGTGGTCGGCGATCTGTTCGGCGAAGGCAAAATGTTCCTGCCACAGGTGGTCAAATCGGCGCGTGTGATGAAGCAGGCGGTGGCCTACCTCGAACCGTTTATTGAAGCCAGCAAAGAGCAGGGCAAAACCAACGGCAAGATGGTGATCGCCACCGTGAAGGGCGACGTCCACGACATCGGTAAAAATATCGTTGGTGTGGTGCTGCAATGTAACAACTACGAAATTGTCGATCTCGGCGTGATGGTGCCTGCGGAAAAAATTCTCCGTACCGCCAAAGAAGTGAATGCTGATTTGATTGGCCTTTCAGGATTGATCACGCCGTCGCTGGACGAGATGGTTAACGTGGCGAAAGAGATGGAGCGTCAGGGCTTCACCATTCCGTTACTGATTGGCGGCGCGACCACCTCAAAAGCGCACACGGCGGTGAAAATTGAGCAGAACTACAGCGGCCCGACGGTGTATGTACAGAACGCATCGCGCACCGTTGGTGTGGTGGCGGCGCTGCTTTCCGATACTCAGCGTGATGATTTTGTCGCTCGTACCCGCAAGGAGTACGAAACCGTACGTATTCAGCACGGGCGCAAGAAACCGCGCACACCACCGGTCACGCTGGAAGCGGCGCGTGATAACGACTTCGCTTTTGACTGGCAGGCTTATACGCCGCCGGTGGCGCACCGTCTCGGCGTGCAGGAAGTCGAAGCCAGCATCGAAACGCTGCGTAATTACATCGACTGGACACCGTTCTTTATGACCTGGTCGCTGGCCGGGAAGTATCCGCGCATTCTGGAAGATGAAGTGGTAGGCGTTGAGGCGCAGCGGCTGTTTAAAGACGCCAACGACATGCTGGATAAATTAAGCGCCGAAAAAACGCTGAATCCGCGTGGCGTGGTGGGCCTGTTCCCGGCAAACCGTGTGGGCGATGACATTGAAATCTACCGTGACGAAACGCGTACCCATGTGATCAACGTCAGCCACCATCTGCGTCAACAGACCGAAAAAACCGGCTTCGCTAACTACTGTCTCGCTGACTTCGTTGCGCCGAAGCTTTCTGGTAAAGCAGATTACATCGGTGCATTTGCCGTGACTGGCGGGCTGGAAGAGGACGCACTGGCTGATGCCTTTGAAGCGCAGCACGATGATTACAACAAAATCATGGTGAAAGCGCTTGCCGACCGTTTAGCCGAAGCCTTTGCGGAGTATCTCCATGAGCGTGTGCGTAAAGTCTACTGGGGCTATGCGCCGAACGAGAACCTCAGCAACGAAGAGCTGATCCGCGAAAACTATCAGGGCATCCGTCCGGCACCGGGCTATCCGGCCTGCCCGGAACATACGGAAAAAGCCACCATCTGGGAGCTGCTGGAAGTGGAAAAACACACTGGCATGAAACTCACAGAATCTTTCGCCATGTGGCCTGGTGCATCGGTTTCGGGTTGGTACTTCAGCCACCCGGACAGCAAGTATTACGCGGTGGCGCAAATCCAGCGCGATCAGGTTGAAGACTATGCCCGCCGTAAAGGTATGAGCGTCTCAGATGTTGAGCGCTGGCTGGCACCGAATCTGGGGTATGACGCGGACTGATTCACAAATCTGTCACTTTTCCTTACAACAAACAGGGCGCTCAATGAGTGCCCTGTCTCTTTATTAATATGAAACACTTATACTGGAATCAGGCTGGAATAATCTTAGCCGGAAAAACGAAGGTCAAAAGGCACAGTAAAGATGCCAGTCAGCGTGTTTCCGGTCCTTTGGTCATTCAATTGCTTCAGGAACATATAACGATAAGGAGAACCTGAACTCGTGTTAACGCTGCTTCACCTGCTTTCTGCCGTCGCCCTGCTGGTCTGGGGGACTCATATTGTTCGAACCGGCGTAATGCGCGTCTTCGGCGCGCGTTTGCGTACTGTCCTTAGCCGGAGCGTCGAAAAAAAGCCGCTCGCCTTTTGCGCGGGGATCGGCGTTACCGCACTGGTACAGAGCAGTAATGCCACCACCATGCTGGTGACCTCGTTCGTCGCTCAGGATCTGGTAGCCCTCGCACCGGCTCTGGTGATTGTGCTGGGTGCAGATGTCGGGACGGCGCTAATGGCGCGTATTCTCACCTTCGATTTATCCTGGCTGTCACCATTACTTATTTTTATCGGCGTGATTTTTTTCCTCGGACGCAAACAGTCACGCGCCGGGCAACTGGGCCGCGTCGGTATTGGTCTTGGGTTGATTTTGCTGGCGTTGGAGTTGATTGTGCAGGCCGTAACGCCGATCACCCAGGCAAACGGCGTTCAGGTGATCTTTGCCTCGCTGACCGGCGATATTCTGCTGGATGCGCTGATTGGCGCGATGTTCGCCATTATCAGCTACTCCAGCCTTGCTGCTGTACTGCTGACCGCGACTCTGACCGCTGCAGGCATTATCTCCTTCCCCGTGGCGCTCTGTCTGGTGATTGGTGCTAACCTCGGTTCCGGCCTGCTGGCGATGCTCAACAACAGTGCCGCCAATGCCGCAGCCCGCCGTGTCGCGCTGGGTAGTCTGCTGTTTAAGCTGGTGGGTAGCCTGATTATCCTGCCGTTTGTTCATTTGCTGGCAGAGACAATGGGGAAGTTGTCATTGCCAAAAGCGGAACTGGTGATCTATTTCCACGTCTTCTACAACCTTGTACGCTGCCTGGTCATGCTGCCATTTGTTGACCCGATGGCACGGTTTTGCAAAACGATTATTCGCGATGAACCGGAACTGGATACCCAGCTACGGCCCAAACATCTGGATGTCAGCGCGCTGGATACGCCCACGCTTGCTCTGGCGAACGCCGCGCGCGAAACCCTGCGCATTGGCGACGCCATGGAACAGATGATGGAAGGGTTGAATAAAGTGATGCACGGCGAGCCACGGCAGGAGAAAGAGCTGCGTAAGCTGGCAGATGATATCAACGTTCTCTATACCGCCATTAAGCTGTATCTGGCGCGGATGCCAAAAGAAGAGCTGGCGGAGGAAGAGTCGCGCCGCTGGGCGGAGATCATCGAAATGTCGCTCAACCTTGAACAGGCCTCCGATATCGTCGAGCGCATGGGGAGTGAAATTGCCGACAAATCACTGGCAGCACGGCGGGCATTTTCGCTTGATGGGTTGAAGGAACTGGATGCACTCTATGAGCAATTGCTCAGTAATTTAAAGCTGGCAATGTCGGTGTTCTTCTCTGGCGATGTCACCAGCGCTCGTCGTTTGCGCCGCAGCAAACATCGTTTTCGCATTCTTAATCGCCGCTATTCCCATGCCCACGTCGATCGCCTGCATCAGCAAAACGTGCAAAGCATTGAAACCAGTTCGCTACATTTAGGCTTACTGGGAGATATGCAGCGTCTGAACTCGCTGTTTTGTTCGGTGGCTTACAGTGTGCTGGAACAGCCGGATGAAGATGAAGGACGGGACGAGTATTAATACCGTGACCCTGAAGGCCTGATAAGACATGTAAAGCGTCGCATCAGGCACTATGTACAAGATGCCGGATCATGCATCCGGCAATTCACTTAAAAACGGTGACCCGCTTCCAGCGGAACCGCTTCTTCACCAGCCTTAAACACATAAGTGGTGTTCGGGCCACCCAGCGTAGCGTGACCTTTACTCACTGTGATCCAGTTACCTTCCGGCAGACCAATAATTGTGAGTTCTGGCGCGACGACCAGCAGTTCGCGAATACGCTGTTCACGGGTTTCACCTTTATGACCTTCCGGCAGCGCGTTGGTGAAGTGCGGGTTGATTTGCAGCGGGAACAGATTTAGCGCATCGAAACCTTGCGGATCGACAATCGGCATATCGTTGGTGGTACGAATGGTTGGGCAAGCAAGGTTAGCGCCTGCGCTCCAGCCAATATACAGCGCGCCACGTTTCACCACGTCAGTAATTGGTGCCAGCAGCCCGCGCTCGCGGCACTGTTTCAGCAACTGGAAAGTATTACCGCCGCCGACAATCACGATCTCAGCATTTTCAATCGCGGCAACGGGATCGACAACGCTATGAATACCGGTGACAGAAACACCCAGCGGAGCGAGAACCGCAGCCGTTTTCGCTGTGTAATCATCCCAGGTCTGCGTTACGCCAGCGAAAGGGATAAACACCGCTGAGCGGCGACCCTGCAACTGTTCAGCAATTAGCGGCAGCGCATGTTCCAGCCAGGCTTTACCCGGCAGCGTCGAGTTACTCAATAAAAGCAGTTCCATTACTTCTCCGGTTAGTAAGAAATCACGGAAGGCATGCTACCACTGCGAATTTAACCACTTACTGACATGGCTCACGATGTCACGTATTGCACCGGGCGCTGAGACTGATGACAAACACAGCATTGCCTGATGCGCTACGCTTACCAGTCCTACCAGATAACTGCAATATATTGAATTTTCGAGATTATGTAGGCCGAATAAGGCTTCATTCCGCATCCGGCATAAACAATGTGTACTTTGCCACCAATTTGAGCGCCCCTTAAGGCGCTGATATTTTTTATCCTTCTCATGCAAATTGTGCTGCTTCAGCAATCAGCCGCACATCCGGTCGCGAAGTTGCCGCGGCGACCAGCCAGCGACATGCAGAGTTAAGTAGCGCGATTAATCATGGGAAATTGCCTCTGCATGAGTGAGCAGATATTGCTCCGCCTCACCGGACCAGATCCCCTGATGACGCGCCAGAATTGCCGCCAGTGCTTGATCCTGAATCTGCGTGAGTGACATAAGCGGCAGGTATTTCCCGGTATACACCAGCTTTTTGCCGCCGCCGACGGCAGGCAATTCAAGCGTGGTTTCGCCCGCGGCATTCAGCCCAAGAATATGTGTTACCACTTTTGCGGCCTGCACTTTTTTCTCTTCAATCAATTTGACTGCTGCGCGCATGTCATCGGTATTGCCGCCTGACGTGCCCACGTAGTGGGTAAATGCATAATGCACATCGTAGAAATTAATTGGCGCGCTGAAATGTTTATCCTGCGGTCCGGCGAAGAAATTCAGGCAACCATCTGTCGCCAGCAAGGAAGAGGCGAGAGTCACCAGTCCTTCATTAGGCACAAAGACGAAAATATCATCGAAGCCGTGACCGCCACTCAGTGCCATTAACGTATCAAATGCTGCATCGGCGGCATTGAGATAATGAATCAGTGTTTGCGGTTCTGATGGATAGTGCTTGCGCGCATAACTCAATTTGTCGTTGTCGGTATCGGTAATGACGAGCAGCGACGGGTTAACGGGTCCATGTAGCGCATAATCAATCGCCAACAGTCCCATTGGTCCGGTGCCGCCGAGGATCAGCGTGCGCCCTTGCGGGCGAATCCCCATCGTGTGGTTATAACTACCTTCCTGAAGATGATAGTTGGCGTTGAACGCGCCAATCACGCAGGAAAGCGGTTCAACCAGCGAGCCTTCAAAATAGGTTTCGCCGTCGTATGCCAGCAGGCAATCTTGTTCCATGACCTCGTTGGGAATAACCACATGCGTGGCTTCGCCGCCTACCCACGGGAAGGAGTAGCCGGGGCAGTCCGGGCGGTCGGGGAGTTGCAGGTTGGCCTGAATCACATAACGCTGACCCGGCTGGAATTTGTGCTGCCACTTTTTACCCACGGCCAGAATATCGCCGCAAAACTCGTGGCCGATGATGATGGGGTTGGTCGCCACATCGTCGGGTACTTTTTTATGGTTTTCACCCAGATTGGCCTCTTTCCAGGAAGAGAGGCACAGGCTGTCGGTGACCACCGTCGCGAGGATTTCATCCTCCTGCATTTCAGGAAGATCAAAGGTTTCCAGGCGTAAATCACGTTTACCATAAAGACGCAGAGCTGTTGTTTTCATAAACCACCTCATGTTGAGCGATGGCCCCGGCAGTCGTGCCGGGGCGAAGAATCAGGACAGGAAGCCCAGCGCATTGCCGATAATCCCTAAGCCAAACAGGGCGAAAATCAGCCATACCGGGTTAATTTTTTTGTTGAGCAGACGAACCATCAGTAGCGTCAGACCGAGCGCCAGCAAACCAGGGCAAAGTTGGTCGAGAATGTTCTGCACGGTCATGGTGACGGTGGAGCCATCGGCGGCATGCGTTTGTGAAACCACCAACGGTACGTTGATTGACGTCCATTTGGTCACCAGCACGCCCATCACAAACAGTCCGAGAATCGACGCGCCTTCGGTGAGTTTTTGCAGCACATTCCCGCCCATATCGCTGACGATATTCACCCCTTTGCGAAAGCCGAGCTGTAGGCCATACCACTTCATCGCCAGACGCACCGCATTGAAAATAAAGAAAAACAGCAGCGGGCCGAGAATGTTGCCCGAAAGTGCCAGAGATGCGCCGAGCGCGGCGGTAATCGGGCGCAGCGTTCCCCAGACCAGTGGATCGCCAACTCCTGCCAATGGTCCCATCAGACCGACTTTGATGCCGTTAATGGTACCGTCATCAATTTCCGCGCCGTTGGCCCGCGCCTCTTCCATGGCGGCAGTGACGCCGATGACCGGGCCACATACGGCTGGCGTGGTATTGAAGAACACCAGGTGTCGCCTGAGCGCCGCAACCTGATCCTCTTTTAATGGGTAAAGTCGCTTGATGGCGGGGATCATGTCGTAGCAAAAACCCAGCCCGTGAATACGTTCAAAGTTAAAGGACGCCTGTTGCAGGTTGGAGCGCAGAAACATGCTCACCAGATCGCTGCGTGTAATTTTTCTCTGTTCCATGATGGCTCCGTTAATCGTCAAGTTGGTCAAGGGCGGTGGAGGCGGTGGCCTGGAGTTGAGGTTCAGCTTTACGCCACTGTGGATTTAGCTGGATGTAGAGCAGGGCCATGATCACGCCGACGCCACCGAACGCCAGCAGACTGAGATCGAGGTAGCCACCTGCGAGGAAACCGAGGAAAAAGAAAGGCATCAAATATTTCACGCCCATCATACGTAGCACCATGGCGTAACCGACCACCACGATAAAACCGCCAGCAATCTGTAGTCCTCGGGTCACAAATTCGGGAATGGCGTTTAACATATTGCTGACCATATCGGCGCTGACGAACAGCGAGACAATCAGTGCCGGAATAGCAACGCGCAGCGCCTGCACGCCAAGCGCGGAGACATGCAGAATATCGAGAGTGCGAAACCGTGCTTCTTCCGCTGCTTTATCCGCCGCGTGCTGGAACACTACGGTGATGGTGCGGGCAAACACCGTCAGTACCTGGCCTGCAGCAGCCACAGGCAACGCGATGGCGATACCGGTGGCGATGCTTTGCTGACCAACGATAACCAGAATGGCGGAGATAATGCTGGCGAGCGCGGAATCCGGAGATTGCACCGCGCCGACGTTCATCCAGCCGAGAGCTATCAATTCCAGCGTACCACCGAGTATTATTCCGGTTTTTAAATCACCGAGAATTAAACCAATCACCGTACAGGCAATTAACGGGCGATGAGTCTGAAATTCATCCAGCACGCTGCCCATTCCGGCAATACAGGAAAAAAGAAATATAGCAATGATTTGTAGGGTACTTATTTCCATGATTTGTCACCTTTTAAGTGTCGTCATCCCTGCCTGTTAAAGCATATGTACACAGGCGCTATTATTTAATTTGCGATTAACTGTTCGTTTATTTTGTCGATAATATTGATTGAGGGATCTGACGCTACGACGCGTAAATCCAGTATGACGCCAAGATTATTTAACTCATGAAATGCGTTAATATCATCATCATCTAATGAAACCGCTTTGGTTAACTGTTTTTTACCGGGCCGCCAGGCCATGCCGCCAATATTCAGGGTGTCTATTTTTACCCCCTGGCGAACCATCGCTAAGGCATCCTGTGGGCGAGTGAAAAGATAAAAAACGGTTTCGTCCTGATATTGCGGGTTGTGATAAACCGCGACGGCTTTTTCAATATTGACCACGTTAACCTTCATTCCCGGCGGGGCGGCCTGACGCAATAATGTCCGGCGAACTTCATCGTTATACACCTCGTCATTGCAGATAATAATGCGCTGGGCGTTAGCCACTTTCGACCAGACGGTTGTGACCTGGCCGTGGATCAGGCGGTCATCAATGCGGGCGAGCGTAATGTTCATCAGAAATCCTCCTCTGCCGTTGCCAGTTGTTTCCAGACAACGCAGGTTTGCTTTGCGATTTGCGTCAGGTGTTCACACAGTTCATCAACATTCATGCTGTCCTGGTTATCAACCAGTTCGAGCGCCAGTGGCAGGGAAAGGCCGCTGATCACCCGCAGGTGCGGATTGCGCATCGCAAGCGTCGCTGCTGCATTCCACGGGCTACCGCACTGTAAATCCACGGCGATTAGCCACTCGTCATGATTGTGAATGCTCACTAACTTCTCCAGCTTTGCCACAATGTCTCCGGCGTTCTCGCCGGGCACAAATTCAACTGCCTCGACCCTGGCATCGCCGTACACCATCTGAACCGATTCCAGCATGGCGCAGGCTAATTTGCCGTGGGCGCAAAAAATGGCATTGACCATAAAGCCTCCTTAGCCGCGCGTTTTGCCGCCTGCAATGTTAGTGGTTACTCCGGTGATATAGCTGGCGCGTTCAGACAGCAGATAACAAACAAAATCAGCCACTTCTGCTAATCTTCCGGCGCGCCCAATAGGAATGGAATTTTTGGTATAGCCTTCACGCAGCTGCTCGACGGTGATATTGCGCGTCCACGCCAGCGCTTCTTCATATTCCGGCGTGCGCAGTCCTGTTTTTTCCAGAATCCCTGGCGCGATACCGACCACACGGATACCGTGCTTACCCAGCTCTTTCGACCAGGAGCGCGTGAAGCTATTGAGCGCGGCTTTGGTCGCGGCGTAACAGCTTTGGCCTTCTGAGCCTTCCAGCCCACTTTCTGAGGAAACATTCACAATCACGCCATCATGTTGTTTGACCATCTGTCGCGCCACCGCCTGCGACATCAGAAAAACGCCTTTCTGGTTGATATTGACCATTTTTTCGAATGCAGCTTCGTTGAGTTCATACTGCCCGGCAGGCGCTTTCTCATCGACCAGCAGACGCGGGAAATTGACCCCGGCGTTATTGACCAGACCGTCGATGCGACCAAAACGCTGGATAATTTCCGCTACCGTATGATTTACCTCTTTGGCGCTGGAAATATCGGTCGGCCAAAACTGATAGCCTTTATGACCTTCATATTGACCATCGCCACCGTGAATATCGACCATCTGTACGTTTGCGCCTTGTGCTAATAATTCCTCTACAATCGCCAGACCAATACCGGATGCGCCGCCGGTGACGATAATGATTTTATCCTGCAAATTTAACCACGTTTGCATAACAGACTCCTGTTTTTAGATAATAGGGACCCGCCGTAATTTTTATTACGGTAAACATCGGGAAGATTTTTATTTCAGTAATAGTTCAGCTGTGCTGCTATTCGTTACCAGACAATTAATATATTTTCCACGCAGTGCACCAACAATTCCGCTGTATTTTTCTTCACTCATGGCAATGCCAATGGAATACCGCGCCTGCTTTAATTTATTCATTTCGATAGAGAGTGTTTTTTCGCTCATATTCGTTTCAACCATTGCGCCGTGAATATCAAAAAAGCGCGAGCAAATATCGCCAGCAACCTGGCGGGCATTCAGGTCGTCACTCTCTTCACCACCATAAAACGCATGCCAGTTAGCGCCGTCACGAATGGCCGGTGAGCCAATTCCCACCAGGGCGACATCCAGATTATCCCAGTAGGCAGAGATGGTTTTAAAGTGCTGAGACTGCATGATCCCATTACGAATTAAGGGGTTATCCAGTAGAGCCGGAAAATCCGCGAGATGCGATTCTCCTTTCAACTTCGCTGCCGCGCTGTAGGTTAATGTGTTTACATGATAGCGGCTTTCGAGTTTACCGGACGGTCCGCCAATAATTGGTACGCAGATTAACTGCCGCGATTGCCCCGCCTGCGGCAAGTTTTCAACCAGTGCGCTCACCGCGCGACCCCAGGAAAAACCGACAATATCGCCAGGCTCCAGCAAGCGATCCAGCAGTTGCGCGCCGTGTAACCCCATCATCGCCAGTTGAGTCTCTTCATCCTCATCATTTCCCGACACCACCACAACGTCTTTCAGGCCAAACTTTTGCTTCAGTTGCTGCTCCAGCCAGAGATTTTCGTTGTAGTCATAGTTGATGGCGATGGTGACAATTCCCTGATCGCGGCCTCGTTTAAGCAAGCGGCTGATGGTGGTGCGGTAAATACCCAGTTCGCGCGCGATTTGCGCCTGCGTCATATCCTGTTCGTAATAGAGTTGGGCAATCTTCACAATCAAACGGATATCGTCACTGTTTTCCATTGCCGCCTCCTGGTTCTGCACATTTGTGCAAATACGCTTTCTCACCGCTTGATCTGATATAACCCCATCATGATGGCCTTTCAAAGCGATTTTTCACTCTTTGCATGGGGAGAAATAGCGCTTTCTCTTGCACATTTGTTTCTCTGCCTAGTAGTCATCAGCACAGGTGTGCAGCGATTCGTAATATGTTGATTATCCTTATTTTGCCAGGCAAATTTGCATCGTACTTCCGGAGACACTTTTGTGATAAAAGGCGTGGCAGATCACATTTAATTTCGACGTTGCCGCATAACCCTGTTTTTCCCCGCTAAGAGGTACGGTATATTCCGCGTTTTACAGGAGAATTTATGCTGCCCGACTCATCAGTCCGTTTAAATAAATACATCAGCGAAAGCGGAATTTGCTCACGCCGCGAAGCGGATCGCTATATCGAGCAAGGCAATGTGTTCCTTAATGGCAAGCGAGCCACCATTGGCGATCAGGTGAAACCCGGCGACGTTGTGAAAGTAAACGGTCAGTTGATTGAGCCTCGGGAAGCCGAAGATTTGGTACTTATCGCCCTGAACAAGCCCGTCGGTATTGTCAGCACCACCGAAGATGGCGAGCGCGATAACATTGTCGATTTCGTTAACCACAGCAAACGCGTGTTCCCGATTGGCCGCCTGGATAAAGACTCCCAGGGGCTGATTTTCCTCACCAATCACGGCGATCTGGTGAATAAGATCCTCCGTGCGGGTAACGATCATGAGAAAGAGTATCTGGTGACGGTCGATAAACCGATTACCGATGAATTTATTCGTGGTATGGGGGCGGGAGTGCCGATCCTCGGGACGGTGACTAAAAAGTGTAAAGTCAAAAAAGAAGCGCCGTTTGTCTTCCGCATTACCCTGGTGCAGGGGCTGAACCGTCAGATCCGTCGCATGTGCGAGCACTTTGGTTACGAAGTGAAAAAGCTGGAACGTACGCGCATCATGAACGTTAGTTTAAGCGGCATTCCGCTGGGGGAATGGCGTGATTTAACTGACGATGAGTTAATCGACCTCTTTAAACTCATCGAAAATTCCTCTTCCGAGGCAAAACCTAAAACGAAGGCCAAACCGAAAACGGCGGGCATCAAACGTCCAGTCGTTAAGATGGAAAAAACGGCGGAAAAAGGCGGTCGCCCGGCGTCCAACGGTAAGCGTTTTACCTCGCCGGGGCGTAAAAAGAAGGGGCGTTAATCAGCGCCTGCCGCGCGTCGACGTATTTGCTGACCAGCTAAATGACGCCTCAGGATCCGGTTTATAAGCCTGCTTTTTCTTTAACTGGCGGGCTTTTTTCGCTTCAGCCTCACGCTCGACCATTAATTTATCGATGTACTCTTTCTTAATGCTGTTGGTTTCGGAGTTGGTCAGTACGCGACCATGCGCAATCCGCGCCCGATCCAGCAGTGTTTTAAGTTCACGCTGCTCGCGTTCAGTCATCTCTTTTTGGGTAATACGGGGGAGTGCCATGCTGGTGCCCTCAGTGAGCCAGAGAGTTCAGTGTACGGGAATTCGTTTGCGAGCAGAACTGATAATATTCATTTTGCCTTCTCTTAACTATTTATCTCTTTCGATAATTAATTAGAGATGCAGATAAAAAAATTAAAGGCAATTATTCTCCGATAAAGACGTTGGTTAACAGAGTACAGGCTCGTTTATTGATGAGCATAGTGACAAGAAAATCAATACGGCCCGAAATATAGCTTCCAGGCCATACAGTATTTACTCAAACAAATTACTATGCAGTTTTTGCACCACCTGCTCGGCATCTTCGCCGGGCACCAGGAAGCACAGGTTATGGCTGGATGCGCCGTAACAAATCATGCGAATGTTGAACGGTTCCAGTACGCCGAATACCTCTTTGCCAACGCCGCAGGCTTTTGACAGGTCATTGCCAATCAACGCGACCAGCGCCAGACCTTCCTCCACTTCTACCCGGCATAGTGCAGACAGCTCCATCAGCAGAGATTGCGTCAGCAAGGTATCGCCAGTGGAGGTTGAACCGGTGGTATCAAGGGTTAATGCCACGCTCACTTCTGACGTGGTGATTAAGTCTACCGAAATATTATGCCGCGCGAGGATGCCGAAAACTTCCGCGAGGAAACCGCGAGAATGCAGCATATTCAGGCTGTGCAAAGTGAGCAGAGTCTGATTGCGACGAAGCGCCAGCGCGCGGAATAGCGGCGGATTTTCAGTTTTATTGCACACCAGCGTACCACCTGCGCGTGGGTCTTTGCTGGAGCCAACAAAGACCGGGATATCGCTACGTACTGCGGGTAGCAACGTTGCCGGATGCAGTACTTTTGCACCAAAAGTTGCCATCTCTGCCGCTTCGGCAAACGCGATTTCATCAATGCGTTTTGCTGCGGAAACCACGCGTGGATCGGTGGTGTAGATGCCCGGGACGTCGGTCCAGATATCAACACGAGATGCGTGTAAAGCCTCCGCCAGCAAGGCTGCCGTATAATCGCTGCCTCCACGGCCAAGCGTCGTTGTCCGACCTTTATTTTCGCTACCGATAAATCCCTGGGTGATCACTAAGCCTTCATTGAGGCGTGGGAGCAGCTGCAGCGCGGCCAGTTCCGCCAGCGCGGCTACATCTGGCTCTGCACGACCAAATCGGTCGTTGGTACGCATCACTTTACGTACATCAAACCACTGTGCCTGAACATCGCGTTCGCGCAGGATTTCAACAAACAGCAGGGTCGACATCAGCTCGCCGTGGCTGACCAGTTCATCTGTCAGCGCCGGAGACGTTGCCAGCGCCGCCGCTTCTGCCAGAACAGTAATGTTCTCCAGCAGACGTTCAATCTCTTCACGGATAACGTTCGGGTAACGCAGACGTTCCAGAATGGCAAACTGGATATTGCGGATTGCGTCGAGTTTTTCGAATCGCTCGCCAGGTTCCAGTCCTTCAGCTAAAGCGACCAGCAGATTAGTGATACCAGCAGAAGCCGAGAGGACAACTAAACGTACGTTGGCATCAGAAAGCACAATATCAGCGCTGCGGTTCATGGCGTCAAAATCAGCTACGCTGGTACCGCCAAATTTGGAGACAACAATTTCAGACATAACTACCTCGTGTCAGGGGATCCATTTTCAGCCTTGGCACAAGGGAAGAGCGGAAGACGGGTGGGCGCAGAGCGATACTTCGCTACTATTTTCACCCAGAAGTGCTCCACCACTTGCGAAACGCCCGACTGCGAACGCTTCTGGTGACAACCCAGGGGATTCAGCCCCTGTAGCCGATGATGAACGTGGCCAGCCGTTCAATCACCTCGGCGATGCACCCCCTCAGGTGTTATCACAGGACTGGCTCCTCCAACACCGTTACTTGGGCAACGCGCCTCTTCTGGCCTGCGCTAGCGCAGGTAGTACATTTATAAATAAAGGGTGAGCGGGGCGGTTGTCAACGATGGGGTCATGCGGATTTTTCATCCACTCCTGGCGGTCAGTAGTTCAGCTAATAAATGCTTCACTGCGCTAAGGGTTTACACTCAACATTACGCTAACGGCACTAAAACCATCACATTTTTCTGTGACTGGCGCTACAATCTTCCAAAGTCACAATTCTCAAAATCAGAAGAGTATTGCTAATGAAAAACATCAATCCAACGCAGACCGCTGCCTGGCAGGCACTACAGAAACACTTCGATGAAATGAAAGACGTTACGATCGCCGATCTTTTTGCTAAAGATGGCGATCGTTTTTCTAAGTTCTCCGCAACCTTCGACGATCAGATGCTGGTGGATTACTCCAAAAACCGCATCACTGAAGAGACGCTGGCGAAATTACAAGATCTGGCGAAAGAGTGCGATCTGGCGGGCGCGATTAAGTCGATGTTCTCTGGTGAGAAGATCAACCGCACCGAAAACCGCGCCGTGCTGCACGTAGCGCTGCGTAACCGTAGCAATACCCCGATTCTGGTTGATGGCAAAGATGTTATGCCAGAAGTCAACGCGGTGCTGGAGAAGATGAAAACCTTCTCGGAAGCGATTATTTCCGGTGAGTGGAAGGGCTATACCGGCAAAGCAATCACTGACGTAGTGAACATCGGGATCGGCGGTTCTGATCTCGGCCCGTACATGGTGACCGAAGCACTGCGTCCGTACAAAAATCACCTGAACATGCACTTTGTTTCTAACGTCGATGGGACTCACATCGCGGAAGTGCTGAAAAAAGTAAACCCGGAAACCACGTTGTTCCTGGTCGCCTCTAAAACCTTCACCACTCAGGAAACTATGACCAACGCCCATAGCGCGCGTGACTGGTTCCTGAAAGCGGCAGGTGATGAAAAACACGTTGCGAAACACTTTGCGGCGCTCTCCACCAATGCCAAAGCCGTTGGTGAGTTTGGTATTGATACCGCCAACATGTTCGAGTTCTGGGACTGGGTCGGCGGTCGTTACTCTTTGTGGTCAGCGATTGGCCTGTCGATTGTTCTCTCCATCGGCTTTGATAACTTCGTTGAACTGCTTTCTGGCGCACACGCGATGGACAAGCATTTCTCCACCACGCCTGCCGAGAAAAACCTGCCTGTACTGCTGGCGCTGATTGGCATCTGGTACAACAATTTCTTTGGTGCGGAAACTGAAGCGATTCTGCCGTATGACCAGTATATGCACCGTTTCGCGGCGTACTTCCAGCAGGGCAATATGGAGTCCAACGGTAAGTATGTTGACCGTAACGGTAACGTTGTGGATTACCAGACTGGCCCGATTATCTGGGGTGAACCAGGCACTAACGGTCAGCACGCGTTCTACCAGCTGATCCACCAGGGAACCAAAATGGTACCGTGCGATTTCATCGCCCCGGCTATCACCCATAACCCGCTCTCTGATCATCACCAGAAACTGCTGTCTAACTTCTTTGCTCAGACCGAAGCGCTGGCGTTTGGTAAATCCCGCGAAGTGGTTGAGCAGGAATATCGTGATCAGGGTAAAGATCCGGCAACGCTTGACTACGTGGTGCCGTTCAAAGTGTTCGAAGGTAACCGCCCGACCAACTCTATCCTGCTGCGCGAAATCACTCCGTTCAGCCTGGGTGCGTTGATTGCGCTGTATGAGCACAAAATCTTTACTCAGGGCGTGATCCTGAACATCTTCACCTTCGACCAGTGGGGCGTTGAGCTGGGTAAACAGCTGGCGAACCGTATTCTGCCAGAGCTGAAAGATGACAAAGAAATCAGCAGCCACGATAGCTCGACCAATGGTCTGATTAACCGCTATAAAGCGTGGCGCGGTTAATTTAAAAACCTTAATAACAATGCCGACGTTATGTCGGCATTTTTTTATCAGATAAATCCCCTTGTCTGTGATTTAACGGAAATCATGCTGTGAGGTTAATCCTAAAATAAATTTTTAATCGTGATTGATTTCGGAAAATACGTAGGTTGATTATTTTTGATTCTATTTTAACTTTTTGATTTTTAATCTTATTTATATATAAGTTGAAACTTATATTTGATATTCATTCCAATTATCCTAAAAGCCCATCGCTAATTCCCTGCGCCGTAATTCGCATGCTTTAGTTGTGTATACTCGATCCCGCCCGAAATGTTTTTGGGTAAATCTCCATTCATTCAATGAAGGGAAATTGTTATGAAAAAAGTTCTGTATGGCATTTTTGCCATATCTGCGCTTGCGGCGACTTCTGCGTGGGCTGCACCTGTACAGGTGGGCGAAGCAGCAGGGTCGGCAGCAACGTCGGTTTCGGCGGGGAGTTCCTCCGCGACCAGCGTCAGCACCGTAAGCTCGGCGGTGGGTGTCGCGCTCGCGGCAACCGGTGGCGGTGATGGTTCTAATACCGGGACCACAACAACCACGACCACCAGTACCCAGTAATAAAGTATGTATCCCAAAATAATTCGGGTCATTGCATCTGTGGCTTGAAATATGAAGGGATTAACCATAACCACACTCCGGTGTGGTTATTCTGCCCCTCTGGAGAAGAGTCGTGAAGCGACCTGCACTCATTCTTATCTGCCTGCTATTACAGGCCTGTTCAGCCACGACTAAAGAGCTGGGCAATTCACTGTGGGACAGTCTGTTCGGCACGCCAGGCGTACAGCTGACGGACGATGATATTCAAAATATGCCCTACGCCAGCCAGTACATGCAGCTTAATGGCGGACCGCAGTTATTTGTGGTGCTGGCCTTCGCTGAAGACGGACAACAAAAATGGGTCACTCAGGATCAGGCCACTCTCGTCACACAACATGGTCGTCTGGTGAAGACTTTGCTTGGCGGCGACAACCTGATTGAAGTGAATAACCTTGCCGCCGACCCGCTGATTAAACCCGCACAAATTGTTGATGGTGCAACCTGGACGCGCACGATGGGCTGGACCGAGTACCAGCAGGTACGCTACGCCACCGCACGCTCAGTCTTCAAATGGGATGGCACCGATACCGTCAAAGTCGGCAGCGATGAAACCCCGGTTCGCGTGCTGGACGAAGAAGTCTCCACCGACCAGGCGCGCTGGCATAACCGCTATTGGATAGACAGCGAAGGGCAAATTCGCCAGTCGGAACAGTATCTCGGCGCGGATTATTTCCCGGTGAAAACCACTCTCATCAAGGCGGCAAAACAATGATTAAACAAACTATTGTCGCGTTGCTTTTGAGTGTGGGAGCGTCATCGGTCTTCGCGGCAGGAACCGTCAAGGTGTTCAGCAATGGCAGCAGTGAGGCCAAAACGCTAACGGGCGCAGAGCATTTAATCGATCTGGTAGGCCAACCGCGGCTGGCAAACAGCTGGTGGCCTGGTGCGGTGATTAGCGAAGAGCTGGCAACGGCGGCAGCATTGCGTCAGCAGCAGGCGTTGCTGACACGGCTGGCTGAACAGGCCGCAGACTCCAGCGCCGACGATGCCGCCGCCATTAACGCCTTACGCCAGCAAATTCAGGCGTTGAAAGTGACGGGCAGGCAAAAAATCAATCTTGATCCCGATATCGTCCGCGTTGCCGAACGCGGTAACCCGCCGTTGCAGGGCAACTACACGCTGTGGGTCGGACCACCGCCGTCCACGGTCACGTTGTTCGGGCTTATCAGCCGTCCTGGCAAGCAGCCATTCACTCCAGGTCGCGACGTGGCGAGCTATCTCTCTGACCAGAGCCTGCTCAGCGGTGCGGATCGCAGCTACGCGTGGGTGGTTTACCCGGACGGACGCACGCAAAAAGCGCCGGTGGCTTACTGGAACAAGCGTCACGTAGAGCCGATGCCCGGCAGCATTATTTATGTTGGCCTCGCGGACTCCGTCTGGAGTGAGACGCCTGATGCCCTTAACGCCGACATTCTTCAGACTCTGACGCAGCGGATACCTCAATAATGAAAAAAAGACATCTGCTTAGCTTACTGGCGCTGGGCATTAGCACAGCTTGCTACGGCGAAACATATCCTGCGCCCATTGGTCCGTCGCAGTCGGATTTCGGTGGCGTAGGATTATTACAAACGCCCACCGCGCGCATGGCGCGGGAAGGGGAGTTGAGCCTGAACTATCGAGATAACGATCAGTACCGTTATTACTCAGCTTCAGTGCAACTCTTCCCGTGGCTGGAAACAACGCTGCGTTACACCGACGTGCGCACCCGGCAGTACAGCAGCGTCGAAGCGTTCTCTGGCGATCAAACGTATAAAGATAAAGCCTTCGATCTCAAACTGCGTTTGTGGGAAGAGAGTTACTGGCTGCCGCAAGTGGCGGTTGGTGCGAGGGATATCGGCGGTACGGGGCTGTTTGATGCGGAATATCTTGTTGCCAGCAAAGCCTGGGGGCCGTTCGATTTCACGCTCGGCCTGGGATGGGGATATCTGGGCACCAGCGGTAACGTGAAAAATCCGCTCTGTTCAGCCAGTGATAAATATTGCTATCGCGATAACAGCTATAAACAGGCGGGATCTATCGACGGTAGCCAGATGTTCCACGGTCCTGCCTCACTGTCTGGCGGCGTAGAATACCAGACGCCCTGGCAACCGCTGCGCCTGAAACTGGAGTATGAAGGCAATAATTATCAGCAGGATTTTGCCGGGAAGCTGGAGCAAAAAAGTAAGTTTAACGTCGGTGCGATTTATCGCGTTACCGATTGGGCCGACGTTAACCTTAGCTATGAACGTGGCAACACCTTTATGTTTGGCGTCACGCTGCGCACCAACTTTAACGATCTGCGCCCGTCCTACAACGATAACGCCCGCCCGCAATATCAACCGCAGCCACAGGATGCCATTTTGCAGCACTCGGTGGTGGCGAATCAGTTAACGTTGCTGAAATACAACGCCGGACTTGCCGATCCGCAGATCCAGGCGAAAGGCGATACGCTGTATGTCACCGGCGAGCAGGTGAAATATCGTGATTCGCGTGAAGGGATCATCCGTGCTAATCGGATCGTGATGAACGATCTGCTGGATGGGATCAAAACGATCCGCATTACGGAAAATCGCCTTAACATGCCGCAGGTGACGACGGAAACCGATGTCGCCAGCCTGAAAAATCATCTCGCCGGAGAGCCGTTGGGCCACGAAACGACGCTGGCGCAAAAACGCGTCGAGCCAGTGGTTCCGCAGTCCACCGAGCAGGGCTGGTATATCGACAAATCACGCTTTGATTTCCATATCGATCCGGTGCTGAACCAGTCGGTCGGTGGCCCGGAAAACTTTTACATGTATCAGCTGGGCGTGATGGGAACGGCAGATTTGTGGCTGACGGACCATCTGCTGACCACCGGCAGCCTGTTTGCAAATCTTGCCAACAACTACGACAAGTTTAACTACACCAATCCACCGCAGGACTCGCACTTACCGCGCGTTCGTACCCATGTGCGCGAGTATGTGCAGAATGATGTCTATGTGAATAACCTGCAAGCCAACTACTTCCAGCATCTGGGCAACGGCTTCTACGGTCAGGTCTACGGTGGTTATCTCGAAACCATGTTTGGCGGTGCGGGGGCAGAAGTGTTGTATCGCCCGCTGGACAGCAACTGGGCGTTTGGTCTGGATGCCAACTACGTTAAACAGCGCGACTGGCGTAGTGCAAAAGATATGATGAAATTCACCGACTACAGCGTGAAAACCGGACATCTGACCGCATACTGGACGCCATCTTTTGCTCAGGATGTGTTAGTGAAAGCGAGCGTCGGGCAGTATCTGGCAGGGGATAAAGGCGGCACGCTGGAAATAGCCAAACGCTTTGACAGCGGCGTGGTGGTTGGCGGCTATGCCACGATCACCAACGTTTCGAAAGAGGAGTACGGCGAAGGGGACTTCACCAAAGGCGTGTATGTCTCTGTACCGTTGGATCTCTTCTCGTCTGGCCCGACACGCAGCCGTGCGGCGATTGGCTGGACGCCGCTGACGCGTGACGGTGGTCAGCAACTTGGGCGTAAGTTCCAGTTGTATGACATGACCAGCGACCGTAGCGTCAATTTCCGCTAAGTCATGGGAAAGGTGCCAGTTTTCGCACTCACTGGCACCTTCATTCTTAATGGCCTGTCGAGCCATCAGGAACGCAGTTCACCCCCGGTTTGCGATCTGGTGCGTAAAGGCGAAAACATTCTGTCTTCCTGTCCGTCGATATCGGTTGCAGGTCTGGTTGCCTGAGCGACTGGGCCATCATTGGGCTGGAGACATTGCTTTGCGGTAGGTCGGCTTTATCAGCAGTACCGAGCGGACCAGCATAAGCAGGAAGAACAGAGACTGATAACATCAAAGCAGCAAAATAAGGCTTCATTTTTACCACCTTTATCAGGTTACGTTTCATTTGTTCCAGAGGAACATTGTCGATTTTTCGCGCATTGCTGGTGGCTGGGAATCACCTGAATGGGTGATTTTTTGGACAGTGTGTTTTGCCAGATACGATGTTGATGGGAGATGCCCACTTAATCGAGCTGAACAAAACATACACAAAAAATATAGATCTCCGTCACATTTTTGCGTTATACAGGAAGCTCGCCATTGTGAAGGAGGTACTGCTATGACGTCACTCTCTCGTCCGCGCGTGGAGTTTATCTCCACCATTTTGCAGACCGTACTCAATCTTGGCCTGCTGTGCCTCGGCCTGATTTTGGTTGTCTTCCTCGGCAAAGAAACGGTGCATCTGGCTGATGTGCTGTTCGCGCCAGAACAAACCAGCAAATATGAGCTGGTAGAAGGGCTGGTGGTTTACTTTCTCTATTTCGAATTTATCGCGCTGATTGTGAAATACTTTCAGTCCGGTTTTCACTTCCCGCTACGTTACTTTGTCTATATTGGGATCACCGCCATTGTGCGCTTGATCATCGTCGATCATAAATCGCCACTGGATGTGTTGATCTACTCGGCAGCGATCCTGTTGCTGGTGATCACCCTGTGGTTATGTAATTCGAAACGGTTGAAGCGGGAGTAAAAAAAGGCGCTCCGTGGAGCGCCGAATAACAGTCACAAGTTGGGATAACGTAAGTTGAGGGTGCAGCGGCATAACATTGGCAGAACAACATCTTTAACCTTTCACACCACCTGCCGTCAGGCCGTTGACCAGCCAGCGTTGAGCCAGCAAGAAGACGATGGTGATCGGTAATGCAGACATCACGGCAGCGGCGGCAAAGTCACCCCACAGGTAGTTTTGCGGGTTGAGGTATTGCTGCATCCCCACGGCCAGGGTGTAGCTGTTTACGTCACGCAGTAACAGCGACGCGACCGGAACTTCAGTAATGGCAGCGATAAACGACAGGATGAATACCACCGCCAGAATCGGTACTGACAGCGGCAACAGGACAAGGCGGAAGGCCTGCCACGGTGTCGCACCATCCAGCGCCGCCGCTTCTTCCAGCGAACTATCGATGGTTTCGAAATAGCCTTTGATGGTCCAGACATGCAGCGCAATCCCACCCAGATACGCGAAAATTACGCCGCCGTGAGTATTCAGGCCAATGAATGGAATGTACTCACCCAGACGATCAAACAACGCATACAACGCGACCAGTGAAAGTACTGCCGGGAACATCTGGAAAATCAGCATTCCTTTCAGCAGCGTCGCTTTGCCTGGAAAGCGCATACGGGCGAAAGCGTAGGCGCAGGTGGTGGAGAGCGCCACAATGCCAATCGCGGAAATCCCGGCGACCTTTACCGAGTTCCACAGCCACAGCAGTACTGGGAATGGCGGTGGCGTAATGCGACCATCAGCCTGTTCCACGCTAAAACCTAACGCCAGTTTCCAGTGATCCCAGGAGATTTGCTCCGGGATCAGGCTGCCAGTCGCGAAGTTTCCCTGACGCAGCGAGATAGCGACGACCATCAGCAGCGGGAACATAATCGCCGCGATAAAAAGTAGCAGTAGCAGGTGAGTAATAAACAAACGTGCTTTTTGCGATTTCGGTTGGACCATTGCCATTTTTGTTATCTCCCTTAATCAAACTTCATTCGCGTGGCTTTCAGGTTCACTATCGCCAGCGCACCCACCAGCAGGAAGATCAGCGTGGCAATTGCTGCTGCCAAACCGAAGTCCTGACCCCCGCCGCCTTCAAAAGCGATGCGGTAGGTGTAGTTAACAAGCAGGTCGGTATAACCGGCTGGCGTGGTCGTGCCAAGACGATCCGGGCCGCCGTTGGTTAACAGTTGAATCAGCACGAAGTTGTTAAAGTTAAAGGCGAAGCTGGCGATCATCAGCGGCGTCAGCGGTTTAATCAGCAGCGGCAGCGTAATCTTAAAGAAGTTCTGGAACGGACCTGCGCCATCCATTGCTGAGGCTTCATACAAATCGTCCGGAATCGCTTTCAGCAAGCCCATGCAGAGGATCATCATGTACGGATAACCCAGCCAGGTATTGACGATAATCAGCATCGTTCGGGCGGTGATCGGATCGCTGAACCAGGCGGGCTTCACGCCAAACAGCGCGCTCAACATCATGTTGATTTCACCGAAGCTCTGGTTAAACAACCCTTTGAAAATCAAGATTGAAATGAATGATGGCACCGCGTAGGGCAGAATCAGCAGGACGCGATAGACCGCTTTGCCGCGCAACGCTTCCCACTGCACCAGACACGCCAGAACCATGCCGACCGCCACCGTTAAAAAGACGGTGATCAGCGAGAACACCACGGTCCAAACGAAAATGGCGAGGAACGGTTTCTGAATGCCTTCGTCGGTGAAGACACGGGTAAAGTTTTTCCAGCCGGTGGTCACGGTGTAACCGGGGCTTAGCTTTTCATCGCCCCAGTTGCCGTCGGCGGTAATGGACTGGTAAAAGCCAATTTGGTTATTCGGACGATATTTCACGCCGCTCTGATTATTCGTCAACGTACCGTCACCGTCGAGTGTGTAGAGCGGCTGCGTGCCAGAAAACTGGCGTAGGGAGCTCATCATCACTTTGTTGCCATCCGGCAGAATGGCGGTAATGTCACTCAGCGCCTGACGATTCTGGGTAATCACGCGCAGATTCGCGCGTTCGCCTTCAGGCTGGGCGGCCGTTTCTTTCAGTTGCAGTTTTTGCTCGCCGCCAAATTTAAACGCGTCGGAGAGGTAATTTTTGCCGGTTTCGCCGTCGCTGAGCGCCAGTTGCCACTCATCGCCCGCCGGGTAAAGACCAAAATTATAGGTTTTGCCTGCTTGCCAGGAGCGATCTAACAACACTTCCTGCGCACGTTCAAAAGTCAGCTGGTTAGTGCTGCTGTAGTTGGTGAAGGCAATGGCGATGGTGCAGACCAAAGGGAAGAGGACGAATAATCCCATTCCAGCCATTCCCGGGTAAACATAGCGCCAGGCGTAGGCTTTACGATTGGCGAAAATATACAGCCCCGCTGAACTCAATATCAGCGTGGTAATGGCGAACAGGTATTCCCCTTGTGCGTACATTAAAACAACAAGGTAACCCACCAGCAGGCCGAGCAGACCTAACACTGACCATTTCAGCGCGTCGCTTTGCCACCAATGTTTCTTTTTAATGACATCCATGGGGTTCTTCCTCATTCCAGGACGGATAAGGCTTTCACGCCTTATCCGACAACAACTGCCTGATGCGACGCTGACGCGCCTTACCAGGCCTACATACGTTTCGGTTTTGTAGGCCGGACAAGGCGTTCACGCCGCATCCGGCATTTCACAGCATTACTTGGTGATACGAGTCTGCGCGTCTTTCAGGGCTTCATCGACAGTCTGACGACCGCTGGCGGCGTTGATCACCGCAGTACGCACGGCATACCAGAAAGCGGACATCTGCGGGATGTTCGGCATGATTTCACCTTTCTGGGCGTTTTCCATGGTGGCAGCAATGCGTGGATCTTTCGCCAACTCTTCCTCGTAAGACTTCAGCGCCACTGCACCCAGCGGTTTATCTTTATTAACCGCTTCCAGACCTTCGTCAGTCAGCAGATAGTTTTCGAGGAACTCTTTCGCCAGCTCTTTGTTCGGACTGGCGGCGTTAATACCTGCGCTCAGCACGCCAACGAACGGTTTGGATGGATGACCCTTGAAGGTCGGCAGTACCGTTACACCATAATTCACTTTGCTGGTGTCGATGTTGGACCATGCCCACGGGCCGTTGATGGTCATCGCTGTTTCGCCTTTATTAAAGGCAGCTTCTGCGATGGAGTAATCGGTGTCTGCATTCATGTGTTTGTTTTTAATCAGGTCAACCAGGAAGGTCAGACCCGCTTTCGCGCCAGCGTTATCCACGCCCACGTCTTTAATGTCGTACTTGCCGTTTTCATACTTGAACGCATAACCCCCGTCAGCAGCAATCAGCGGCCAGGTGAAGTACGGTTCTTGCAGGTTGAACATCAGCGCGCTCTTACCTTTCGCTTTCAGTTCTTTATCCAGCGCCGGGATCTCTTCCCAGGTTTTTGGCGGGTTCGGCAGCAGATCTTTGTTATAAATCAGCGATAACGCTTCAACAGCGATCGGGTAAGCAATCAGCTTGCCGTTGTAACGTACGGCATCCCAGGTAAACGGATACAGCTTGTCCTGGAACGCTTTGTCTGGGGTGATTTCAGCCAACAGGCCAGATTGAGCGTAGCCACCAAAGCGGTCGTGCGCCCAGAAGATAATGTCAGGGCCATCGCCAGTTGCCGCAACCTGAGGGAATTTCTCTTCCAGTTTATCCGGATGCTCAACGGTGACTTTAATTCCGGTATCTTTCTCGAATTTCTTACCGACTTCAGCGAGACCGTTATAGCCTTTATCGCCGTTAATCCAGATTACCAGTTTACCTTCTTCGATTTTGGCGAGAGCCGAGGCGGAAAACATCATCGTCGTTAATGCGGATAATGCGAGGATGCGTGCACCTGTTTTTATTTTCATAATCTATGGTCCTTGTTGGTGAAGTGCTCGTGAAAACACCTAAACGGACTCTAGTTTCTTTATACGGCAACCTCTTTCCATCCTCCTTGCCCCTACGCCCCACCGTTGCTTTGTGTGATCTCTGTTACAGAATTGGTGGTAATGTGGAGATGCGCACATAAAATCGCCACGATTTTTGCAAGCAACATCACGAAATTCCTTACATGACCTCGGTTTAGTTCACAGAAGCCGCGTTCTCATCCTCCCGCCTCCTCCCCCATAAAAAAGCCAGGGGGTGGAGGATTTAAGCCATCTCCTGATGACGCATAGTCAGCCCATCATGAATGTTGCTGTCGATGACAGGTTGTTACAAAGGGAGAAGGGCATGGCGAGCGTACAGCTGCAAAATGTAACGAAAGCCTGGGGTGAGGTCGTGGTATCGAAAGATATCAATCTCGATATCCATGAAGGTGAATTCGTGGTGTTTGTCGGACCGTCTGGCTGCGGTAAATCGACTTTACTGCGCATGATTGCCGGGCTTGAGACGATCACCAGCGGCGACCTGTTCATCGGTGAGAAACGGATGAATGACACTCCGCCAGCAGAACGCGGCGTTGGTATGGTGTTTCAGTCTTACGCGCTCTATCCCCACCTGTCAGTAGCAGAAAACATGTCATTTGGCCTGAAACTGGCAGGCGCAAAAAAAGAGGTGATTAACCAACGCGTCAACCAGGTGGCGGAAGTGCTACAACTGGCGCATTTGCTGGATCGCAAACCGAAAGCGCTCTCCGGTGGTCAGCGTCAGCGTGTGGCGATTGGCCGTACGCTGGTGGCCGAGCCAAGCGTATTTTTGCTCGATGAACCGCTCTCCAACCTCGATGCTGCACTACGTGTGCAAATGCGTATCGAAATCTCCCGTCTGCATAAACGCCTGGGCCGCACAATGATTTACGTCACCCACGATCAGGTCGAAGCGATGACGCTGGCCGACAAAATCGTGGTGCTGGACGCCGGTCGCGTGGCACAGGTTGGGAAACCGCTGGAGCTGTACCACTATCCGGCAGACCGTTTTGTCGCCGGATTTATCGGTTCGCCAAAGATGAACTTCCTGCCGGTAAAAGTGACTGCCACCGCAATCGATCAAGTGCAGGTGGAGCTGCCGATGCCAAATCGTCAGCAAGTCTGGCTGCCTGTTGAAAGCCGTGATGTCCAGGTTGGAGCCAATATGTCGCTGGGTATTCGCCCGGAACATCTACTGCCGAGTGATATCGCTGACGTCATCCTTGAGGGTGAAGTTCAGGTCGTCGAGCAACTCGGCAACGAAACCCAAATCCATATCCAGATCCCTTCCATTCGTCAAAACCTGGTGTACCGCCAGAACGACGTGGTGTTGGTAGAAGAAGGTGCCACATTCGCTATCGGCCTGCCGCCAGAGCGTTGCCATCTGTTCCGTGAGGATGGCACTGCATGTCGTCGACTGCATAAGGAGCCGGGCGTTTAAGCACCCCACAAAACACACAAAGCCTGTCACAGGTGATGTGAAAAAAGAAAAGCAATGACTCAGGAGATAGAATGATGATTACTCTGCGCAAACTTCCTCTGGCGGTTGCCGTCGCAGCGGGCGTAATGTCTGCTCAGGCAATGGCTGTTGATTTCCACGGCTATGCACGTTCCGGTATTGGCTGGACAGGTAGCGGCGGTGAACAACAGTGTTTCCAGACTACCGGTGCTCAAAGTAAATACCGTCTTGGCAACGAATGTGAAACTTATGCTGAATTAAAATTGGGTCAGGAAGTGTGGAAAGAGGGCGATAAGAGCTTCTATTTCGACACTAACGTGGCCTATTCCGTCGCACAACAGAATGACTGGGAAGCTACCGATCCGGCCTTCCGTGAAGCAAACGTGCAGGGTAAAAACCTGATCGAATGGCTGCCAGGTTCCACCATCTGGGCAGGTAAGCGCTTCTACCAACGTCATGACGTTCATATGATCGACTTCTACTACTGGGATATTTCTGGTCCTGGTGCCGGTCTGGAAAACATCGATGTTGGCTTCGGTAAACTCTCTCTGGCAGCAACCCGCTCCTCTGAAGCAGGTGGTTCTTCCTCTTTCGCCAGCAACAATATTTATGACTATACCAACGAAACCGCGAACGACGTTTTCGACGTGCGTTTAGCGCAGATGGAAATCAACCCGGGCGGCACATTAGAACTGGGTGTCGACTACGGTCGTGCCAACCTGCGTGATAACTATCGTCTGGTTGATGGCGCATCGAAAGACGGCTGGTTATTCACTGCTGAACATACTCAGAGTGTCCTGAAGGGCTTTAACAAGTTTGTTGTTCAGTACGCTACTGACTCGATGACCTCGCAGGGTAAAGGTCTGTCGCAGGGTTCTGGCGTCGCGTTTGATAACGAAAAATTTGCCTACAATATCAACAACAACGGTCACATGCTGCGTATCCTCGACCACGGTGCGATCTCCATGGGCGACAACTGGGACATGATGTACGTGGGTATGTACCAGGATATCAACTGGGATAACGACAACGGCACCAAGTGGTGGACCGTCGGTATTCGCCCGATGTACAAGTGGACGCCAATCATGAGCACCGTGATGGAAATCGGCTACGACAACGTCGAATCCCAGCGCACCGGCGACAAGAACAATCAGTACAAAATTACCCTCGCACAACAATGGCAGGCTGGCGACAGCATCTGGTCACGCCCGGCTATTCGTGTCTTCGCAACCTACGCCAAGTGGGATGAGAAATGGGGTTACGACTACAACGGCGATAGCAAGGTTAACCCGAACTACGGCAAAGCCGTTCCTGCTGATTTCAACGGCGGCAGCTTCGGTCGTGGCGACAGCGACGAGTGGACCTTCGGTGCCCAGATGGAAATCTGGTGGTAATAGCAAAAACTGGGCCGGATAAGGTGCTTGCGCCGCATCCGGCATAAAAACAGGTTGTCATTATCTGAAAGGGGCGCAAGCCCCTCTGATTATCGGGTTTAGCGCGCTATTGCCTGGCTACCGCTGAGCTCCAGATTTTGAGGTGAAAACAATGAAAATGAATAAAAGTCTCATCGCCCTCTGTTTATCAGCAGGGTTGCTGGCAAGCGCGCCTGGAATCAGCCTTGCCGATGTTAACTACGTACCGCAAAACACCAGCGACGCGCCAGCCATTCCATCTGCCGCGCTGCAACAACTCACCTGGACACCGGTCGATCAATCTAAAACCCAGACCACCCAACTGGCGACCGGCGGCCAACAACTGAACGTTCCCGGCATCAGTGGTCCGGTTGCTGCGTACAGCGTCCCGGCAAACATTGGCGAACTGACCCTGACGCTGACCAGCGAAGTGAACAAACAAACCAGCGTTTTTGCGCCGAACGTGCTGATTCTTGATCAGAACATGACCCCATCAGCCTTCTTCCCCAGCAGTTATTTCACCTACCAGGAACCAGGCGTGATGAGTGCAGATCGGCTGGAAGGCGTTATGCGCCTGACACCGGCGTTGGGGCAGCAAAAACTTTATGTTCTGGTCTTTACCACGGAAAAAGATCTCCAGCAGACGACCCAACTGCTCGACCCGGCTAAAGCCTATGCCAAAGGCGTCGGTAACTCGATCCCGGATATTCCTGACCCGGTTGCTCGTCATACCACCGATGGCTTACTGAAACTGAAAGTCAAAACGAACTCCAGTTCCAGCGTGTTGGTCGGGCCACTATTTGGTTCTTCCGCTCCAGCTCCGGTTACGGTAGGCAACACGGCGGCACCAGCTGTGGCTGCACCCGCTCCGGCACCGGTGAAGAAAAGCGAGCCGATGCTCAACGACACGGAAAGTTATTTTAATACCGCGATCAAAAACGCTGTCGCGAAAGGTGATGTTGATAAGGCGTTAAAACTGCTTGATGAAGCTGAACGCCTGGGGTCAACATCTGCCCGTTCCACCTTTATCAGCAGTGTAAAAGGCAAGGGGTAATTACGCCCCACAGTGCTGATTTTGCAACAACTGGTGCGTCTCCTGGCGCACCTTTTTTTATGCTTCATTCCAGGGATATGAGCGATTTTTTATAGTACTTCACTTCTTCTTCACTAAGAATATCTATTATCTCAATGCCTTATCAGAGATTCTTTTCCTTTCGCCGGTAGTGTCTGGACGCTCAGGCTACTTTTCCAGGTTATTTTATTTCTGTAATACAGAGGTTTTATGATAGGTCATATCACAAATTCTGGCGGCAATAACTCTTTGATGAAACATGATGTGGTGCAAGGAAATAATATAGTAGATCTTGATTTACTACGTAATTTTAATGGGGTGCCAGGGTTAAATCGAGAAAATTTTATTTATATCAGCAATATATTTTTAAATATAAAACAACGGAACGAAAAAAATCATGCAATAAATATGTTTCGTGAAGTCTCAATCAGTAATGATATTATAAGCGTAAAATTTTATAGAAATGAAAAAATAGAATGCGCTTGTGATTTTATGATGGATAAAGATGCGCAGGGGTATATCGACCTGTCTGATTTGGATTTAACAAGTTGCCATTTTAAAGGTGACGTTATTTCGGAGGTGTCTTTTTTATCGTCAAATCTACAACATGCAACTTTCGAATGTAAAGACATTGAGAATTGCAATTTTACTAAGGCAACAGTTAATAATGTCATATTTAAATGTCGACGTTTACACAATGTGATTTTTCTCAAAACGAGTGGCGAATGTGTTGATTTTAGCCAAAATATTCTTGATACAGTTGACTTCTCGCAGAGTCAACTTGGTCATAGTAATTTTCGCGAATGTCAGATTAAAAATTCAAACTTCGATAATTGTTATCTTTATGCTTCGCACTTCACCAGAGCAGAATTTCTTTCTGACAAAGAAATATCATTTATTAAATCGAATTTGACAGCTGTTATGTTTGATCATGTGCGAATGTCGACAGGGAATTTTAAAGATTGCATTACAGAACGATTGGAATTAACTATTGATTATTCAGATATATTTGGGAATGAAGATCTTGATGGTTATATCAATAACATTATAAAAATGATTGATACATTGCCAGATAATGCAATGATATTGAAATCCGTTCTGGCAGTAAAATTGGTGATGCAATTAAAAATTCTTAATATTGTTAATAAAAACTTTATTGAGAATATGAAGAAAATATTTAGCCATTGCCCTTATATAAAAGATCCAATTATACGTAGTTATATCCATTCTGATGAAGATAACACGTTCGATATTTTTATGCGTCAACATCGATTCAGTAAAGTGAATTTCGATACCCAACAGATGATCGTTTTTATTAACAGATTTAATATGAATAAAGGGCTGATTGATCAAAATAACAATTTTTTTATCCAACTTATCGATCAGGCTCTACGATCAACGGATGATACGATCAAAGCAAATGCCTGGCATCTTTATAAAGAGTGGATTCGTAGTGATGATGTTTCACCTATCTTTATAGAAACTGAAGATAATTTAAGAACCTTTAACACGAATGAATTAACACGAAACGATAATATCTTTATCCTGTTCTCCTCTGTCTATGATGGGCCAGTTATGGTGGTAAGCTCCCAGCGCTTACATGATATGTTGAATCCTACAAAAGATACCAATTGGAATTCCACGTATATCTACAAATCCAGACATGAGATGTTGCCTGTTAATCTTACTCCGGAAACACTTTTCGGCACCAAATCTCAGGATAAACATGCGCTTTTCCCAATTTTTACTGCGAGTTGGCGAGCTAATCGTATAAAGAATAAAGGTATTTAAGTAAAGGAAAACATCATCGTTCCTGGCATCCTGGGCGGTGATGTCCCTATGGTTGCCCTCGCCAGCACGGGCATCGGCAAAGCGTAAGGTTCAACAGCGTTTTACCACTTCATGCGATTGTTGCGTTTTTGTTGCGCATTAGATCACTTAATTTGCTTTACATCTCCCGTAAACACTTTTCTGCGATACAATGCCTTTACGTTATGTAACGGAGAGTTCGGCATGTCACACCCCGCGTTAACGCAACTGCGTGCGCTGCGCTATTTTACAGAGATCCCTGCCCTGGATACGCAACTGCTCGACTGGCTGTTGCTGGAAGATTCCATGACAAAACGTTTTGAACAGCAGGGAAAAACGGTGAGCGTGACGATGATCCGCGAAGGGTTTGTCGAGCAGAATGAAATCCCCGAAGAACTGCCGCTGCTGCCGAAAGAGTCTCGTTACTGGTTACGTGAAATTTTGTTATGTGCCGATGGTGAACCGTGGCTTGCCGGTCGTACCGTCGTTCCTGTGTCAACGTTAAGCGGGCCGGAGCTGGCGTTACAAAAATTGGGTAAAACGCCGTTAGGACGCTATCTGTTCACATCATCGACATTAACCCGGGACTTTATTGAGATAGGCCGTGATGCCGGACTGTGGGGGCGACGTTCCCGCCTGCGATTAAGCGGTAAACCGCTGTTGCTAACCGAACTGTTTTTACCGGCGTCACCGTTGTACTAAGAGGAAAAAAATATGGAGTGGAGTCTGACGCAGAATAAGCTGCTGGCGTTTCATCGCTTAATGCGTACGGATAAGCCAATTGGCGCGTTACTGCTGCTCTGGCCAACATTATGGGCGTTGTGGGTGGCGACACCGGGCGTTCCCCAGCTCTGGATCCTGGCGGTGTTTGTCGCGGGTGTCTGGCTGATGCGCGCTGCTGGTTGCGTGGTGAATGATTATGCTGACCGCAAGTTTGATGGTCATGTTAAGCGTACGGCGAACCGACCACTTCCCAGCGGCGCGGTAACGGAGAAAGAGGCGCGCGCGCTGTTTGTCGTGCTGGTACTGATTTCGTTTTTACTGGTGCTGACGCTGAATACGATGACCATTCTGTTGTCGATTGCCGCGCTGGCGCTGGCGTGGGTGTACCCGTTTATGAAGCGGTATACCCATCTACCGCAAGTGGTGCTGGGGGCGGCGTTTGGCTGGTCGATTCCAATGGCTTTTGCCGCTGTGAGTGAGTCGGTGCCGTTGAGTTGCTGGTTAATGTTCCTCGCCAATATTCTCTGGGCGGTGGCTTACGACACGCAGTATGCGATGGTTGACCGCGATGATGATGTGAAGATTGGCATTAAATCCACTGCAATCCTGTTCGGCCAATACGATAAATTGATTATTGGTATTTTGCAGATTGGCGTACTGGCGTTGATGGCGATTATCGGTGAGTTAAATGGCTTAGGCTGGGGATATTACTGGTCAATTCTGGTGGCTGGCGCGCTGTTTGTTTATCAACAAAAACTGATTGCCAACCGTGAGCGAGAAGCCTGCTTTAAGGCATTTATGAATAATAACTATGTTGGTCTGGTACTGTTTTTAGGGCTGGCAATGAGTTACTGGCATTTCTGATGATGTAAAAAAGCCGGATGATCATCCGGCTTTCTTCTGGGCTGCCTGATGCGCTGCGCTTCTCAGACCTACACAACATATCGCAATTTATTGAATTTGCAGTTCATAGTAGGCCGAATAAGGCGTTTGAGCCGCATCCGGCAATTCTCACTGATTACCCTTCGCCCTGCGTCGCACTCTCAATCGTCAAACGCACGTCTGATGTAATCAACTCCGCCAGCAACTGATACACCTTCATCGTTTCTGCCGGTTCGGCGTCGCCGCTATCGCTGATATACCCTTCATCACGCAGTGTCAGCACCAGAGAACTGAACACCGCCTTGTCGAAGAACTCCGGCGCGTTGATCCCGTGCAGCACGGAGAGACGTTGCGCGACGGTGCGGCTCTCTTTCTCCAGCGTACCGCGGTTGATCGACGGGTTGGCGCTCAACAGCCAAAAAGTGATGGCATAACGTTGCAGCGTTTCGCGCGCGCCTGCGGCTAGCAGCTGTAGCGTGCGAGAATGCGCCGGGTTGATATGCAACTCATCATCTTGCAGGGTAATCAGCCCCTGACGTTGCATCTCATTGGCCAGCGCATCAATAACGTCCGGCAACTCGTCGCGATCCCAGCGCAGGAACAGCTCCGCTTTCAGCATTGGGTAAAGCACATTGACGTGCTCCATCAATACGTCGCGGGAGATGTGGCGATGCTGGGTGACAATTGCCGCCATCAGCGAAGGCAGCACCAACATATGCGCAATGTTGTTGCGATAGTAGGTCATCAGTACCGCTTGCTCGCGCGGCAGAATGATGATGTCGCCGATCGTGTCTTTCTCGACTTCAAACTTGTTCATTTGCAGCGCGTGATCGATAAGCTCGCTGGCGCTGGCTGAAGGAACGGTAGAGTCCGTGGAGTAAGGCACATTGCGCATCAGATCCAGGTAGCAGTTGAGTTGCTCGGTTAACTGCTCGCGGGTGAGTGAGCGCTGACGTGACGCCAGAAGCGCAGTACAGCACAGGTTCATGGCGTTTGCCGCGCCTGCGTTGTTAATGCGTACCATCAGATCGGCAGCAATATTATTGACCGTCGGCGTTAACCATGCCGGACGCACCGCTTCGATGGGATCGATAGATTCACGCCAGTCTGGTACGTGCTGGTTAAGGTAGGTCATCAACGGCATTGGTTCACCGAAGTTGACGTAACCCTGACCGAGATTACGCAGCTTGCTTAAACCGCGCAGCATCTGCGGCAGGCTCTCTTTCTCTTTCGTCGCACCGCGCAGTTCTTTGGCGTAAGTACCCACTTCCATGACGTGCTCATAACCGATATAGATCGGAATCAGCGTAATCGGACGCGTGCCGCCACGCAGCATCGCCTGAATGGTCATCGACAGCGTACCGGTTTTCGGATCCAGCAAACGCCCCGTGCGGGAACGACCGCCTTCCACGAAGTACTCGACGGAATAACCACGGCTGAACAGTTCGCCGAGATACTCACGGAAAACGGTGGAATAAAGTTTATTGCCTTTAAAAGTACGGCGAATAAAGAACGCCCCCAGACGGCGGAAAATCGGCCCAGCCGGCCAGAAGTTCAGGTTGATCCCGGCGGCGATATGCGGCGGCACCAGCCCCTGGTGATACAGCACGTAAGAAAGCAGCAGGTAGTCCATGTGACTGCGGTGGCAAGGCACATACACCAGCTCATGACCGTCGTGGGCCAGCTGACGAACGCGCTCAGCGTTATGGACGTTGATGCCCTGGTAAAGGCGGTTCCAGGTGAAGCCCAGAATACGGTCAGTCAGGCGGATCATCTCGTAAGAGAAATTCGCCGCAATCTCTTCCATCAGCGCAATCGCGTTCTGCTGCGCTTTTTCATGGGAGATTTTTTTGCTGCGCGCTTCATCTTCTACCGCTTTGGCAATGGCGCGGGAGGCGAGCAGCTTATTAAACAGATCCTGACGAGCAGGCAGACGTGGGCCTACGGCAGCCAGACGTTGACGGGCAAAGTGCATACGCGCCACGCGCGCCAGTTTCTGAGCGATAGTTTTATCCGTGCCGTGTTCATCCGCCATACGGCGCAGCGAAACTGACGGCGAGAAACGCACAAAACTGTCGCGACCGAGCCACAGTACAGCGAAAAATTTCTGTACGCCGTTAAGCATACGCAGCGGCGGGTTCACTTCGCCTTTTTCACGCCCCGGCGCGCGACCAAACATCACCGATACTGGCACCATCTGCACATCCAGATTTGGGTTGCTACGGTGCAAATCGAGATAGTCGTGGAACAGCTTAATAGACTCTTCTTTCGGCGTGTAATAGGTGAATACACGCGGCCCGCCGTGAATGAACACATAGCGCGGCAGTAGCGTGCCGTCGATTTCCAGCGGCTCTAACGGGTCAGGCAGGTCATGTGCCAGACACTGGGCGCGCAACGTCAGCAAATCTGCTTTCGAGTTGTACGGTAAAACGTACATAATTGGACGAGAGGTATCCAGCCCCAGTTCCGGGGCAGGATCTGCCGGAATAGACTTGCTTTTTACCAGGATGCTTAATGGTAAATTCAGTAATTTGTAGTAAATTCGTGGCCAGCCGGACATAAACGATGTAAAGCCTCTGGTTAATAATGCAAATGCGCGGCAAGGATAGCAGAAAGTCATGGGAAATTCTGTGGTATCCGCTCATGTTTCGCGCGGCGTTACGCAAACCCGAATCATCGGATTTAACGGTACACTGATATTGACGCTCATAATGTAAAAAGGTTCTTTCAATGGCCAATAATACCACTGGACTCACCCGAATTATCAAAGCTGCTGGCTATTCCTGGAAAGGTTTACGCGCTGCATGGATCAACGAAGCGGCCTTCCGTCAGGAAGGCGTAGCGGTATTGTTGGCGGTGGTCATCGCCTGCTGGCTGGATGTGGACGCAATTACCCGCGTGCTGCTTATCAGCTCCGTGATGCTGGTGATGATTGTGGAAATCCTCAATAGCGCCATCGAAGCAGTGGTTGACCGAATTGGCTCTGAATACCATGAGCTATCCGGACGCGCTAAAGATATGGGATCCGCCGCGGTGCTGATTGCGATTATCGTCGCCGTGATTACCTGGTGCATCCTGTTATGGTCGCATTTTGGATAACCCTTCCAGATTTCGATAAATCTCTGGTTTATTGTGCAGTTTATGGTTCCAAAATCGCCTTTTGCTGTATATACTCACAGCATAACTGTATATACACCCAGGGGGCGGAATGAAAGCGTTAACGGCCAGGCAACAAGAGGTGTTTGATCTCATCCGTGATCACATCAGCCAGACAGGTATGCCGCCGACGCGTGCGGAAATCGCGCAGCGTTTGGGGTTCCGTTCCCCAAACGCGGCTGAAGAACATCTGAAGGCGCTGGCACGCAAAGGCGTTATTGAAATTGTTTCCGGCGCATCACGCGGGATTCGTCTGTTGCAGGAAGAGGAAGAAGGGTTGCCGCTGGTAGGTCGTGTGGCTGCCGGTGAACCGCTTCTGGCGCAACAGCATATTGAAGGTCATTATCAGGTCGATCCTTCCTTGTTCAAGCCGAATGCTGATTTCCTGCTGCGCGTCAGCGGGATGTCGATGAAAGATATCGGCATTATGGATGGCGACTTGCTGGCAGTGCATAAAACTCAGGATGTACGTAACGGTCAGGTCGTTGTCGCACGTATTGATGACGAAGTTACCGTTAAGCGCCTGAAAAAACAGGGCAATAAAGTCGAACTGTTGCCAGAAAATAGCGAGTTTAAACCAATTGTCGTTGACCTTCGTCAGCAGAGCTTCACCATTGAAGGGCTGGCGGTTGGGGTTATTCGCAACGGCGACTGGCTGTAACATATCTCTGAGACCGCGATGCCGCCTGGCGTCGCGGTTTGTTTTTCATCTCTCTTCATCAGGCTTGTCTGCATGGCATTCCTCACTTCATCTGATAAAGCGCTCTGGCATCTCGCCTTACCCATGATTTTCTCCAATATCACCGTTCCGTTGTTGGGGCTGGTCGATACGGCGGTTATTGGTCATCTTGATAGTCCGGTTTATTTGGGCGGCGTGGCGGTTGGTGCAACGGCGACCAGCTTTCTCTTTATGTTGTTGCTTTTTTTACGCATGAGCACCACCGGGCTGACTGCGCAGGCTTATGGTGCCAAAAATCCTCAGGCATTAGCCCGTGCGCTGGTGCAACCGTTGCTGTTGGCGTTGGGGGCTGGGGCGTTAATTGCGCTGTTGCGTACGCCGATTATCGATCTGGCGCTGCATATTGTTGGCGGTAGTGAAGCAGTCCTGGAACAGGCGCGGCGCTTTCTTGAAATCCGCTGGTTAAGCGCACCGGCGTCGCTGGCGAATCTGGTATTACTTGGTTGGTTACTCGGCGTGCAATATGCCCGTGCGCCAGTAATTTTGTTAGTGGTCGGCAATATCCTCAACATTGTGCTGGATGTCTGGCTGGTGATGGGGCTGCATATGAACGTGCAGGGCGCGGCGCTGGCGACGGTTATTGCGGAATATGCAACATTGCTGATTGGTCTGCTAATGGTGCGTAAAATCCTCAAACTACGCGGAATCTCCGGCGAAATGCTGAAAACTGCCTGGCGAGGAAATTTCCGTCGCTTGCTGGCGCTTAACCGCGATATCATGCTGCGCTCGCTGTTGTTGCAACTCTGTTTCGGCGCGATCACCGTACTTGGCGCGCGACTGGGGAGTGACATTATCGCTGTTAACGCGGTTCTGATGACGCTACTCACCTTTACCGCCTATGCGCTGGATGGTTTTGCCTACGCGGTTGAAGCACATTCCGGTCAGGCATACGGTGCGCGCGACGGTAGCCAGTTGCTGGATGTCTGGCGGGCAGCGTGCCGCCAGTCGGGGATCGTAGCGTTACTGTTTTCGGTGGTTTATTTGCTGGCAGGGGAACACATCATTGCGTTACTGACGTCGTTAACCCAGATTCAGCAGCTGGCCGACCGCTATCTTATCTGGCAGGTGATTTTGCCGTTGGTTGGCGTCTGGTGTTATCTGCTGGACGGCATGTTTATAGGCGCAACGCGTGCCGCCGAAATGCGTAACAGTATGGCGGTGGCCGCCGCAGGTTTTGCGCTGACGCTCCTTACGCTGCCGTGGCTGGGTAATCATGGTTTGTGGCTGGCATTAACCGTCTTTCTGGCTTTGCGCGGGCTTTCTCTGGCGGCTATCTGGCGGCGTCACTGGCGCAACGGTACCTGGTTTGCCGCAACGTGACGGTTAAAAATTCTGAATAAATAATCCTAAGCCAAATTGCTGACTACACTTAATCTCACGTTCAGAAGAAAAGTGAACGTACTCTCATTCACAACCTAACGATGAGGTCTTGATTATGAATAAAGATGAAGCCGGCGGTAACTGGAAACAGTTTAAAGGTAAAGTGAAAGAGCAATGGGGCAAACTGACCGATGATGATATGACGATCATTGAAGGTAAACGTGATCAACTGGTCGGTAAAATCCAGGAACGTTATGGTTATCAGAAAGATCAGGCAGAAAAAGAGGTCGTGGATTGGGAAACCCGCAATGAGTATCGCTGGTAATTAATCCCTCCTGCCCGACGTGTACAAGGATGTACGCCCTCTTAACGTGATTTCTTTTTCACCTGTACAGAGTGATCATGCTGGCACTGTTCAGGATGACGACACGCTTCCACTTCCACGCATGCCGCACAGAGTCCATGTGCTTCAATCACATTATGCCGCAGGGCAAACCCCATTTTTGCCGCCAGCGTATGCATGATGTCTTCCACGCCTTCTGCACATTCTTCTTTCACCGCGCCGCAGCGATCGCAAATAAACATGGCTGAAGTATGGGTGGGCTGGTCGAACAGATGACAGAGCACATAACTGTTGGTGGATTCCACCTTATGCACAAAACCTTGCTCAAGCAGAAAATCCAGCGCGCGATAAACCGTTGGCGGCTTGGCTTGCGGTTCAGCTTCGCGCAGCAAATCAAGCAGATCATAAGCGCTGATAGCGCCATCCTGCAGACTCATCAGGCGCAACACTTCCAGGCGCTGTGGAGTCAGGCGCACATTACGCTGCGCGCAGATTTTTTCAGCCTGCGCTAATAACTCCTGCGTTGTGGTCTTTTCCATCGGGCACCTCAAAGTGGGGGGTTAAGAATGTCCTTACTTTACCATGTTCCAGGAAAAACACCGAGAACCCTTATTGTTACCGTAATGTTGATTTTTTGATTTGTCGGTAAGGTGTTGTATTGCCTGGTAGTACCATTATCTACACGATAATAATTAATAATTCATTTTTAAATGAATTGCTTTAAGTTAACTCACTATTTATTTAACTGGGGTTGATCGCATACCCGTAGTTCAGAAAATTATGAGCGATTTTTGATAGTGACCAGATGGCAAAAGAATTATAAGGAGGACACGGTACGACAAAAAAGGTAGATGAATCATGTTGAAGATAATACCCGGTGCAACTGGATACTTTAATAAAACACTCAATTCAAATCAATTCGATAATGAAGATGCAATCAAAGGTAAAGTAAATAGTATATATGGTAAATCTATTGATTATTCAACGATGCGTCATCGGGATATAATTATTGCAAAAATAGATTTGTTTATTCAAAGAATCACTCATAATTTATGGACTGCACGTGAAAAAAATGTGACGTTAATTAAGCAAATAAATGATCTCAAAATATGTGTCAATGAGTATATTGGAGATTGTACTGATGAGGAATTAAACGATCGTGAATATATTGCATCAGTTGTTGACCGGGCTATTTTTCATTTCGCGATTAATAGTATATGTAATCTCGAGGATAATAAAGATGCGACGCCCATAGAACGATGTACTTTTGACGTAGAAACTAAGAATGGCCTTCCCTCCACGGTTCAGCTATTTTATGAGGAATCTAAAGATAATGAACCTTTAGCGAATATACATTTGCAAGCAATAGGTTATGGTTTCTTAACGTTTGTTAATGCATGTCAGGAATATGATGACAACAGCTTAAAATTATTCGCTTCGCTGTTAATTTCACGTTCATATTCTAGTGCCTACGCAGATTTAGCAGGAAGAGTGAATATTAATGAATATAATAATAACTACCTGACAGCTCAGTTTGAAGAATTATCTCAACGTGATATGAAGAAGTATCTGGGAGAGATGAAGCGTCTGGCAGATGGGGGAGAAATGAATTTTGATGACTATCTGGAGAAGATGTCACTTCTGGTGAATGAAGGAAAGCTCGAACCTGATATTTTAAGCAAAATGCGAGATGCTGCACCGCAATTAATTAGCTTCGCTAAGTCGTTTGACCCAACCTCAAAGGAAGAGATTAAAATACTTACAGACACTTCTAAATTAATTTATGATTTATTCGGGGTTAAATCGGGGAAATAATATGTGAAGTTCTTCGATGGTATGGAAGGCATTATACAAAAGAACTCAACAATGATTGGGTTCTTTTTTATCTATCAATACTATTCGCCGCGAGATATATCAGCATGGTTTATGTGTGATTTTTTATTTATCAGTCGAAACTGAATTGTTTATCATTGCTTTTCACAACGCTAACATCTAATAAGATTATATCTTCACTTCGTGAGAGCTTCATGCCTTGAGAGGATCTCAATTTTCTTTTGCAATGAGACAGGCGCTTCCTGTTGTTATGGTATAGTACCCCGCTATTGAGCCTCCTGAACAGTGATGCTGAATAACATAACTCAATGATATATCGATAAAATAATCTCTACATTTGAAAATGCACGGTAATTCTGAAATGCAAAAAATCAACCAAACCAGCGCAATGCCTGAAAAAACTGACGTTCACTGGAGTGGTCGGTTTAGCGTTGCACCAATGCTCGATAGGATGTACCGTTTTTGAAAAACAAATAGTTATATACTTTGTGGGAGCCTATTGGGAACCCGGCGTTTTCATTTCAAGGTGTAATCCATACGCGGCTTAAGAATGAGATATAATGCGACTTTTAGTGTTCCGCTTGAGAGGCCATGATGCTTACCCTGGACGAGATAGGTCAATCAGTACGTAACAATATCCAGTTGATTATTGATCATGTCGGCTTACCTCTTGCTGTTGGTCCGCTCAGTGATGATGATTACAAGATTCTGTGTGGTGGCTATGGTGAGCTTGAATGGGACTATGCGTTAAGTACCTATGGCAACTCCAGAGAAAAGTATGAGTTCTGCATAAAACTTGTTCAGCAAGGTCGGGTTCAGGGAATACCATCAGGAGCAGCAATTTGTGTTTATGGGGTTGAAGAAAACATCTTTCGTATCCATATGATCGAAAGGTTTTCTAGAGAAGATGAATCTCACCCATTGAAAGGGCGCATGGTTTTACTCACTCTTATGAGTGCTTTTATATTTTGTAAAGCTGTTGAATGTAAAGTTGTCCACATTGTAGAGCCAGTACCAGAACTGGTGCAGTATTACGAGTCTTTTGGTTTCCGCATGGAACAGTGCGGTTATGTGATGTCGGCAGTCATTGATGAGCTGCAGGATATCTTTCTTAAATTTGCTCAGTAGGTATAGACGAGAAGGGTCTACAAATTGTAGGATACCCGTCCAGATTACCTTAAAGGTACATCTATGGCAGTCGTTTTGTGCTTAAACTACTAAGAAACGATGTCACCAATCGACATGATCGATTGGCATAAGTTAGCGAAACAAGCTAGCTTTAAAGAAAGGGTTAGAGACGCCTTTACTGTCTCGGGAGTTTTCTATGAAAGATCAAAAAGCAACCAAGCCACAGGTTAAGTTCGACACAATGAAAGCATTCGCAGGTATGGGTGCTGCTGTTGAAGTTCTGATGAAGGCTGCTCCTAATGCGTTCACTCACGCTACTGTCTCTGGTAAAGAGCAGCAGGGTAAGCTTCGTCGTCGCAAAGCAGCATGATCATAGCTGGTGCTTTTTGAAAACCCGCCTTCAGGCGGGTTTTTCTTTAGTGATGTTCTTTGTCCTTCTGTTTGACTGTTCTGACCTGTTCCCACTCGATACGTCCTTCTTCTCGCCTTTTGTCTATGTATTCCGCAAGATCTTGAATATTGATGCAACGTTTTGCTTTTTGTGATGTGCCGATGCGATATGTTGGAACGGGCAACTTACAAGCGTTTGCTTTTGCTTCTGCCGTGGCTGGACTCATACCAAAGTACTTTTGGCTAACTGCTGAGAGTTCAATGTTTGGGGTATTGAATTCAGCCATCAGTAAAAACAAGGTGTTCATAATTTTCTCCATCAAAACCGGCTGCACCCGGGAAAATCATAATTCTGTGCTGGTGGCAGGAATTAATTTCTGCCAGATAGCGGAAACATATTTTGCCTGATGACGGGCATCAGCCAGGGCGTTGTGCCGTTCGCCATCGAAAGGCATGTCCATTTTGGGGTCGAATCCGATGGAACGCCCAAGCGTAACGATCGTGCGTACATCGTGGTCATTCCAGTACGCCCACGGGCAGATTTGTCCTGCTCGCTCGTAAGCTCCACGTAAAATTACGTTGTCGAAGGTGGCCCCGTTACCCCAGACTTTTAAATATTTCGTATTGTCTGCGTGCCGGTTAATGAAATGGTTTAGTTCTGAGAGAGCATCGCTGATCGACAAAGTATCATCAATACAGATTGCAGCTCGCGCTTCAGGGCTTTGTTTCAACCACCACAGGATGGTATCGCCGTCAGGTGTAGCTCCTTGCTTCATAGCACTGTCTAGGCTGACAACCGCATAGAATTCTTGTCCGATGTCTCCGGTTTCTGGAGTGAAGAACACCGCGCCAATGGAAACGATCGGTGCATCCTTATTTTTCCCCATCGTCTCAAGGTCGATCATTAAGTTGTTCATCACTTCACCTCCTGCGGCGGTTCTGGTAGATGCATCCAGTGGGTTACACCGTCAATTGGTTCATCGTCGTCGTACTCCAATGCGGCTATATAGAACCCGTCACGACGAGAATAAGAAATCCCGGACATTACAATGCCATCCGAAACAACTATAATGTCACCCGTTTCTTCCGGCATTCGCTCACTACAGCTTATCCAGCCAGCCGGAATTACCGGAGAGCAGGTTGACGTTTCCGAGATTTCCCGAAAGTTTCCGGCCTGAGGCATGGCGGCGCGGTGACACCAGATAATCCAGCCAATCGCCATATCCCATGCCATGTATTCGCCATCGCCATTTTTTGCCCTGCGGCGATCTACAGATTCCCCGAAACGCTTCTCCATAAATAATTCATAGGCTGCCCGTTCATCCGATACTGCTTCCAGTGATGCCAGCGCGATTTCATAAGCCAGGCGCTCAATATTGTCTCGCACGTCCAGGCTGCCGATTCGCTCTCTGATTTCTTTAATCAGTTCTTTGTCGGTAAAAGTAGTCATGTGTTAGTCCTCATCCACTTCAACGCCATCTTTCAGCGTGATGCCGTGCCAATCATCAGCCCAACTGGTTAGCCCTGGCGCATCAATGCTAGGCATATAAACGCTTGCAGTGTGGTAGCCCTTATCGTTATCAATGCTGGCAACGTGCTCGCCGTTGTATGCGCTCAGCGTGTCCAGGACGCTATAAAACTTTCCTCCGGCTGCCCTGAAATCCTTTACAGCCTTCACAAGGCGATTCCACGCTTTTTCCTGTTCTGGCGTCAGGTCGATTAATTCCTGCAAAGTTGCCATATCACTCTCCTTTGATGCCAATGTTTACAGCCTGACAAGCCTCTTTGAGCACCCAGTCAACAGCGTCTTTCCATGCTCCGGTTTCGACTGGCGGATTTTCACTCTTAACCTGTTCATAGAAGCGCACCGCTTTAATCAATCCTTCGGGTGTCAGTGGCACAGGCTGGGCCGTGAATAACGCCTGAATTTCATAGTTCGGCCTGTCGTTGCAATCCTCTTTTGTCGGTACATATTTCCAGTCACCAACCCACGGCTTCTCCTGAAAGTTCGTAACGCCTTTTCTCACGTAGCGATATCGCCATGTCACCGGTTCGGCTTCCAGCGATGCCAGCGCGACTTTAAATGCGGTAAGTACGTTTTTAACCACATCGATTTTGAATACTATTTCATCACATACAAACGATTTATCGTCTACTACCGTTTCAATTCCGGTAATCGTGTTTTGTAGCCATTTGGTTAATTCAGCCATTTTTCATTACCGCCCTTTCGGGCGGTCTCCTGATGTTCTGAGAGTGCAGGAATCCCCCCGGTTAAGGATTTAATAAAATTCACTTCTGATTTAAATTTTTCAGTGTTTTGTTGTCAGGTGGTTTATCGCCTTTATGCTTCAACCTTATTTCTCAGCCATACACAAACCGGACCATCTTCAGTGTCATGAATGGAACCAATGAACCAGCCTTCACCTTCCGGGCGCTCCGGTTTCCAGGAGGCAATATCGGGACCATCTGCGTCCAGATTAAAATCATCTTCATCCATAGTTCTGATGGTCCATTGAAGATTATTTCCCTCCATCCATGCGTTAAACTCTTCCGTTGAAATATGTTCTCTACCATCACAGAATTTTTCATATTCAGGATGCGTCCAGCAGCCATATTCATCACGTACTACTGGTATTTCTTTAATTTCATTCATTTCTGTTCTCCCACGTTTTCAGACTTTCACCACAGAACGGACAAAATGAAACCCGCACTGGTGATTTAGAAAATTCACCGGAACGCAACATCACCAAATCAGGGCCGCGAGTTAAACTCTCATTCCAGATTTTGTATATCAGCAGACCTTTTCGCGCCGTGTATTCAGCATCATGCTCAAGGGATTTTGCCAGTGCTGCACATGGTTCTATCTTATTGCCATTAATTTGGCATTTTGACTCACTCACTGGTTGCCTCCTTTGCGGATCTGCGCTGCGATGCACGAAAAAAAAGACTCTCGCGTATGACTGTTAAGAGCTGGCGCGAACGCCGCGTTAAGAACGGCAGCATCACAGCCGTCATCGATATAGAGCGCAATTTTTTTCTCTAGGCGTGCTTTAGCTTCCTGCAACTGCATACCCCGGCACGCACGCGGGATATACTCAGCAATTTGAGCGATAGATTTTTCGTTCTGTTTAAACATGCTTCACCTCGATAGGCTTGATGGTATCGATCAGCAGTCGGCGGCGAGTATTTTCTGCAAAGTGGCGGCGTCCGGTTTCTCTGTGGTAAAACTCGTTTTTTCCGACGACCCACATCCGCTTTGTCTGGTGCAGTTTTTTTACCTGCGGACCGTCTCGGGTGATAACAATTCCTGTATGAGTTTTTATCACGCTCATTTCTTATTCTCCGGTGCTTTTGGCATTACTGCCCAGTGAGTGATATTGACGTTTTCAAGGTCCCCGACCTGAAATGTCCACTGCCATTCTCCGGTTTCTTTTTGTCCCCAGGTGTACCAGAGAGAACGCCAGCCAATCAGCCAGCCTTCTCCGTTAGCATCAAATAACAGAACACTTTCATTTGCTGGCGGCAGTTCAGCTGACACTGGCATTATTTTGTTTTCCAGTGCCGCACATTTAGCTTCAAGCGCATCGAATTTACGTACCAGGTACTCAGCATTTGTTTCATTCACTTTCAGATCTCGCGGTACACATTTCCCGCGAAGAAACCCTTCCATTTCGAAAACATTCATGCGCATTTGCGTAACTCCGATAACTCGTTAAAACGTTCCATAAACATCCCGTAGGCATGGCCTGGTGACAGTGGAATAACTTTGAACATCTCTGTTGCCGGGATGCCTTCCAGTACAGGCCAGAAAGAGCCATCATCAAGCCCGAGATCGCGGCGTTCGGTTGCCAGCATAATGAGATCGGCATATTTCACTGGCGTGCTCATAACAGGAGGTAACCCGTATTTCTCACGGATTACGGCGTCTATTTTTTCTTCCATCCGTTTATAGTCAGGAAGAAGTCGTTTCAGTGGCGCGGGGATGTCATGGCAATATGCTTCTGTTGCATCATGCATTAACGCTTCAAAAGCAAATTCCTGCGGCACCAGCTGGCTGCAAAGCACCGCATGCTGGGCGACACTGTAGAAGTGTGAAAGATGTCCTGCAAAGCGACAGATATTTGAAAGGGAAACTGCGATATCGTTAATCACGATGTCGTCTTTATTTATCTTGTCATAATAAAAATGCTTCCCGGAAAAAGTTTTAATAAATGACATTTCGTTCTCCACTTTATATGCGCTGCACCGCGCTGAATTCTGCTAAAAGGAAGCTCTCACCATCCGGTGATTATTGAGTTAATTACGTTTCCATAAATGCCCCCGCAGGGGCATTTGCAGTAATGAAATCAGGCGGTGAAAGTACCAATAAAGGTTTCTACTTTGCTGTCTTTGAATTTCTCAACAAGCAGATCACGAAATTCGTTAGCCATTTCTTCCTGCACTGCTTCCAGCTGAATAATGCGCAGAACCAGTACAGGACGATCGCCAGTGATAATGCTGAGGCGTAATTTAAATGGACGTTCTTTCAGACCTTCAAACGGAACGCATTTAAATTCAAATGCCACTGGCATAATATCTTTGGTCTTCGCTTCGACAGACTCCATCAGGGAGCGTTTGCCGCTGAAGTCATTATCTTCAAAATCAGCGGTCTGGTTTGCTTCAATCGTGATTTTACGGACAGCCGCAGCCGCTTTTGTTGCCTGAATGGCGTCACCATTAGCATCAAAGCCCACAAGGTAGTCGGCCCAGTCTTCAATCCATTCTGCCAGTGACTTCTGGGAGTTACGCTCGCCATTAACAGACAACAGAGCAGAAAACGGTGCTGTCTTTTTTAGTTTGAGAGTGGCGGTGTTATCTGCGTGACCTGGTTCATCAATAGTACCCAGGTTAAGCACACTGACGGCACGCATATTATCGGCATCGATAAAGCAGCGGGTGCCTTCATCTGCAAGATCTTTAGAATAACGGGTAAAGTCATCGATGCTGGCAGTGGAAAGCGCACCACGGAAACGGAAGCGATTTAAATTAAATTTTTCCAGATCATGAATGCGGAAATTCTCAGGCAATGCCACAGCATCGGCACCAATCTTACTGATAATTTCATTAACACCCTGAGCAGAAATAAGGGCATGGATTTGATTAATTGCGGTTGCGTCTAAGTTCTGAGACATAATAAGTCCTCACTATATAAAGATATTCAGTGATGAGATAAATAATCAGTTTATTAATAACGTATTAATGACCTGCTGCGCGGAGTTTTCCGTCAGGTTCACCGGCAAGAGTCAGTAATTGTCCCTGGTCTTCCTGCAGAATAGTCAGGCGACCACCGCGATTGACATACATCGGCGTTTCGGTGGTGTCTTCTTCGGAAATTTTCCCGCGGTTAGTCGGGCGAACATATGAGAGTTTGTGTTTGATTTTCACACGGTTCTCATCAAATGGTTCGATTTCCAGGTTGAGTGAGACCTTGCCTTTGGTTTTCGTGTTCATCACACCTGAAGCGACTTCACTGAGAACTGCGCCGATTTTGGTTTCAAATACGCCGCCGTCCAGCTCCCCGATAAATGCCTGCACATCAGTACTGCGTTCGCTAGCCATTTTGCTGCTCCTCATCATATCGACCCTGCAAGGTCGGTTGGTTTCTCCACAAAACAGAGAAGAACACCTGCGGTGGCAGCCGCCCGGATGGATTGGGTTATGAGCCCGTCGTCCGGTGATGCTCTTCTCTGTTTTGTAAAAAGAGTGGTACCAGCCGGAAGCAAGTGTACAAACTGGTACCGCCAAAGCAGTGGCTGTTGTGGTGGGGTTGTCACTCAGGCGTATGGTCAACCTGACAATCCGGTGTCCTCAACGGGGAAAGAGTAACCCCGCCATACTTACCGCCGCGCCATTTCGCGGATTACCACAACGCTGAGAGCACTTAGCCAGTTACGGCACCACACTTTGTCGCGGCTCCATAAATGCTCTTATCGTTGCACCCTGGTCTCTTCCCAGGCGTCAAACCGAATCGCCACGCTGGTTAGGCGTCTTATCAGCATCATCATTGACTTGCACATTCCGGCTACCTGGTTTGTTTGCCCGAGCAAGGAGTGGATTGTCCCCTTTAACGTCCCCAGACCGCTAACGACGCATGTGCCATACGCCGTGTTACAACCAAATTTTGTTTGAATCTTGCCTGTTGCATGTTTCTTTTGGATACATTATGTATCTCAAAGGTACATTGTCAAGTATAAAAAAACCTGCCGAAGCAGGTTCATAAATATTGATTAGGCCTTTATTTTGTATCTTCTTGGTTTTCCCGAGAAAATCACTGTACCAATTATAGAGCAATTACCGTTGATCTTAATGTAAGGTTCAGGCCAGTTTGGGTTTAATGCTTTGAGGTAACGCTGTGTTCCATCTTCTATCAACCGCTTGAAGGTGGTTTCGCCTGTATCGTGCATCAATGCAATAACGTCGTCACCGTGGCAGGCAGGGACTTCAGGATCAACAAAAATCATGTCTCCCGGGCGGTACTCATCAATCATTGAATCACCAATCACCCGCAAGATATAAGTCATTTCGCCACAGGGTACAGGGCAGGGATAAGTTTCTGCTGTGCTCAAATCAACCTCAGAATAGCCAACTTCTTTCCATGCTCCGGCCTGTACCCATGATATGACAGGGACTAACGTTATTTGTTTGTTAGTGATTGAAACATCAGGTTTTTTTGTGATGTTCGTTGTCTGGTGTTCTTGATCAAGCCATCCGACAGGCAGGTCGAAACATTTTTCGATGTGCCGTGCCATGCTGTCACCGATATTTTTAGTTGCACCATCTCCCATAAACCTGCTGGTCTGGGTTGGCTCGCGATCAATCATGGTGGCAAAGGAAGAATTCCCGCCAACACCATCTCTCAGTTTTCTGGCGTTAGACCGCCGGATGTCATGGACTGTTTTCATAATGAAATTAAAACCCTTGTACCGTTAAGGTACAAGTATCTTGAAGGTTCATTTTAATCATGTAATATGTACATCGGAGGTACATATTGTATGAAAGCGTATTGGGACTCTTTAACCAAAGAACAGCAGGGCGAGTTGGCCGGAAAAGTTGGCTCAACACCAGGCTACTTACGGCTGGTTTTCAATGGTTATAAAAAAGCCAGTTTTGTGCTGGCTAAAAAACTTGAGCAATGCACGTCAGGTGCAATTACGAAATCTGACTTAAGACCGGATATCTATCCGAAAGATTAACAGAACACCTTCAATTTTTAACCACAGAACGATGAGGCTAACCGTGGGTAAGCATCACTGGAAAGTAGAAAAACAGCCTGAGTGGTACGTGAAAGCTGTCAGAAAAACTATCGCGGCGTTGCCGGGGGGTTACGCTGAAGCTGCTGAGTGGCTGGATGTAACAGAGAACGCTTTATTCAACCGCCTTCGTGCAGATGGCGATCAGATTTTCCCGCTGGGATGGGCAATGGTTTTACAGCGCGCGGCTGGCACTCACTACATTGCGGATGCTGTCGCACAGTCTGCTGGTGGGGTGTTCGTATCGCTTCCTGAAATTGAGGAAGTAGAGAACGCCGATATAAACCAGCGCCTGCTGGAAGTCATCGAACAGATCGGGAATTACTCAAAGCAGATTCGTTCGGCAATCGAAGATGGGGTCGTGGAGCCACACGAGCAGACAGCAATTAATGATGAGTTGTATCTGTCAATTTCGAAGCTCCAGGAGCATGCAGCACTGGTCTACAAAATCTTTTGCGCTCCAGAAAAGAGTGACGCCCGCGAGTGTGCAGCTCCGGGCGTCGTGGCGTTTTGTGTCTGTGGAGAAACTAACGCATGAACAGTTTAACGGCAAATAACCGTTTGTCGCAACAGCTGGTGGTCAGTGTCACTGAACACCTGTTGTTACGGCATGAATGCAGATTACCAAATCACCTGGCTGTAAGTAACCACAGAGAACTTTACCTGACTGTGGGGGGCGAGTTGTGCAGGAACTTAACCGCTGGTTTCGTGACGGAAGAGGGCTTTATGTCCATGTTATTCGTTGGGAGCCAGAAACACAGCGCGTTATCTATCTTCGCAAAGACTACCCGCATGAGTGCTTTAGTCCTTTGTGGAAATTCAGGCGTGATTTTGTTGAGTGTGAAGGACCACCAGCACATTGATTCTGCCATTCCGGGACGTTACACTGTTCAGGCACCTTATAAAGCGGGTGCCGGGATTGGCGTCCTGGAATTGATCAAGGCGATATATGACGCGCCAGCGTCTTTTTTATCGTCCGCATTTGCTCACATCAAAGTTATGGTGGGCTGGGCGGGGGCATCGAAAGATGCGCCGGTTTCCTTGATCACCGGTTACGCCAACCCCGTTCAGTTCACCACCAGCGAAATTGGCGTTTCCGGTGGTGGAAGTATTTCACCGATCAAGGAGGCTGCCATCATGGCTACTGTCCCAGCCCTCACTCGTCTGAATGATGGAGACTTACATAAACTCAGTTATGTAACAACTGCACTACGTGCTCTGCGCAAGGTAACTCTTTCGGATCCGCAGGCGCATCAGGTTCTGGTAGAAACCCTTCTTAACTTGCAGGCTGAACGTATTCGTCTGGCGGATAAGGCTAATTTTCATATTCACCGTCTCCTGAATATCAGCGGAGGGCATCGTCATGCTTAATCCGTTGATCCTCAACATTTACCGTTTATTTCAGCGTAAAAAAACATCAATTCCTACAGTTGGGCAGTGGTACACCACGCCTGCAGGGCATGTTCTACGTGTTAGCCTGGTTGACCGTGAATGTCAGAAGGTGATTTGTGAACCGCTGGGCCGTAATTACCGCGTCAGTATGCCGCTTATAACCTTTCGCTCCGGAAAAAACATGAAGCATCTCGGAGGTGCAGCATGAGTATGGAGCTGATGGTTAAAGCGATGAAAATTCGAGTGGGTAATCCATTGCGAAAACTGGTTCTGATCAAGCTGGCTGATAATGCCAGCGATCAGGGTGAGTGCTGGCCCAGCTACCAGCATATTGCTGACCAGTGCGAGATTAGCAAACGTTCTGTGATGAATCATATTGCGGCCCTTTGTGAGTCCGGGCTGGTAAAAAAAGTCACCCGGAAAGGTGAAAAAGGTAACTCAAGTAATATCTATCTCCTTCATCTTGATGGTGCAGGAGATTCACTAGGGGGTAGTGCAAATAATTCACTATCTGGTGCAGCAAATTCACCAGGTAGTGCAGGAGTTGCACCAGGGGGTAGTGCAGGAGATTCACCCAGAACCAGTAACTCTTTTGAACCAGTCAAAGAACCAGTCAATGAACCAATAGCTGTTGGTGCATCTGCTGATGAGTCTGTGCGAGTTCGTTCAAACCGATCGGAATACTCTCCGGAGTTTGAGCAGGCATGGCTGGCATACCCCAAACGTGCTGGTGGCAATTCAAAATCTGCAGCCTTCAAAGCCTGGAAAGCCCGTTTGAATGAGGGGGTAAAACCCGAAACCATGCTGGCAGGTGTGAAACGCTACGCTGGCTGGGTATCTGCGATGGGTAACAGCGGCACACAATTTGTGAAACAGGCTGTCACGTTCTTTGGCCCGGATCGTCATTTCGAAGAATCCTGGGAAGTTCCTGCGGTATCTGCAGCCAGACGCGAGGACCCGTACTTCAAAGCCAGTTACGACAACGTGGACTACAGCCAGATCCCGGCAGGATTCAGGGGGTGATCATGAGTCTTTTGAATGAAGTTCAGAAATTCATTGAAGCCCATCCGGGGTGTACTTCCGGAGACATTGCGGATGCTTTTGCAGGTTACTCACGGCAGCGCGTTCTGCAGTCAGCAAGCAAGTTACGTCAGAGTGGGCGTGTGGCTCACCGTTGTGAAGGGGATACACGCAGACATTTCCCGCGCCTGACTGAGAGAGCGCAGGAGCCGGAACCACAACCAGTTCGTGAAACCAGACCTGTGCGCAATTTCTATGTCGGCACTAACGATCCACGGGGGATTTTGTGCCTGACCCGCCAGGCTGAAGAACTGGAGTCAAGGGGCTTATACCGTCGTGCTGCAACCGTGTGGATGGCGGCATTCCGTGAAAGCCACTCCCAGCCAGAACGAAACAATTTTCTGGCGCGTCGTGAGCGGTGCTTACGGAAAAGCAGCAAGCGCGCTGCATCGGGTGAAGAGTGGTATCTGTCAGGGAATTACGTGGGGGCTTAATGACGACGTTAACTCAATGCCAGCAGCAGGTGCTGGATATGCTGATTTCTTATCAGAAAGAACGTGGCTTTCCGCCAACCAATCAGGAGGTGGCAACCATGCTGGGATACCGTTCGGTGAATGCAGCGGTGGAGCATCTTCGCGCACTGGAGAAAAAAGGCGTCATCACGATAAAGCGTGGCGTGGCCCGGGGTATCACGCTTCATACCACAGTGAAGGACGACGACAGCGAGGCAGCCGGGATTATCCGCGCACTGCTTGCCGGTGAGGAAAACGCCAGACTGCGTGCAGCCCACTGGTTACATGAGAGGGGCCTGAAAGTATGAAGCTGATCCTGCCTTTCCCGCCCAGCGTGAACACGTACTGGCGACACCCCAACAAAGGGGCGTTTGCAGGTAAGAGCCTGATAAGCGCGGCGGGGCGCAAATTCCAGAGCGCGGCGTGTGCAGCAATAGTTGAGCAGTTACGTCGTCTGCCAAAACCAACGTCGGCACCTGCTGCAGTGGAGATCGTGTTGTTTCCTCCGGATAACCGGATCCGCGATCTGGACAACTATAACAAGGCGCTGTTTGACGCGTTGACCCACGCGGGTGTGTGGGAAGACGACAGACAGGTGAAAAGAATGCTGGTGGAGTGGGGACCGGTTATCCCGAAAGGGAAGGTCGAGATCACCATCAGTAAGTACGAGAAAACGGCGGGTGCAGCCGCCTGATCAAGAGGAGAAACGAAGTATGAATAATCTGATGGTCATTGATGGTATTGAAGTTCGTCGTGATGCTTATGGGCGTTACAGCCTGAACGATCTGCACAGGGCAGCCGGGGGAGAACAAAAAAACCGCCCGAAATACTGGCTCTCCAATAAGCAAACCTGTGAATTGATTGAACAACTTTTCACCGAGGGTGGAATTCCGCCTCTGGAACAAAATCAACCAGTTAGCGTCATTAATGGCGGAAATAATCAGGGGACGTATGTCTGCAAAGAACTGGTGTATGCCTATGCAATGTGGATCAGCCCGTCATTCCATCTGAAGGTGATCCGTACTTTCGACATGGTAACCAGCGCACCGGAAAAATTATCCGGACAGGCTGCTGACAAGATGCAGGCTGGCGTGATCCTGCTGGACTTTATGCGCCGGGAATTAAATCTGTCTAACTCATCAGTGCTTGGAGCCTGTCAGAAGCTTCAGGAGGCTGTTGGCTTACCGAATCTGGCACCGCGCTATGCCATTGATGCTCCTGCTGACGCGCCTGATGGCTCAAGTCGCCCCACGCTGTCGCTGAGTGCACTGCTGAAGCAGTATGGTATCCGCCTGACGGCTAATCAGGCATATCACCAGATGGTGAAGCTGGGGATCGTTGAACAACGCGAACGATACAGCCGTACCGCGATTAACAACATCAAAAAATTCTGGTCGCTGACAGCGAAAGGTTGCATGTTCGGCAAGAACATCACCAGTCCCGCAAATCCGCGCGAGACGCAGCCGCATTTCTTCGAATCCCGATTCCCTGAGCTGTTAAAGCTGCTCGATACCGTTCATTGAGGTGACCGTGAGAGCGCTACTGACCCCTGAAATTGCCCCGCGTATGGGGATCGTATTGTTCAGGCCAGGTTCAGAGCTGATGCCCCTGTTTATGCAGGGGCGTGTTCTGCTGGAGCCTGAGCCGGAACGTTATTCATCTTTCGCCAGTGGTGCCGTTCCGGCGGCATCACAACCGCTGGCGGATGATCCTGCCGTTCGGGCCGTGTTCCGCAATGAGGCAGTGATCCGTCGTGCTGGTGGCGTGGAATGTCTTGAAAGCTGGTTACTTCGTGAAAAAGGCTGCCAGTGGCCTCATTCCGACTGGCACAGCGAGAACATGACCACAATGCGACACGCTCCGGGCGCAATCCGTCTGTGCTGGCACTGCGATAACCAGCTGCGCGATCAGTTCACGGAACGGCTGGAATCAATGGCAACGGATAACTGTGCCCGCTGGGTGTTGTCTGTTGTGCGTCGGGATCTCGGTTTTGATGACAGTCACGTTGTGACAATGCCGGAACTGTGCTGGTGGCTGATTCGTAATGACCTGGCGGATGCCTTACCGGAAAGTGCAGCCCGTAAGGCACTGAGATTACCAAAGCCTGTTGTGCCGTCTGTCACCCGGGAAAGTGACCTTGTGCCTTCGGTTCCTGCCACCAGCATCATCCAGGATAAGGCAAAAAAGGTGCTGGCGCTGAAAGTGGATCCGGAGTCGCCGGAGTCTTTTATGTTACGCCCAAAACGCCGCCGCTGGGTTAATGAAAAGTACACGCGCTGGGTTAAGACACAGCCGTGTGCATGTTGTGGAAAGCCTGCTGATGATCCCCACCACCTGATAGGCCACGGTCAGGGTGGAATGGGGACAAAAGCGCATGACCTCTTTGTGTTGCCTTTGTGCAGAAAGCATCACGACGAGCTGCATGCGGATACCGTGGCATTTGAAGAGAAGTATGGCTCCCAGCTGGAGCTGATATTTCGTTTTATCGATCGTGCGCTGGCAATTGGCGTATTGGCGTAAGTGGAGAACGAGCATGAACCTTGAAGCCTTACCAAAATATTACTCCCCAAAATCTCCAAAATTGAGCGATGACGCACCGGCGACAGGCTCAGGTGGTTTAACGATTACGGATGTGATGGCTGCGCAGGGGATGGTGCAGTCGAAAGCACCGCTTGGGTTTGCTTTATTCCTGGCAAAAGTTGGTGTTCAGGATCCTCAATTTGCGATTGAAGGTCTGCTCAATTACGCGATGGCACTGGATAACCCGACATTGAACAAATTGAGTGAAGAAACCCGGTTACAGATCATCCCTTACCTTGTGAATTTTGCCTTTGCTGATTATTCCAGGTCTGCGGCAAGTAAGGCTCGCTGTGAGCATTGTGCTGGTACTGGATTTCATAATGTATTGCGCGAAGTGGTGAAACACTCCAGAAGCGGGGAATCTGTTATCAAGGAAGAGTGGGTGAAGGAACTATGTCAGCATTGCCATGGTAAGGGAGAAGTCAGCACAGCGTGCAGAGGGTGTAAGGGTAAAGGTATTGTCCTGGATGAAAAAAGAACCCGGCTTCATGGTGTGCCTGTTTATAAGATTTGTGGGCGTTGCAATGGCAACCGGTTTAGCCGTTTACCAACCACACTGGCGCGGCATCATGTCCAGAAACTGGTACCTGACCTGACGGATTATCAGTGGTACAAAGGATATGCAGACGTTATTAATAAACTGGTTACAAAGTGCTGGCAGGAAGAAGCGTATGCTGAATCGCAATTGAGAAAAGTGACAAGATAGATAATTTTCGCCGAAGATGTCGACGTGATACTTGCATTTTTCAAAAAATATGGATAAGATTTTCTCAACGATGGGCCTTGTATGTCTACCGTTGGTAAATGTCAAAAACCCGCCGCTGAGCGGGTTTTTTTGTGCCTGATGTCTCATGAAACTATGAAATGGATTGGTGCGTTAAACATTTTTTCTTATTATCTTTTAGATTTTGGAGAGATGGTTAACGTCTGTATTCCAGAAACTCGATGGTTATTTAATAAATTAGTTTCAATGATGCTTCTAGGTTATGACTGTAATGAAAAAGGTATTAATAGCAGCGATAGGTTTTTGTTTAGTTGGTTGTGCAGGTATGAAATTACCTGAGTATTCGCAAGTTAAAGCAAGTCCGTATTATACAGATTGCCGTGCGTTTGCCATGGATGTTTATAAAAATGATGGATACAGCAAAATTGCGAAAACTACTATCCTTAGCATGGATGATGTGAAAGCTAGATATATTGTGACAGGGTGTGTAGTTGCTATGGGGAAAAACACTGTAGAGGAAATCAAAGCTGATCTCTCTGCTAAAGGGAGTTCTTTTGGGCTTATCAGTGGAGCTTGTTCTAGTGCGGCATGTCGGGTTGATGTAGAGCAGCAAATGAACGCTTATGTACTTGGTAGTTATTATGCTGCAAATAAAAAATTCCCGGATAAAATGAAAGCAGAGTTTTAAGCAAACCTTGTTTTCGATTATATGTCGAAGATAAATGTTAGTAACGGCATAATAAGTAAATATATAGCTGTGATAGCAACCCGCCACTGAGCGGGTTTTTTGTACCCGTAAACTTGGTGCAGTACAGTAAACACGCTGGTGGACAAGTGAAAAACAGCATTTAATCAGGCCTTCTGAAGATATTGCAGTATTAATTCTGTAACGTTATTATTCTGCGCGCGGCCCTTTAGCTCAGTGGTGAGAGCGAGCGACTCATAATCGCCAGGTCGCTGGTTCAAATCCAGCAAGGGCCACCAACTGCCACTAGCTCATCAGGAAAGAGCGTCAACCCTTTAAGTTGAGAGTGCGAGGTTCGAGTCCCCGGTGGCGGTCCAGTGCCGACTTAGCTCAGTAGGTAGAGCAACTGACTTGTAATCAGTAGGTCACCAGTTCGATTCCGGTAGTCGGCACCATGTGCGGGCATCGTATAATGGCTATTACCTCAGCCTTCCAAGCTGATGATGCGGGTTCGATTCCCGCTGCCCGCTCCAGTTAGAGTCTTTCAGTCTGCGATGATGGGAAATCCCGGAGTGACTGAAAGACGTTTAAGTTATGAATGATCGCTTTTTTTGCAAAATTGCTGTGCAGAAATACTAACCTTCGGGCAGGCGATCATTCATAAGCACTCTGCTTTTATTCCGATTAACTGTGGGTGGTTTGTTGGATAGAGTGCTTCCCTTACTGTATATATCGTTTCGCCCGCTTTTGCGGGTTTTTCTTTTCAAATCCCTTTCATTTCTCAGTGTAAAACTACGCCATCCGTTATTTGCGGAGGTGAGGCTATGAAATCCATGGACAAAATTTCAACGGGCATTGCCTACGGCACCTCCGCAGGCAGTGCTGGCTACTGGTTTTTACAGTGGCTTGATCAGGTCAGTCCGTCACAGTGGGCTGCGATTGGTGTACTGGGGAGTCTGGTTCTGGGCTTCCTGACTTATCTGACAAATCTGTACTTCAAAATCAGAGAAGACAAGCGTAAGGCTGCACGGGGAGAGTAATTCAATGACTCAAAACTATGAACTGATTGTGAAAGGGATCCGCAATTTTGAGAATAAAGTTGCGGTAACTGTAGCATTACGGGACAAAAAACGCTTTGACGGTGAAATTTTTGACCTGGTCATCACCATGGACCGTGTTGAAGGTGCCGCGCTGGAGTTTTATGAGGCAGCAGCCAGAATGAGCGTCAGGCAGGTCTTCCTGGGAGTGGCAGAAAAATTGTCAGAAAAAGTTGAGTCTTATCTGCAGCATCAGTACTCCATTAAGATTGAAAATTCTGCCAATAAACACGATCGTCCTCATCTTGCGGGTTTTGATAGTGCAGTTAAAGCCAACACCAGGCGCGCAGGGCGGGAAAAAAACGCCGGGGATGACATAAGTCGTGCGATAGTTGCCGCGATGCGAGCCGTAAATGAGCGACAACGCCACCACGAAAATGGGGTGGCGTTTGTTGCTAAAGCTGTTCAGCAAACTATTGATGGTATGACGACGAAGCTTCTTCAGGAATTAAAATTGTCTCAGCAAGAGTAGCGCATGATTCGGCAATCAATTTGTTCATTTCGTCTAAAACTTCCTGCGGGGTTTCCAGGGATTCGGGTAATTTTTTTGATGAAAAAGTGTCAGCTGATTTAGTAAGCAAATCTTTAATAATTGCTTTTTTCTCATCTGGTAAATCGTTAACCAGGAGTATGACAACCTGTCTGATGGCCAGAATATCAGCAAAAGCTTTTTTAGATAAATAAGTATCGCTCATATGTTGTCCTTACTGTTTGTTCTGTGATCTTCACATTGTCAGTATTACCCCTGCGAGGAACTACCTGCCGGGCTGAGTACTAAACATATCCAGGGATTTGGAACCGATAAATCCTGATAAATATCCATCCATATCCATGAGCGCAAAAATCAAATACGGTCTGTCGGCTGTCGTTCTGGCGCTGATTGCCGCAGGTGCGCCTGCGCCTGACATTCTTGACCAGTTTCTGAACGAAAAAGAGGGTAATCACACAACGGCATACCGTGATGGTTCCGGTATATGGACCATCTGCCGCGGTGCCACAATGGTGGATGGTAAGCCCGTCATACCGGGAATGAAGCTGTCGAAGGAAAAGTGCGACCAGGTTAACGCTATTGAACGTGATAAGGCGCTGGCATGGGTGGAACGTAATATTAAAGTACCACTGACCGAGCCACAGAAAGCGGGTATAGCGTCATTTTGTCCCTATAACATTGGCCCTGGTAAGTGTTTCCCGTCGACGTTTTATAAGCGGCTGAATGCCGGTGATCGTAAAGGTGCATGCGAGGCGATTCGCTGGTGGATTAAGGACGGTGGCCGTGATTGCCGCATTCGTTCAAATAACTGTTACGGTCAGGTTATTCGTCGTGACCAGGAAAGCGCATTAGCCTGTTGGGGGATAGATCAGTGAGCAGAGTCGCCGCGATTATTTATGCTCTGGTTATCTGCATCATCGTCTGCCTGTCGTGGGCGGTCAATCATTACCGTGATAACGCCATCGCCTACAAAGAACAGCGTGATAAAAAAGTCAGTGAGCTGAAGCAGGCGACCGCCACCATTACTGACATGCAGCAACGCCAGCGTGCTGCTGATGTACTCGATGCTAAATACACGAAGGAGTTGGCTGATGCGAAAGCTGAAAATGATGCTCTTCGGCGCAAGCTTGATAATGGTGGTCGGGTGCTCGTCAAAGGAAAATGCTCTGTGCCATCCTCAGCCGAAACCTCCAGCGCCTCCGGCATGGGCAATGATGCCACCGTCGAACTCTCTCCAGTTGCTGGACGAAACGTTCTCGGTATCCGGGACGGAATCATCAGAGACCAGACAGCACTGAGAACGCTTCAGGAATATATCAGGACGCAATGCCTTCGATGATAGAGATAATTTTACTCATCATCCTTCACATCTGGCTCTGTAGACAGGGTGGTGATCACTTCTGGAGTGAATCCAGATTAAACATCTCATTGCTGATGCTTAAAGTTGAGCATTTGGCGCGCGGTAAGGGGCTGCGTTTAGATAAGAGCCAGTCATCACAAACACCAGGATTTAGCCTCGCATTCGCGGGGCTTTTTATTGCAACAAAGGTAAAGACGATGGATGAAGAATATCGTAAAGACCTGCAACTGTGGTTTGGTCTTACGCATGCGTCGTTCTGCGTGATGCCGCGAGTATTCATGGAGGCTATGCCTCCAGAATGGCAAGAGAAGATGGCTCAGTTGCTTTTTGAGTATAGCGACACGATCAAAACGGATGTCTGCGGAGTTCACAGCTGTTTTGTTACTGCCAAAGACGGCAACAACCGCTTTATGAGGATGCCAGAAGATATTCTGAACTATCGTCATCCTCGACGTGAATTCATCGAATCATTTCTGAAGAAGTAGCCATTACAAAGCCTATCTACGGGTGGGTTTGATAATGGCTTATACCCTGCACGGGATAACTTAACTGATATCCCTTTTAACGGATAAACGGAGCCAACAATGGCAGAGAATGTCGGCATTATGGCAGTGAAATTTGGATAAATCGGGGATTAGAAAGATAGAGGCGAGCCGGTCAGGTAGAAATGAATCAGGCTCAAAGTGAAGCGGAAAAGGTCTGTGGCACAAACTGATGCTGCCATAATTACAGCCTGATGACTTGTGGAATGAAACATGTTGAACCTCCTTAATTGATGTGATTCGAGTGAGGAAGGCATTCTGTCCTTCTATAGTGTCCAGTAAATCAAACAGGAAGCTTGTCTCACGTGTGAGACAAGCCTCTCCATTAGCGAGTTGTATTGATTACAACTCTTCAAAGAGTTCATTACTGGGTAGATGAAAATAGTTTCACGACGAATGGAGGAGACTATGTCGGTGGCTTCTTCATTGGAGTACATATGCTCCCTCGAACCTCAAAAGCATGCCGAGTTCGCGGCTGCCGCCATACCACGACTGACCCGTGTTGAAGCTCCGTAATTGATGTTATTCGAGTGAGGAAGGCATTCTGCCCCCCTATACTGTCCAGTAAATCAAACAGGAAACTTGCCTTACGCGTGAGACAAGCCTCTCCCATCAGTGAGTTGTATTGATCTCGACTCTTCAAAGAATTCATTACTGGGAAGATGAAAATAGTTTCACGATGAATGGAGGAGGCTATGTTGGTGGCTTCTTCATTGGAGTACATATGCCCCCACGAACCCCAAAAACCTGCCGTGTTCGCGGCTACCGCAATACCACCACAGATCCGTCAGGCTATTGCAAAAGCCACAAAAGCGAAGGCTGGAAGCAATACAAGCCGGGCCAGTCCTGTCATCAGCGCGGTTATGGTTCGCGGGGTTGTCCCTCATGCTCGCCAGTCCTGTGCGGGGGTGGAAGAAACAGGACACTCACACAGATTCTTGTGGGTCGATGCTATTCCTTTCTGGATTATCCCGATGCCATTCATGCAAGGGCTGTATAAGACGTTCGTCATGGCTGTCAGGCTGACGGGTCCTCCCGGTGGGGTGGCCTGCCACGGGGCGGGAGCGTCGCGGAAAAAGGCTAGTTTTTGAAATTTCATTCGTCATCACCACTACTGTAATGTATTGATATTACAGTAGTTTTATTTTTGTGGTGTCGATTTTGATTGTTTTTTGTTCATCGCTAACACCGTTTGCCTAAAGTTGTTCGCAAGATGCATGTTTAAAACATTCTGGAGCGGGTATGGATCGAGAGTTAAAAAATCTGACGCTGAATATCAGTCAACTGGCGGCACTGTCAGGTGTACATCGCCAGACTGCTGCGGCAAGGCTGCAAAATCTACCCGTTGCAGGGGGGCATGAAAGCAACCTCAAGCTTTATCGGGTGGTTGATATTGTGTCGGCATTTCTGGCATTACCACCGCCGGTTGCAGAAGGCGAAATGGACGCGCATGAGCGCAAAGCCTGGTATCAGTCTGAACGTGAGCGTCTTAAGTTCGAACAGGAAACGGCACAACTCATTCCGGCCAGTGATGTCAGACGGGAGTTTGCCATCTGGGCAAAAGCGGTCGTGCAGGTGCTGGAGACATTACCGGATATTCTTGAACGTGACTGCGGTCTGCAGCCTGCCGCTGTGAGCCGTGTTCAGTCCATTATTGATGATCTGCGCGATCAGATAGCCCTGCGGGTGACTGAAGCAGGTGCGGATGATGAGGAGGAATTACAGCAGGAGGAGTAATGCTGAATCAGGAAACCGCAAAGGCAGCACGAACCGATTCAGGTTATATCCTTCGCGCACCGAGACGAATGCGGGTTGCTGATGCCGTTGCTCAGTATATGCGGGTGCCCATGGGGGCAGGGAACTCAGTCCCGTGGGATCCGCTGGTGGCACCGTATGTTATTGAGCCGATGAACTGCCTGGCCTCGCGTGAATACGACGCAGTGATATTTGTTGGCCCGGCACGAACCGGCAAGACTATCGGCCTGATTGACGGCTGGGTGATTTACAACGTGATTTGCGATCCTGCTGATATGCTGATTATTCAGATGACGGAGGAAAAAGCCCGCGAACACTCCAAAAAACGACTCGCCAGAACGTTTCGCGTCAGCCCGGAAGTGGTCAGTCGCCTGAGTCCGAACAAAAATGACAACAACGTTTATGACAGAACATTCCTTGCTGGTAACTACCTGAAAATCGGCTGGCCGTCAGTCAATATCATGTCCTCATCAGATTATAAATGCGTCGCGCTGACGGATTATGACCGTTTTCCGGAAGATATTGATGGCGAGGGGGATGCTTTCTCTCTTGCCTCAAAACGTACCACAACATTTATGTCCAGTGGTATGACGCTGGTGGAGAGTTCCCCCGGCAGGGATGTGAAGGATGTGAAATGGCGACGGACTTCACCGCATGAGGCTCCACCAACCACGGGGATACTATCGCTCTATAACCGTGGCGATCGCCGTCGCTGGTACTGGCCCTGTCCACACTGTGGTGAGTATTTTCAGCCCTGCGGCGATGTGGTTGCTGGTTTCCGTGATATTGCCGATCCCGTGCTGGCAAGTGAGGCGGCTTATATTCAGTGTCCTTCCTGTTCAGGACGGATTATGCCTGAACAAAAACGTGAGCTGAACGGACGTGGGGTCTGGTTGCGGGATGGTGAATCCATCAATGCGGATGGCAGTCGTTATGGTGATCCCCGACGCTCACGTATTGCGTCATTCTGGATGGAGGGTCCGGCAGCTGCTTACCAGACACTCTCGCAACTCGTTTACAAACTGCTTACTGCAGAACAGGAATACGAGACAACCGGAAGTGAAGAAACACTCAAGACGGTTATCAATACCGACTGGGGATTACCTTATTTTCCCCGCGCCAACATGGAGCAACGAAAAAGTGAACTGCTTGAGCAGCGGGCAGAGCCAGTTCCTTCCCGCAGTGTGCCGGATGGCGTTAATTTCCTTGTGGCGACAGTGGATGTGCAGGCGGGACGTCATCGCCGTTTTGTGGTTCAGGTAACGGGCTATGGCAGCCGTGGCGAACGCTGGATTATTGATCGTTACAACATCACGCAGTCATTGCGCGGTGACAGCGACGGGGAGAGCCAGCGAATTGATCCGGCCAGCTATCCGGAAGACTGGGATGTCCTGCTGACGGATGTTTTTCATAAAAGCTGGCCGCTGGCCTCCGATCCTTCTCAACA
>NZ_JBJQJE010000026.1:0-70605 GCF_046487585.1 Escherichia sp. WS1265
GAATTACGTGTTCACTCTTGAGACTTGGTATTCATTTATCGTCTTGCGACGTTAAGAATCCGTATCTTCGAGTGCCCACACAGATTGTCTGATAAATTGTTAAAGAGCAGTTGCGACGCGGCTTTCAGCTCACTGTCGCGAGGTGGCGTATATTACGCTTTCCTCTTTCAGAGTCAACCCTGAATTTCAGGATTTTTCTCTTCAACCGAACCGGCTGTTTGTGTGAAGTGATTCACATCTGCCGTGTCGATGGAGGCGCATTATAGGGAGTCGGCTCAGGAAGACAAGCGGAAAAATGCATTTTTATTTCAACCGCTCATCTTTTAATCATTACGCCGGTTTTTGCTGCTTTTTTATCGCTTGCGGCAGGTCTGCCAGGCTATTTAACACCCAATCCGCCGCGTTTTCTGCTTCAGGCGTAACAGGTTTACCCGTACGCACCAGCACTTTTGTTCCCACGTTCGCCGCAGCTGCTGCCTGCATATCTTCTAATTTATCGCCCACCATATAAGAAGCGGCCATATCAATATGCAAATAATCGCGTGCTGACAAAAGCATCCCCGGATGTGGTTTGCGGCAGTCGCAGACCTGGCGAAACTCTTCAACACTACCCTGCGGATGATGCGGGCAATAATAGATACCATCCAGATCGACATCTCGGTCCGCCAGCGACCAGTCCATCCACTCGGTCAGCGTTTCAAACTGTGCTTCAGTAAATTTACCGCGAGCAATGCCAGACTGGTTGGTGACTACCACCAGCGCAAAGCCCATTTTTTTTAGCTCGCGCATGGCGTCAATAACACCGTCGATAAATTCAAAGTTGTCGATCTCATGGACATAGCCGTGATCGACATTAATGGTGCCATCACGGTCAAGAAAAATTGCGGGTACGCTCTTCGCCACCTTTTATAGCTCCTTAATAAGGCATGTGACGCTAGTATCGCATGTTTCGACCAGCAAGAAAGTGCTCTTCGCATAAACCTGATTGATTTAGACGTCTGGATGCCTTAACATCCATTTCATTGACGGCGTTGCCCGTTCCAGGCATTCGAAATGCCACGACTAACTTAATGACGATAATAAATAATCAATGATAAAACTTTCGAATATCACCAAAGTGTTCCACCAGGGCACCCGCACCATCCAGGCGTTGAACAACGTCAGCCTGCATGTGCCAGCTGGACAAATTTATGGCGTTATCGGTGCCTCTGGCGCGGGTAAGAGTACGCTTATACGTTGTGTAAACCTGCTGGAGCGCCCAACCGAGGGTAGCGTGCTGGTCGATGGCCAGGAACTGACCACGCTGTCAGAATCCGAGCTGACCAAAGCTCGCCGCCAGATTGGTATGATTTTCCAGCATTTTAACCTGCTCTCTTCGCGTACTGTTTTTGGCAACGTGGCTCTGCCGCTGGAGCTGGACAACACACCGAAAGATGAGATCAAACGTCGCGTGACGGAATTGCTGTCATTGGTTGGTCTTGGCGATAAGCATGATAGCTACCCGTCGAATCTTTCCGGTGGGCAGAAACAGCGTGTGGCGATTGCCCGTGCGTTAGCCAGCAATCCCAAAGTATTGCTGTGTGATGAGGCCACCAGCGCGCTGGATCCGGCAACGACACGTTCTATTCTCGAACTGCTGAAAGACATCAACCGCCGTCTGGGTTTGACGATTCTGTTGATCACCCACGAAATGGACGTTGTGAAGCGCATTTGTGATTGCGTGGCGGTCATCAGCAATGGCGAACTGATCGAGCAGGACACGGTAAGTGAAGTGTTCTCGCATCCGAAAACGCCGCTGGCGCAGAAGTTTATTCAGTCGACCCTGCATCTGGATATCCCGGAAGATTACCAGGAACGTCTGCAAGCGGAGCCATTCACTGACTGCGTGCCGATGCTGCGTCTGGAGTTTACCGGTCAATCGGTCGATGCCCCACTGCTTTCTGAAACCGCGCGTCGTTTCAACGTCAACAACAACATTATTAGCGCGCAGATGGATTACGCCGGTGGCGTTAAGTTCGGCATCATGCTGACTGAAATGCACGGCACACAACAAGATACGCAAGCCGCCATTGCCTGGCTGCAGGAACACCATGTAAAAGTAGAGGTACTGGGTTATGTCTGAGCCGATGATGTGGCTGCTGGTTCGTGGCGTATGGGAAACGCTGGCAATGACCTTCGTATCCGGATTTTTTGGGTTTGTGATTGGTCTGCCGGTTGGCGTCCTGCTTTATGTCACGCGTCCGGGGCAAATTATTGCTAACGCGAAGCTGTATCGTACCGTTTCTGCGATTGTGAACATTTTCCGTTCTATCCCGTTCATTATCTTGCTGGTATGGATGATTCCGTTTACCCGAGTTATTGTCGGTACATCGATTGGTTTGCAGGCAGCGATTGTTCCGTTAACCGTTGGTGCAGCACCGTTTATTGCCCGTATGGTCGAGAACGCTCTGCTGGAGATCCCAACCGGGTTAATTGAAGCTTCCCGCGCAATGGGTGCCACGCCAATGCAGATCGTCCGTAAAGTGCTGTTACCGGAAGCGTTGCCGGGTCTGGTGAATGCGGCAACTATCACCCTGATTACCCTGGTCGGTTATTCCGCGATGGGTGGTGCAGTCGGTGCCGGTGGTTTAGGTCAGATTGGCTATCAGTATGGCTACATCGGCTACAACGCGACGGTGATGAATACGGTACTGGTATTGCTGGTCATTCTGGTTTATTTAATTCAGTTCGCAGGCGACCGCATCGTCCGGGCTGTCACTCGCAAGTAACGTTCAACACAACATAAATAATTGAAGAAGGAATAAGGTATGGCGTTCAAATTCAAAACCTTTGCGGCAGTGGGAGCCCTGATTGGATCACTGGCACTGGTAGGCTGCGGTCAGGATGAAAAAGATCCAAACCACATTAAAGTCGGCGTGATTGTTGGTGCCGAACAGCAGGTTGCAGAAGTCGCGCAGAAAGTTGCGAAAGACAAATATGGTCTGGACGTTGAGCTGGTAACCTTCAACGACTATGTTCTGCCAAACGAGGCATTGAGCAAAGGCGATATCGACGCCAACGCCTTCCAGCATAAACCGTACCTTGATCAGCAACTGAAAGATCGTGGCTACAAACTGGTCGCAGTAGGCAACACTTTTGTTTATCCGATTGCTGGTTACTCCAAGAAAATCAAATCACTGGATGAACTGCAGGATGGTTCGCAGGTTGCCGTGCCAAACGACCCAACTAACCTTGGCCGTTCTCTGCTGCTGCTGCAAAAAGTGGGCTTGATCAAACTGAAAGATGGTGTTGGCCTGCTGCCGACCGTTCTTGATGTTGTTGAGAACCCAAAAAATCTGAAAATTGTTGAGCTGGAAGCACCGCAGCTGCCGCGCTCTCTGGACGACGCGCAAATCGCTCTGGCAGTTATTAACACCACCTATGCCAGCCAGATTGGCCTGACTCCGGCGAAAGACGGTATCTTTGTCGAAGATAAAGACTCCCCGTATGTAAACCTGATCGTGACGCGTGAAGATAACAAAGACGCCGAGAACGTGAAGAAATTCGTCCAGGCTTATCAGTCTGACGAAGTTTACGAAGCAGCAAACAAAGTGTTTAACGGCGGCGCTGTTAAAGGCTGGTAATTTTTAGGCTGTTTCCACAATTTGTAATATCATTCAGGACGGGCGCTTGCCCGTCTTGTCATTTTTACAAGCTCCTGATTCAATATTGACGTTTTGATCATACATTGAGGAAATACTATGCGTGCTTTACCGATCTGTTTAGTAGCACTCATGCTAAGCGGCTGTTCCATGTTAAGCAGATCCCCTGTCGAACCCGTTCAAAGCACTGCACCCCAGCCGAAAGCGGAGCCTGCAAAACCGAAAGCGCCGCGCGCCACGCCGGTCCGAATTTATACCAATGCAGAAGAATTAGTCGGCAAACCGTTCCGCGATCTCGGTGAAGTCAGTGGCGATTCTTGCCAGGCCTCCAATCAGGACTCTCCGCCGAGCATTCCAACCGCACGCAAGCGGATGCAAATTAACGCCTCGAAAATGAAGGCCAATGCGGTATTACTGCATAGCTGCGAAGTCACCAGCGGTACGCCAGGCTGCTATCGTCAGGCTGTATGTATCGGTTCTGCGCTTAACATTACGGCGAAATGAGCAGTTTCCAGTTCGAGCAAATAGGCATTATTCGCTCGCCCTATAAAGAAAAATTCGCCGTTCCGCGCCAGCCAGGTCTGGTAAAAAGCGCCAACGGCGAACTGCATCTCATTGCTCCCTACAACCAGGCCGACGCCGTTCGCGGCCTGGAAGCGTTCAGCCATTTATGGATCCTTTTCGTCTTTCATCAAACGATGGAAGGCGGCTGGCGTCCGACTGTGCGTCCACCGCGCCTCGGCGGTAATGCCAGAATGGGTGTTTTCGCTACGCGCTCCACTTTCCGCCCTAACCCGATTGGTATGTCGCTGGTAGAGCTGAAAGAGGTTGTTTGCTATAAAGACAGCGTGATTCTGAAGCTCGGCAGTCTGGATCTGGTAGATGGGACGCCGGTGGTGGATATCAAACCGTATCTCCCCTTTGCCGAATCGCTTCCCGATGCCAGTGCCAGCTATGCGCAAAGTGCGCCAGCGGCAGAGATGGCGGTGAGCTTTACCGCAGAGGTCGAAAAGCAGCTTTTGACGCTAGAGAAGCGTTATCCGCAGTTAACGCTGTTTATCCGCGAAGTACTGGCGCAGGACCCGCGCCCGGCCTATCGTAAAGGTGAGGAAACGGGCAAAACCTATGCCGTCTGGCTGCATGATTTTAACGTTCGCTGGCGCGTCACCGACGCAGGTTTTGAAGTCTTTGCGCTGGAACTGCGTTAAATTCGCTCCCTTCTCTTTTGACATTTCTTTTGCACTGGTAAACTAAATCACTTTTTTTGTCCCAGGCTCGCCTTGAGCCTGTTCTACCTTCCAACTGGAACCGTAACAACATGCGTACTAGCCAATACCTGCTCTCCACTCTCAAGGAGACACCTGCCGACGCCGAGGTGATCAGCCATCAGCTGATGCTGCGCGCCGGGATGATCCGCAAGCTGGCCTCCGGGTTATATACCTGGCTGCCGACCGGCGTGCGCGTTCTGAAAAAAGTCGAAAACATCGTGCGTGAAGAGATGAACAACGCCGGTGCGATCGAGGTGTCGATGCCGGTGGTTCAGCCAGCCGATTTGTGGCAAGAGAGTGGTCGTTGGGAACAGTACGGTCCGGAACTGCTGCGTTTTGTTGACCGTGGCGAGCGTCCGTTCGTACTCGGCCCAACTCATGAAGAAGTTATTACAGACCTGATTCGTAACGAGCTGAGCTCTTACAAACAGCTGCCGCTGAACTTCTATCAGATCCAGACCAAGTTCCGCGACGAAGTGCGTCCGCGTTTCGGCGTCATGCGTTCCCGCGAATTCCTGATGAAAGATGCTTACTCTTTCCATACTTCTCAGGAATCCCTGCAGGAAACCTACGATGCAATGTATGCGGCCTACAGCAAAATCTTCAGCCGCATGGGGCTGGATTTCCGCGCCGTACAGGCCGACACCGGTTCTATCGGCGGTAGCGCCTCTCACGAATTCCAGGTGCTGGCGCAGAGCGGTGAAGACGATGTGGTCTTCTCCGACACCTCTGACTATGCAGCGAACATTGAACTGGCAGAAGCTATCGCGCCGAAAGAACCGCGCGCTGCTGCTACCCAGGAAATGACGCTGGTTGATACGCCGAACGCGAAAACCATCGCGGAACTGGTTGAACAGTTCAATCTGCCGATTGAGAAAACGGTGAAAACTCTGCTGGTTAAAGCGGTTGAAGGCAGTAGCTTCCCGCTAGTTGCGCTGCTGGTGCGTGGTGACCACGAGCTGAACGAAGTTAAAGCAGAAAAACTGCCGCAGGTTGCAAGCCCGCTGACTTTTGCGACTGAAGAAGAAATTCGTGCCGTGGTTAAAGCCGGTCCGGGTTCACTGGGTCCGGTAAACATGCCGATTCCGGTGGTGATTGACCGTACCGTTGCAGCGATGAGTGATTTCGCTGCTGGTGCTAACATCGATGGTAAACACTACTTCGGCATCAACTGGGATCGCGATGTCGCTACCCCAGAAATTGCTGATATCCGTAACGTGGTGGCGGGCGATCCAAGCCCGGATGGCCAGGGTACACTGCTGATCAAACGTGGTATCGAAGTTGGTCACATCTTCCAGCTGGGTACCAAGTACTCCGAAGCACTGAAAGCCTCCGTACAGGGTGAAGATGGTCGTAACCAAATCCTGACGATGGGTTGCTACGGTATCGGGGTAACGCGTGTAGTAGCTGCGGCGATTGAGCAGAACTACGACGAACGCGGCATCGTATGGCCTGACGCTATCGCGCCGTTCCAGGTGGCGATTCTGCCGATGAACATGCACAAATCCTTCCGCGTACAGGAACTGGCCGAGAAACTGTACAGCGAACTGCGTGCACAAGGTATCGAAGTGCTGCTGGATGACCGCAAAGAGCGTCCGGGCGTGATGTTTGCTGATATGGAACTGATCGGTATTCCGCACACTATTGTGCTGGGCGACCGTAACCTCGACAACGACGATATCGAATACAAATATCGTCGTAACGGCGAGAAACAGTTAATTAAGACAGGTGACATCGTCGATTATCTGGTGAAACAGATTAAAGGCTGATGCCAGAAAGGGTCCTGAATTTCAGGGCCCTTTTTTACATGGATTGTATAAAATGGATAAACCAAAGGCGCATTGCCGCCTGCTTCTCCCCAGCTTTCTTTTCCTTTCGGCCTGTACCGTAGATATCAGCCAGCCAGACTCATCAGCCACAGCGGTAGATGCCGGGGCGAAAACATGGGCAGTCAAATTCCAGCATCAAAGCTCTTTCACCGAACAATCAATAAAAGAAATAACGGAACCTGATCTCAAACCCGGCGATTTGCTGTTCTCCTCAAGCCTTGGGGTAACCTCATTTGGAATCCGCGTCTTCAGCACTTCCTCTGTGAGTCACGTTGCAATCTATCTGGGTGATAATAACGTTGCAGAAGCGACAGGTGCTGGCGTCCAGATTGTTTCCCTTAAAAAAGCCATGAAGCATAGTGATAAGCTTTTCGTCTTACGAGTACCGGATCTTACCCCGCAACAAGCCACAGAAATCACCGCGTTCGCCAACAAAATTAAAGATAGCGGTTACAACTATCGCGGCATTGTCGAATTTATTCCCTTTATGGTGACTCGCCAGATGTGCTCACTGAATCCGTTCTCCGAGGATTTTCGCCAACAGTGCGTCAGCGGCCTGGCGAAAGCGCAGTTAAGCGGTGTGGGCGAAGGAGACAAAAAATCGTGGTTTTGTTCGGAATTTGTCACTGATGCATTTGCCAAAGCCGGGCATCCGCTTACGCTGGCGCAATCAGGCTGGATTAGCCCTGCCGATCTGATGCATATGCGTACTGGCGATATCTCTGCGTTTAAACCAGAAACGCAGTTACAGTATGTTGGGCACCTGAAGCCAGGGATTTATATCAAGGCGGGTCGCTTTGTTGGACTGACTCAGTGATGAAAGCCGGAGAATGCTCCGGCTTTCAATTACTGCCCCAAACTACTGCAATCCTGGTTCGGGTAAAATTTACCTGCCGTATCGGGCGCTAATACTTTGGTTGGCGCACCGGTATCCGGATTAGCCTCAAGCGTAAAGTGACCTTCTACTGACAGTAACATCGGTTTTTCACTGTTACCGCGCGCAGCCAGGTAGCTACGCTCCAGCTCTGCATTATTCGCTACCATAAAACGTTTTCCGGTCGCGCAATCAGTGAAGGTCGCCGCATCAGCCATATAAAAATACATGCCCCGCAGAGTCATCGGCGTCATGGGTAAACTGGATTGTGCCGGTTCCAGCGTATAGTTGAACTGCGATTCAATCGGATTACCTTCACGATCGAGCATCTCCAGCGCATCTCCTTTCGCCCGATAATATGACTTTTCACCTTTGCTGTCGGTTAATACCAGCTTGTCAGCGGTTCGCGCCCATGTACCGTAGGAAGCGAAAGAGGAAGGCTCTTCACGCGCACCAAGATAGCGCTCATTCATCACCCAGGTTCCGTCTTTTTCGAGGAACAGAGAGGTTTCGATTCCTTCGCAATCAGCACACGGCAGCACGCCGCGCCAACTTTGCGGCATCGGTTTCAGTTCGGCAGCCTGTGCCGGAGAAAGCGTATCGACTTCGGCCCGATTATTACATCCCATCAGAGTAAAGAGGCTGATTACAGCCATCGCTGTCACTATCGCTTTTTTCACCATCCATTCCTTCTTTTTATTCCCGACCGCTGCGCACTTTGCCGCGCATCGCCTTCACGCTTGATTTTTGTGCTTTCGATGCCAGCCTGCGCTCTTTTGATGCGCGGGTGGGCCGCGTGGGTCGTCGGGCTTTTTGTTCTGTTGTTAAATCTTTAATCACTGCCACCAGCCGGGCCAGAGCCGCTTCGCGGTTCAGTTCCTGACTGCGGTATTCCTGTGCCTTAATGACAATCACCCCATCACTGCTGATCAAGTGATGGCTGGCGGCGAGCAGACGTTCTTTGTAATACTCTGGCAGGCTGGACGCCCGAATGTCAAAACGCAGATGAATAGCCGTTGAGGTCTTATTAACATGCTGCCCGCCCGCGCCCTGCGCACGAATGGCGGTGATCTCAAGCTCACCATCGGGGATAGCAACATGTCGGGAAATCACAATCATGAAGGTTGTTGCCAAGCGGTTAAGTTCACTTCCAGATTATTCTTATCATCCGATAACCAGATCACGCCATCCTGAATCGTTGCCTGCAGCGTCATGGTACGATCGGCAAAGGCGCTTACTTTCGCCAGTTGTTCATCGTCCAGATACCAGATGGAAAGATTGGAAAACTGCGCGCATTTGCTCTGATTTTGCTGCCACCAGATTTGCGCCGCCCGACTATTATAGGCAAACAGCGCCACTTCTGCGGCCTGGGTGCAGGCTTTCTTAATCCGTCGCTCATCCGGCAGCCCCAGCTCGATCCACAAATCAATGCCCAAATGATCGTTACGCAGCCACGCTTCCGGCTCATCATCGGCACACAAACCACGGGTAAATTGCAGACGTTCATCAGCATATTTCAGCCACGCCAGCAGGCGCAGCATCATGCGCTCCTGGGTTTCTGAAGGGTGGCGCGCCAGCGTCAGAGAGGCATCGAGAAACTGGTTGCGGTCGACATCGGCCACATTAACCGTCGCTTTATAAATTGTCGCTTTAAGCGCCATAAGAAAACTCCTTTCGAATCAGGAGGCCATTGTAACGGAATACGTGCAGTTGCGGCGCTGATATTGCAGAAATGAGTGTGGTATAGTCACCTTGCGAAACAGAGTTTATCTTCGTAGGCTTAGACTTGCATCCACGGTTAAGTCAGAGTGCTGACAGGAGGGCATGTGGAAAAATATTGTGAGTTAATACGCAAGCGGTACGCGGAAATCGCCAGCGGAGACTTAGGATACGTTCCGGACGCGCTGGGCTGCGTTTTGAAAGTGCTGAATGAAATGGCTGCCGACGACGCCCTTTCTGAGGCTGTCAGGGAAAAAGCAGCATACGCTGCGGCAAACTTACTGGTGAGCGATTATGTCAATGAATGATACGTATCAACCAATCAATTGTGATGATTACGATAATCTTGAGCTCGCCTGCCAGCATCATTTAATGCTGACACTTGAGCTGAAAGATGGCGAAAAATTGCAGGCGAAGGCCAGCGATTTAGTCTCCCGCAAAAATGTGGAGTATCTGGTCGTCGAGGCCGCTGGTGCAACCCGCGAGCTGCGTCTGGATAAAATTACCAGCTTTAGCCACCCGGAAATCGGTACGGTGGTGGTGAGCGAGTCCTGATTGACTTTCGCCGGATGCGACGTTTGAAGCGTCTTATCCGGCTTTCACTTAACTAAGCGTTCTATTCCAGATAAAACTTACGCCATTCTCACCTTCAGCCACACCTTCTTGCGTCATAAATACCCCTGCCGCCGCAATCAACGTTTCGCCATAAAACAGCAGTGGCGTGGTGTCACGTAGCCACGGCGGCACGCCCAGCTCCTGCCAGATTTTCTTCAGCTTACGTCCGCCGTTGCGCCCGATAATATGCAGCAATCCTGGCGCTTTGAAACGCACGCTGACCGCTTCGTCTGCACGAGGAGGGCGAATATCGCCTCCCGCAGTAAGCTGTACACTTCCCAGCCCCGCCGGTAATTCCAGCGGTTGTAGCCACGTCTGCCACGGCACAATGGTTTCGCTTTGCCCGGCAACGGATTTAATCCACCACAGTTGCGACTGATAGCGGCGGATTTCAAACGCGCCCAGGCGTAAACAGGGGGAAGCATCTTCCCGCGCCAGCGCCACTTCCTGCCAGATCCTCACCAACGCGTCGCGGGAAGGCATCGGTGCATTCTTCCCTGCCAGCCAGCGGCGGATAATCGCCGCGCGGCGGGCATCACTCATCGCCAGCATTGGCGCAATCTGCAGCGTCCCCTGCGACGTTTGACAGTGCGCTATATCATCCGCCAGCAGTTCATCTAACAGGCTCTCTTGTTCAGCGCAAAGCGCAGCGCTGCGGGCCGTTGCTTCGGCAAAATGCGGCCAACGCTGCTGCAATAACGGCACCACGCGCAGGCGCAGGAAGTTACGATCGTAGCTATCATCCTGATTACTTTCGTCTTCAATCCAGCGTAAACCATGCGCCAACGCCCACTGCTCCAGTTCCCCCCGCGTGCGGGCAAGCAACGGGCGGATAAGCCGTGTTCCGGCAAACTCCGAAACTTCCGCCATAGCCGAAAGCCCGGCAGGGCCGCTACCGCGTTTTAGCGCCAGCAGAAAGGTTTCACATTGATCGTCGAGATGTTGCGCTGTAACCAGCACTTCACCGGGCAACAAGGTGCGGGCAAATGCCTGATAACGTGCCTGCCGCGCCTGGGCCTCAATACCTAGCCCCTCTTGCGCAAGTTGCACGCGCTCGACCACCAGCGGCACCTGCCATTGTTGGCAGATGTTCTCGCAATGCCTAACCCAGGCGTCGGCATTGGCACTTAAACCGTGATGCACATGGATAGCGCGCAGAGTGACGCCCGGATTTTCCGCCCGCCACTGCACCAACTGATGCAGCAGAACGGTAGAGTCAAGCCCGCCGCTAAAGGCCACCAGAATCTGGCGTGAGGTGAGAAGTTGTCTATTGAGCGTGAGTGTCATGATGGTGCGATTTTACAGTAGCAATGCCCGGCACGTTACCGGGCAAATGCGGCGATGACAAGCCTTACTGCTCATACAGTTCCAACGGCAGCCCGTCCGGATCGTTAAAGAACGTGAAGCGTTTTTGCGTGTATGGATCGACACGGATGGCTTCACACTTCACGTTATGGCTTTCAAGGTGCGCCACTGCCGCATCGATATCATCAACGCTAAAAGCCAGATGACGCAGGCCGCAAGCTTCCGGTCGGCTGGGGCGCTCCGGCGGGAACGGAAATGAGAAAAGCTCAATCACATATTGCCCATTAAGCGCCAAATCCCCTTTCCACGAGTCGCGCGCTTCGCGATAGACTTCGCTTTGCAGCGTGAAACCAAGAATATCGCAGTAGAAAGCTTTGCTCACCGCATAATCCGTCGCAATAATCGCAATATGGTGAACCTGTTTTAAACCCAGCATAACGTCTCCTTTATTTGTTAACAGCACGTTACTCGCCCGGAAGCCGCTCTGGCAAGTTATCCCGCCATTTTTAGGACTCGTACGCGGTAAACGCCGTCTTCGTCCTGTTTCGCGCCGTGAATATCCGTTTCAAAACCGGGGTAATGTTGCCCTACGGAACAAAGCATCAGCAGAAAATCGAGTACTGTGCGGCTCTCTTTGGTCAGCATTTCTCCTGGCATCAGCAGCGGTACGCCCGGTGGATAAGGCAGGATCATATTTGCCGACACCCTACCAACCAGTTGTTCTAGCGCAATGGTTTCTACTTCGCCTTTAATCTGCCTCTGCCATGCCTGATGTGGCGTCATGATCATCTCCGGCAAGGTATCGAATGCCCGCAACATCAAACCGGGAAGATCGTGTTTACGAATCAGCTTATGGATCCCTTGCGCCAGATCCTGAATACGCATATTGCGGTAGAAATCGGGATCTTCTGCATAGAGATCGGGTAGCATATTTTTGATCCGCAGGTTGAGATCGTAAGAGCGTTTGAATTCCGTCAACCCACGCAATAATCCCATTACCTTGGTTTTATCGATGCCAATACTAAAAAGAAACAGCAGGTTATACGGGCCGGTTTTCTCTACTACGATCCCACGTTCGTCGAGGAATTTTGCCACCAGCGCCGCCGGGATCCCCTCCTCGCTCATATTGCCCTGCTCGTCCATCCCCGGTGTCAAAATAGTGACTTTAACCGGATCGAGAAACATATGATCGGCATCCGCATCGTTAAAGCCGTGCCACCGTTCGCCTGGCGCAACGGGCCAGCATTCGGCTTCATCCACCTGCGGCGGTTGCCAGATATCAAAAAACCAGCCGTCAGACTCTTCCCGCAGCCGCTGGACCTCTTTGCGAAAATGCAGAGCTCGTTCTACTGAACGGTTAATCAGCCGTTTGCCTGGATTACCACGCAGCATCGCCGCCGCCGTCTCAACCGAAGCAACAATGGGATAACTGGGCGAGGTGGTGGTATGCATCATAAAGGCTTCGTTAAACGCCTCTTCGTCATACTCACCTTTAATGTGGATCAGCGAAGCCTGCGATAACGCCGCCAGCATTTTGTGGGTCGATTGCGTTTCGAAGATCACTTTTCCCGCAACGCGCTCGCCGCTCATACCACTTTTACCCTGGTAGATCGGATGAAAATGGGTGTACGGCACCCAGGCGGAATCGAAGTGGATCGAAGGGACATCCAGCGTCTGTTTGATCCAGTCGGTGTTGTAGAGCAAGCCATCATAGGTTGAGTTGGTGATCACCGCATGAACCGGCCATTGTGCTTGCGTGGTGGCAGCGACTTTCTCTTCGATACTGTCGCGAGAAAATTCACGGCGCGGGATCCCACCAAGAATCCCCAACGCATTACGCGTCGGTTTCAGCCAGACTGGCACTACATCGTTCATCATCAACAGATGCGCCAGCGATTTATGACAATTGCGGTCAATTAACAGCGTACTGCCGGACGGCGCGGCGTACATACCCACAATTTTGTTCGACGTCGATGTTCCGTTGGTAACGATATAACTCTGTTCCGCGTCAAAAGTCCGCGCGATGTACTCTTCTGCTTCCAGGTGTGGCCCGGTGTGGTCGAGCAACGAACCAAGCTCGGTAACCGAAATAGAGACATCAGCCTTAAGAGTATTCCCGCCGAAAAAATCATAAAACAGACAGCCAACCGGGCTTTTTTGATATGCGGTGCCGCCCATATGACCCGGCGTACAAAAGGTGTACTTCCGCTCTTTGACGTAGGTAAACAAGGCTTTCGTGAACGGCGGTGTAATGTTATCAAGATATTCGTTGGTGTACTGACGCATACGAATGGCGATATCTTCCGCCTGCCCCAGCGCATATTCAAAAAACCAGAGCGCCATCCGCATATCCTGCACGCTGACATCCATCGTCGAGTGGGTGTTGATGAAGGCATAAAGCGGGAGATATTCATTAAGCTGATTGATATCGCTACATAAATCGAGACTGTACTCATCCCAGTCAAAAATCACGCCGCAAATTCGAGGGTTATGTTCGATAAATTTCAGCAAATCAACGCTGTTTTGTGGCCAGATAATCTGAAAGCCTTGCGCCACCAGCGCCGACTCCAGTTCTTTGATGGGCTCATCTTTATAAAAGACGCCATGCGGTCCCATAATGGCAATGATGTTCATGTGTTCCTCCTGGAAAATCCTTCCTTAATCATAGCCTGCTCAAACCGTGGCGATAAAAAAGGGCCACCGAAGTGACCCTTTTTCAGAACTTTTGCGAATTATGCGTAACCGTAGCTCATCAGGCGCTGATAACGACGATTTTTTAAATCTTCAGTGCTTAACACGTCGAGATCGGCCAGATCCGCCAGCAGTTGCGCTTTCAACGATGCAGCCATCGCTTCCGGGTTACGATGAGCGCCGCCCAGCGGTTCCGGGATGATGGAGTCGATCAGTTTCAGCTCTTTCAGACGCGGAGCGATGATACCCATCGCTTCAGCCGCCAGCGGCGCTTTGTCGGCGCTCTTCCACAGAATGGACGCACAACCTTCCGGCGAGATAACGGAATAGGTGCTGTATTGCAGCATATTCACTTTATCGCCCACGCCAATCGCCAGCGCGCCGCCAGAACCACCTTCACCGATAACGGTACAAATAGTCGGTACGCTAAGGCGAGACATTTCACGCAGGTTGCGTGCAATGGCTTCAGACTGACCGCGCTCTTCTGCGCCCACGCCCGGATAAGCCCCCGGGGTGTCGATAAAGGTGATGATTGGCATCTTAAAGCGTTCAGCCATTTGCATCAGACGCAGTGCTTTGCGGTAACCTTCTGGCGCTGGCATACCAAAGTTACGGCGAATTTTTTCTTTGGTTTCACGACCTTTTTGATGACCAATGATCATCACCGGACGACCATCGAGACGGGCGATACCACCGACGATAGCTTTATCGTCTGCATACGCGCGGTCGCCAGCCAGTTCGTCAAATTCATCAAATGCCAGGCGAACGTAATCCAGGGTATAAGGACGCTGTGGATGGCGTGCCAGTTGCGCAATCTGCCATGCACCGAGATCGGCGAAGATTTTACGCGTCAGTTCTACGCTTTTTTCACGCAGACGATGCACTTCTTCATCGATGTTAATATCCAGTTTCTCATCCTGACGGCTAACCGCAGTCAGAGAATCGATTTTCGCTTCCAGCTCTGCAATCGGCTGTTCAAAATCAAGGAAATTCAGACTCATAGTATTCCTGTATTAGTCAAACTCCAGTTCCACCTGCTCCGAACCAATGAGGCCACGGAGATCGTTTAATAAACGATCGCTCGGAGAGACACGCCACGTCGCGCCAAAACGCAACCGCGCGCGTGCATCCGCCCTCTGATAGTAGAGATGTACTGGAATTGTCCCAGAGCGGTGGGGTTCCAGAGACTGACGGAGTCGGTTTAAAAGCTGGTCATCAATTTGCCTGTCCGTCAGCGAGATAGCAAGCCCGCGAGCATATTTTTCCCGGGCTTCGTCAATATCCATCACTTCGCGAGCGGTCATTTTAAGCCCACCGCTGAAGTCATCAAAGCTGACCTGTCCGCTGACGATAAGTATGCGGTCTTTTTCCAGCAATTGCTGGTATTTATCCAGGGCGTCAGTAAACAACATCACTTCCAGCCGCCCGGAACGGTCATCCAGCGTGCAGATACCGATACGATTGCCGCGCTTGGTGACCATAACCCGCGCGGCAACAACGAGCCCCGCAGCCGTGATGACTTTACCACGTTCTGTCGGGTGCATGTCTTTCAGCCTTACGCCTCCGACATAACGCTCAATCTCTTTTAAATACTGGTTGATAGGGTGTCCCGTCAGGTACAGACCTAACGTTTCACGTTCCCCATCTAACACCACCTGCTCCGGCCACGGTTGGCAGCTGGCGTAGGATTGTTCAATTTGTTCCGGCTCTTCGGCCAGCACGCCGAACATATCGGCCTGACCGATAGCTTCCGCTTTCGCGTGTTGATCTGCCGCTTTTAACGCATCGCCCAGCGAGTTCATCAGCGCCGCGCGGTGTGGCCCAAGACGGTCAAACGCCCCGGACATGATCAGTTTTTCCAGCACCCGCCGGTTTAACTTTTTGGTGTCGGTTCGGGCGCAGAGATCAAACAGTTCGCGGAAGTAGCCGCCTTTATTGCGGGCTTCGATGATGGCCTCAATCGGACCTTCACCGACCCCTTTGATCGCGCCAATACCATACACGATTTCGCCGTCGTCGTTGACGTGGAAATGGTAAAGACCGGAGTTTATATCCGGCGGCAGGATTTTCAGCCCCATCCGCCAGCACTCATCCACCAAGCCCACCACCTTCTCGGTGTTGTCCATATCGGCGGTCATTACCGCCGCCATAAACTCCGCCGGATAGTGCGCTTTCAGCCATAACGTTTGATATGACACCAAAGCATAGGCCGCAGAGTGCGATTTGTTAAATCCGTAACCAGCGAATTTCTCCACCAGGTCGAAGATTTTCATCGCCAGTTCGGCATTGATTCCGTTCTTTTCTGCACCTTCAGCAAATACAGAACGCTGCTTAGCCATCTCTTCCGGCTTTTTCTTACCCATCGCACGACGCAGCATATCCGCGCCACCGAGGGTATAACCAGAAAGCACCTGCGCAATCTGCATGACCTGTTCCTGATACAGGATGATGCCGTAGGTTGGCTCCAGTACCGGTTTCAGGCTTTCATGCTGCCACTGTACGTCCGGATAGGAGATCTCTTCGCGACCATGTTTACGGTCGATAAAGTTATCCACCATCCCTGACTGCAACGGACCAGGGCGGAACAGTGCCACCAGTGCGATCATATCTTCGAAGCAGTCAGGTTGCAGACGCTTGATCAGGTCTTTCATACCGCGCGATTCAAGCTGGAATACCGCCGTGGTTTCCGAGCGTTGCAGCATGTCGAAGCTTTTCTTATCATCCAGCGGGATCGCGGCGATATCCAGCGGCGGCTCGCCATTCTTCGCCCGCCGCTTGTTGATCATCTCCAGCGCCCAGTTGATGATGGTGAGCGTACGCAAACCAAGGAAGTCGAACTTCACCAGTCCGGCGTATTCAACGTCGCTTTTATCAAACTGGGTGACCGGATGTTTGCCCTCTTCATCGCAGTAAAGCGGCGCAAAATCGGTAATTTTGGTCGGTGCGATAACCACCCCACCGGCGTGCTTACCGGCGTTACGGGTGACCCCTTCCAGTTTGCGCGCCATGTCGATCAGCGCCTTAACTTCTTCATCCGCTTCGTAGATTTCCGGCAGCTGCGGCTCGGCTTCAAACGCTTTCGCCAGCGTCATCCCCGGATCGGGCGGGATCAGTTTCGAGATACGATCGACAAAGCCGTACGGATGCCCCAGCACGCGACCTACGTCGCGGATCACCGCTTTCGCCGCCATCGTACCGAAGGTGATGATCTGCGATACCGCATCACGACCGTACATGTCCGCCACGTGTTCGATAACCTGATCGCGTTTCTCCATACAGAAGTCAACGTCAAAGTCAGGCATGGAGACACGTTCCGGGTTAAGGAAACGTTCGAACAGCAGGTCAAATTCCAGCGGATCAAGGTCGGTGATTTTCAGCGCGTAGGCCACCAGTGAACCCGCACCGGAGCCACGGCCTGGCCCTACCGGTACGCCGTTATCTTTCGACCACTGGATAAATTCCATAACGATGAGGAAGTAGCCCGGGAAGCCCATCTGGTTGATAACCTGAAGTTCAGTCTCCAGACGTTCGTCATATTCCGGGCGGCGCTTAAGACGTTCTTCCTCATCAGGGAATAAAAAGGCCAGACGCTCTTCCAGGCCTTCTTTTGCACGCTTGACCAGATAATCTTCGGTGCTCATGTCCCCGGTCGGGAACTGCGGCAGGAAGTATTCACCAAGACGCACAGTTACGTTACAGCGTTTGGCGATCTCAACGGTGTTGGCAAGGGCTTCGGGGATGTCGGCAAACAGCTCGCACATCTCCTCTTCGCTACGCATATATTGCTGCGGCGAATAGTTACGCGGGCGTTTAGGATCATCTAGGGTAAAGCCGTCGTGGATCGCGACGCGGATTTCGTGTGCGTCAAAGTCGCTGCTGTCGATAAAGCGCACGTCGTTGGTCGCCACGACGGGCAAACCGCGCGCTTCCGCCAGTTCCACCGCAGCGTGCAGATAGCTTTCTTCGTCCGGCCTTCCGGTGCGGATCAGCTCGAGAAAATAGCGATCCGGGAAGTGTTCTTCATAAAACGCGACACACTCATCTACCAGCGCGCTGTTACCACGCAAAAGACTGCGCCCGACGTCGCCCATGCGCCCGCCGGAAAGAAGGATCAAACCTTCATTTAATTCGATAAGCCAGTCGCGATCGATGATCGGCCCGGCGGCACCGTACCCGCGCTGATACGCTTTTGAGATCAGCAACGTCAGATTCTGATAGCCGGTATTGTTCGCCGCCAGCACCGTCAGGTGGGTTAACTCATCACCCAGCAGGTCGCACTGGACGTTAAAATCCGCCCCGACGATGGGCTTAATCCCTGCGCCATGTCCCGCTCCGTAGAACTTCACCAGACCGCAAAGGTTGGTGAAATCGGTGATCGCCAGTGCTGGCATACCCAACGCCGCCGCCTTTTTTACCAGCGGTGCGGTTTTGGCCAGGCCATCGATCATCGAGTAGTCGCTGTGCACCCGCAGGTGTACGAAACGTGGTTCAGACATCTTCAGATTCCGGTTTACTTAATCTCGACACAAGAATCAGGACGCAAGTCCCAGTGCGCGTTTGACAGGCCCAAAGCTGCGCCGATGGTGTTCGGTCGCGCCGTGTTCAGCCAGTTTTTCCAGATGAAAAGCGGTTGGATACCCTTTGTGTTGGGCAAAACCATATTGCGGGAAAACAATATCCAGCGCCGCCATTTCGGCGTCACGCGTCACTTTCGCCAGGATAGACGCGGCACTGATTTCCGGTACGCGGCTATCGCCTTTCACCACTGCCATCGAAGGCATCGGTAATTTCGGGCAGCGGTTACCATCAATCAACACATATTCCGGCGTAATATGCAGCCCAGCGACGGCACGCTGCATCGCCAGCATGGTCGCATGAAGAATGTTCAGTTCGTCGATTTCGTGGGGTTCCGCGCGGCCCAGACTCCAGCTCAACGCTTTCTCTTTGATCTCTTCGCAGAGCGCCAGACGGCGTTTTTCGCTCAGCTTTTTGGAATCATTCAGCCCGGCAATCGGGCGCGCCGGGTCAAGGATCACCGCAGCGGTGACGACCGCGCCAACTAACGGCCCGCGTCCGACTTCATCCACACCCGCAACCAGCTGCGTGTGCGGATAAACAAATTCGATCATTGTGCTAACTCCAGAACGGCTTGTGCCGCCTGCTCATCGGCATTGCAGCGGATCTGCTGATGCAGTTCACGGAAGGTATCGTGCATCGCGTGGCTGGTTTTCCCGTTCGCCAACAGCGGTAACAGCGCCGCAGCCAGTTTTTGCGGCTCACACTCTTCCTGCAATAACTCTTTGACTAACTCTCTGCCCGCCAGCAGATTTGGCAGCGAGACATAATCAGTTTTCACCAGACGCTTCGCCAACCAGAAAGTGAAAGGCTTCATGCGATACCCCACCACCATCGGGCATTTCGCCAGCATGCACTCCAGGGCTGCCGTCCCCGACGCCAGTAGTGCCGCATCACTGGCGACCATCGCCTCACGGCCCATCCCATCCAGCATATGAACCGACAGGTCTGGCGCAACTTCAGCTTTGATGCGTTCAAACTGCTCGCGGCGTTTGGCATTCACCAGCGGCACCACGATTTCGAGATCCGGATATGTCTGGCGCAAAAGCTGGGCCGTTTTCAGGAAATCGGCACTAAGCATTTCGACTTCTGCACCACGGCTGCCCGGCAACAATGCCAGACAGTGGGCATCGTGAGGGATCCCCAGTACATCACGGGCACCATTTTTATCTGGATCTAATGGCATGGCATCAGCCATGGTATGACCGATAAAGCGGCACGGTACGTTGTATTTGTCATAAAACGCTTTTTCGAAAGGCAGAAATGCGAGCACCAGATCGGTGGCTCTGCCTATTTTGAAAACGCGTTTCTGTCGCCACGCCCAGACGGACGGACTGACGTAATGAATGGTTCTGATACCCTGCTTTTTGAGGTTACCTTCAAGAGTAATATTGAAGTCAGGCGCATCAATACCGACAAAAACATCTGGCTTCAGTTCGCCAAAACGCGTTGTCAGATCGGCACGAATATGCAGTAAGCGACGCAGACGCCCGAGCACTTCAACAATGCCCATCACCGCCAGCTCTTCCATTTCGTACCAGGCTTCGCAGCCTTCAGCCTGCATTCGTGGCCCGGCAACACCAACAAAGCGGGCGTTGGGCACACGTTCTTTCAGAGCGCGGATTAAACCGGCCCCCAGGATATCGCCGGAGGTTTCTCCGGCGACCAGGGCAATTGTTAATGGACGCTGTTCAGTCATTAACGAATCAGACCGCGCGTTGAGCGTGCAAAGAAATCGGTAAAGGCTTTCACTTCCGGATATGTTTCCGCCAGTTCAGCAATTTCCGGTTTCACTTCATCGAGCGTTTTACCGCTGCGATAAATCAGCTTATACGCATTGCGGATAGCGGTAATCGCCTCACGGCTGAATCCGCGGCGCTTCAGCCCTTCGATATTGACACCGAACGGCGTTGCGTGGTTACCCTGCGCAATGACATAAGGAGGGACGTCCTGCGCCACACCGGAGCAGCCGCCAACCATCACATGCGCACCAATGATGCAGAACTGATGGACTGCGGTCATGCCGCCGATAATCGCGAAGTCGTCAACCGATACGTGACCCGCCAGCGTTGCGTTGTTGGCGAGAATACAGCGGTTACCTACCGTACAATCGTGCGCAATGTGCGCGTTGATCATCAGTAAGTTGTCGCTGCCCACCTTCGTCAATCCACCGCCCTGGACTGTGCCACGATGAATGGTGACGCTTTCGCGAATGCGGTTACGATCGCCGATTTCCACACGGGTCGGTTCGCCAGCATATTTCAGATCCTGGTTAACTTCGCCGATGGAGGCGAACTGATAAATCTCATTATCGCGGCCAATTTTAGTATGACCATTCACGACAACGTGAGATTTCAGTACGGTACCCTCACCAATTTCGACATGGGGTCCAACGATACAAAAAGGACCAATGTGAGCGTTAGCGCCAATCGACGCGCCCTCTTCCACAATGGCGGTTGGATGCACAAAGGCGGATTTATCAATCACGTATCAGGCCTCCCGGCTACGAGCACACATCATCGTTGCTTCGCAAACTACTTTACCGTCGACCAGAGCAACCCCTTTAAAACGGGTCAGGCCGCGGCGCGTTTTTTCGAAAGTGACTTCCATGATCATTTGATCGCCAGGCACGACCGGGCGCTTGAAGCGCGCTTCGTCAATACCAGCGAAGTAGTACAGCTCACCCGGTTCCAGTTTTCCTACGCTTTTAAACGCCAGAATACCTGTTGCCTGTGCCATTGCTTCCAGAATCAGCACACCCGGGAAAATCGGTTTTCCAGGGAAATGGCCCTGGAAGAATGGCTCATTGACAGAGACATTTTTTACTGCGCGCAGAAAACGACCTTCTTCAAAATCCAGCACGCGATCCACCAGTAAGAACGGGAAACGGTGCGGCAGAAGTTCTAAAATCTCTTCAATCTGCAGAGTATGAGTGTTAGTAGTCAAGATACTCTTCCTGTCAAAATATAAGAAACGACAATAATAACACGGCCTGCCGCAATCGTAAGAATGAGACAGGCCGTAAAGTTTGGCGAACAAAAGATGGAACGTTAGTCTTGTTGATTAACCTTGCGCTCAAGCGATTTCAGACGCTTGCTCATGTCATCAATGTTCATCACCAGTGCAGCGGTTTTGCGCCAGACTTTGTTGGGTTGCAGCGGAATGCCTGAGGAATAGACGCCTGGTTCAGTGATGGGACGCATCACCATACCCATGCCCGTAACCGTCACTTTGTCGCATATTTCCATATGCCCGTTGATTACGCTGGCTCCGCCGATCATGCAGTAACGACCAATTTTCAGGCTGCCCGCCATAATGACGCCACCGGCAACCGCCGTATTGTCGCCAATCACGACGTTATGTGCAATCTGGCACTGGTTATCAATGATCACGCCATTGCCAATAACAGTGTCATCCAGCGCGCCGCGATCGATGGTAGTACATGCGCCGATCTCCACGCGATCGCCAATAATTACGCGACCAATCTGTGGGATCTTCACCCAGTTACCACGATCGTTGGCATAACCAAAGCCGTCTGCACCTACCACTGTTCCGGACTGGATCAGGCAATTCTGACCGATCTGGATCTCATGGTAAATGGTTACGTTCGCCCAGAGACGCGAACCTGCACCGATTCTGCTGTTTTTACCTACGAAGCAACCGGCACCGATAATCACGTTATCGCCCAGTTCAACGCCGGACTCAATCACCGCGTTAGCGCCAATCGATACGTTGTTACCCAGCTTCGCCGTCGCGTCGATCACCGCACTGGGTGCAATGTTCTGCGCGGGCTGCGGCGTGGTATCTAAAATTTGCGCCATGCGCGCGTAAGTCAGGTAGGGATTCTTCACTACCAGCGCGGCACTTTTCGCGAAAGGAAGATCGTCCTGGGTCATGACAACCGCGGACGCCTGGCACAAGCCTAAATGCTCACGGTATTTTGGGTTAACCATGAACGTGATGTGACCTGTTTGTGCAGATTGCATGGACGCAACGCCGGTGATGACGATATCGCCATCACCGTGTAGTTCTGCATCCAACTGCTGCGCTAAATCAGCCAGTCGAATTGAAGGCATTACTTATTTAACCTGTTTCAGTACGTCGGCAGTGATGTCTTTTACATCGCTGCTGTTGTAAGCAACGGCGTTTGCATCAACAACCAGATCGATATCCTGGCTGTTGGCAACGGATTTCACAGCAGTCTGGATACGAGTAACCAGTTTGCCGCGTTCTTCGTTGGAACGACGTGCGCGATCCTGCTCAAAAGCCTGCGCTTTCTGAGCAAAAGTCTGGCGCTGAGCCATCACGTCTTTTTCCAGCTTAGTGCGATCGCTGCCCGCTTTCATGGACTGCAGCTTTTTCATTTTAGCCTGCAGATCGGTTTCCATACGCTGCAGTTCGCTGGCACGGCCTTTGAACTCATTTTCCAGCGTGTTAGAAACACCGGTTTTCTGCGCTACCTGCTGGAACAGGCTGCCCATATTGACGATTGCAATTTTGTCAGCCGCCTGAGCAGAAGTTGCCAGTGCTAAACCGAGACCTGCAGCTAATAACCACTTTTTCACAATAAACTCCTTACCATCCCATTTGCACCGGAGGGTGCAGTTCTTTGCGTGGCCCGGCGATCTTATATTGATCGCCTAAAGTCATCGCTACACTACCACTACATTCCTTTGTGGAGAACACTTACCAGGTTTTACCGATGTTAAACTGGAACTGTTCTGCCTTGTCTCCATCGTACTTTTTGAACGGCTGGGCGTAGGAGAACACCAACGGCCCCAATGGGGACATCCATTGTAATGCGATACCCGCAGACATACGGATATTGCTTGGATCACTATAGTCCGGATATCCAGAATATTGGCTGGAATCCCAGTTTGTATCCCAAACGGTACCCATATCCCAGAAGAAGGAAGTACGAACCGAGTTAGCATACTTGTCGCTAATGAACGGCGTCGGGGTGATGAACTCGAGGCTGGCAACCGCCATAGCGTTACCGCCTACAGCATCATCCGATTTACACAGGTCTTTCGCGCCGTCCTGAGTCGCACATTCGTAATCATAGTCCGGATCATAATTACTAGCCTGATGCGGGAAGTAAACTGCTTTCGGACCAATGGTATTGGACTGGAAGCCACGCACGGTGCTGGAACCACCGGCATAGAAGTTCTCGTAGAACGGCATCTCTTTGCCGCCTAAACCATCACCATAACCCCAGCGGGTACGACCCAGAACAACCCATTTGTGATCGTCATCGATCGGCACATAAGTCGCCGTGTCTAACGTCACTTTGTAGTATTCGTTATCCGATCCAGGAATGGTCACTTTACCGGTCAGGTTGACACGTGAACCATCTGTCGGGAAGTAACCACGGTCAAGCTTGTTATAGGTCCAACCATAGTTGAACGTGAAGTCGTCCGTTTTGAAGCTGTTATCCTGATCAGAGGTGCTCGGATGTTCACCCATAGAGTACAGATAACGCCACATCGCAACCTGAGGCTGCATGTTGGACAGGGAGTTATGTACATAACCCAGACCTGCACGCAGCGAGTTATATTCGTTGATCGGGAAGCCCAACGTCACGTCTGTACCATAACTCTTGTTGGTATAGTCGGACAGGTCGGCGTCATCTGCCTGGAAGTCATTATAGAAGAGACGACCACCGAGGCTTACGCCATCTACGGTGAAGTACGGGTTGGTTACCGACAGTTCAGCATAGGTCTGGTAATCGTTTTTGGTCCCGTTGATACCAACAGCATAACCCGTACCTAACCAGTTATCCTGTTGCACACCAGCCTGGAAGCTCACGCCACTTTCAGTACCGTAACCAATCCCGAAGTTGAAGCTACCGGTGTTACGTTCTTTCACCTTGTAGACTACATCAACCTGGTCCGGGCTACCCGGAACACGTTGGGTATCGGTATCGACAGTTTCAAAGAAGCCCAGACGATTCAGACGCTCCTTACCCTGATCGACCAGATCGCTCCCCAGCCATGCACCTTCCATCTGACGCATTTCGCGACGCAGGACGGCATCTTTCGAGGTATCGTTACCTTCAAAACGGATCTTACGCACGTAGAAACGGTTACCCGCATCAACGTTCACGCGTAATTTAACGGTTTTGTCGGCATCGTTAATTTCAGGCATCGACTGTACGCGCGGATAGGCATAACCATAGCGACCAAGAAGCTTTTTAATGTCATCTTCCATTTTGGTCACTTTGGTGCCGTTATACAGCTCGCCCGGCTCGATCTTAGTCAGCTGCTCAATTTCAGCGGAGTGCCCGGCAAGGTTGCCGCTCACTTCAACGCCAGAAAGCTTGTACTGATCGCCTTCGGTGATGTTCACCGTGACGTAAATACCTTTTTTATCTGGCGTCAGACTGACCTGGGTAGAGTCGATGTTGAAACGGGCATAACCGCGATCCAGATAGTAACTGCGCAGGGTTTCAAGGTCGCCTGCCAGTTTCTGTTTCTGGTATTTACGATCGCCTACCACGTTCCACCACGGCACTTCGTCACGCAGTTGGAAATGAGAGATCAGTTCGTCGGTGGTGAAAGCATGGTTACCAACAATGTTAATTTGCTGGATTTCAGCTGACACACCTTCCTGGAACACCAGTTTTAGGTCAACACGGTTGCGCGGCAGCGGGGTCACGACAGCTTTAACGCTGGCGCTATATTTACCGACGCTGTAGTAGAAGTCTTCCAGACCTTTCTCGATATCGGCAATGGTGGTGCGATCGAGGGATTCGCCCACACGCACGCCAGAAGCCTCGAGGTTTTGCTTCAGCATGTCATCTTTCACCGATTTGTTACCGGAGAAAGTAATGCTGGCAATGGTCGGACGTTCTTTTACCTGAACCAGAAGGGTATCACCATCACGAAGGACGCGAACATCCTCAAAGTTGCCGGTAGCAAACAGAGCGCGAATGGTATTACTGATATCTTCATCATTAACCGTGTCGCCTGTGCGCACCGGCATACTGAGGAGGGCCGCACCAACGGCGACACGCTGAAGGCCTTCGAAATGAATATCTTTCACTACGAACCCTTCAGCACCGTATACGGTGGCGCTGCTAAACAGCAGCGACGCTATGAGCAACTTTTTCATCGCCATCGTTATTATGCGTTCTTCCTAACTAACTCTCATAACCGAGAGAAATCATTGAAAAGTGCAAGCCCCATTAACAGCACCAGCAGAATCGAGCCAATGCGATAACAAAAGTCTTGAACCCGCTCGGATACCGGTCCGCCCTTGATCTTTTCGATCGCAAGGAACAGCAGATGCCCCCCGTCAAGTACAGGCAACGGAAACAGGTTAATTATCCCTAAGTTCACGCTAATAAGCGCAAGAAACGGCAGGTAATAAACAACCCCGAGTTCCGCTGTCATCCCAGCCCCCTTGGCGATAGAGATCGGCCCACTGAGGTTGTTCAGTTTCACATCACCGGTGATCAATTTTCCCAGCATACTGACCGTCAGCTTCATCAACTGCCACGTTTTGTCCGTGGCTTCGACGATGGCGTTGAACGGCCCATACTGGCGTACAACTTTATACTCATCAGGCAAAGGAATGACTTTCGGCTCAATACCGACAAAACCAATCGCTTTACCATTACCCGGTTTACTCTCCGGGATTAATGTCAAAGACAAGGGACTCCCCTGCCTTTCGATTTCTAACGCTAAGGATTTACCCGGGTTATCCCGGACAAGCATCACAAAGGTCACCCACTGCGTTAAGGGCTGACCATCGACTTTAACGATCCTGTCGCCTGCTTGCAAACCTGCCTTGCTTGCCGCCGAGTTTGGCTGCACATTTTCCAGTACAGGTTCAATTTGCGGCCCACGAGGACGAATCCCCAGCGAAGATACCGGATCTTCTTTATCAGGCTCAAACGCCCAGTGACGTAAATCGAGCTTTACATCCCGCCGTTGGTCGCTGCCAAATGGCGCTACTGTAATGGTGGTGCTTTCATCGCCAATTTTATCGACCAACTGCAAACGCACGGCATCCCAATCAGGCGTTTCGATACCATCTACGGCTTTTAGTTCCGTACCTGGTGCAATTTGTGCTTCCGCAGCTATCGAATTGGCTGCTATTTCGCCAACCACCGGACGTACGCCAGGCACACCAATAATAAAAACCAGCCAGTAGGCAAAGATAGCAAAAATGAAGTTTGCAACCGGACCTGCGGCAATAATCGCCGCTCGTTGGCCGACAGATTTATTATTGAAGGCATGGTGGCGGAGTTCCGGAACGACCGGTTCTGCGCGCTCATCCAGCATTTTGACATAACCGCCCAACGGGATCAGGGCGATAACATATTCGGTGCCTAACTTATCAGTTCGCCGCCAGAGCGCCTTACCAAACCCTATTGAGAAACGCTCAACGCGAACACCACAACGCCGGGCAACCCAGAAATGACCAAATTCATGCACGGTGATAAGTACACCCAGTGCAACGATGAACGAAGCCAAATCCCAGAGAAAACTCAGCATATTACCTTCCGTTAAAGCGTCCTGAATACCAGTAACAACAAGCAAGCAAAGACCGGTACCGCAGCCGTCAGGCTATCAATACGATCTAAAATACCACCGTGTCCTGGAATTAAATGACCGCTGTCCTTAATTCCTGCTTCACGCTTAAACATACTCTCGGTCAGATCGCCGAGCACTGAGGCTAACGCTGCGACAATAGAGCAAATGAGTAAGGTGACGGGAGCGACGTCGAGATTCGCCCACATGCCATAACCCCATGAGATTACCGCTGCAGTCGCGAGTCCACCGATAAAGCCTTGCCAGGTTTTACCCGGAGAAACCTTCGGTGCCAGTTTATGTTTACCAAACAATTTGCCAAACATATATGCGCCAGAGTCAGCGCCCCATACCAGGATCATGACATAGAGCAGCCATATTGCGCCACTGTAATGATTCTCGTCGTAGTGCCAGGCCCGTAACGCCAGCATGCCCCAGAAGAAGGGAACAATGGTTAGCACGCCAAAAATAATGCGCAATGTTTTAGAGTTACGCCAGATTGCTGCGGAACCAGGGTAAAACAGCACCAGCAATAGCGCGACAATCCACCAACCCAGCGAAGCCCAAAGTGAGATTTCAACCAGCGGTTGATGAATATTTCGGTGATATTCCGGCAACAGAAAAAGCATCAGCGCCAACAATAACCCGCATAACACCGCCAACCATACTCGCTGCGAGCGAGTGGTAAAACCGCTAAGCTGTCCCCATTCCCACGCTGCCAGCATACAGACCACCAGCGTTACAATGGCGAACCCCACCGGCGGCAACAGAAACAACGCCGCGATGACGACGGGTATTAACACAAAAGCAGATATCAGGCGATACTTCAGCAAAAGCGACCCCCATCAGGCTGTTTCATCACCGGGCTCGGTGCCGCCGAAACGACGCTCTCGATTAGCAAAGGCATTTAACGCCCCTTCAAAGTCTTGTTCATCGAAATCGGGCCAGAGAACATCTGTAAAGTAAAGTTCGGCATAGGCAATTTGCCAAAGCAAAAAGTTACTAATGCGATGCTCCCCCCCAGTCCTAATTACTAAATCTACAGGGGCCAGTTCATGCATACAGACATGCTGGTTTAGCATCTCTTCATCTATCTGATCTGGTTGCAGGTTTCCTTGCTGCACCTTTTCAGCCAGTTGCCTGACTCCCTGGACTATATCCCAACGTCCACCGTAGTTCGCCGCAATATTCAGCGTCAGACCGGTATTCCCGGCTGTTAGCGCTTCAGATTTACGAATACGTTCTTGCAAACGCGAGTTAAAGCGACTGGTATCGCCAATAATACGCAGACGCACGTTATGTCGGTGCAGACTCTTTACTTCGCTATCAAGCGCCCACACAAACAGTTCCATTAACGCACTGACTTCCTGCGCTGGTCGGTTCCAGTTTTCACTACTAAAGGCATACAGAGTTAACGCCTCAATACCGTTGTTGGCCGCAAAAGAGACAGCCCGGCGGACGGATTTTGCCCCGGCTTTATGCCCAAAGGCACGAATCTTCCCTTGCTTTTTTGCCCAGCGACCATTGCCGTCCATAATGATCGCAACATGACGACAGCCATGCGCTGGCAATTTTTCGCTAAGTGGTTGAGTAGCAGACAACATCACGCGTTTCTTATTCCCTGACAGGGTTTACGGTACTCAGGAATACTGAAGCCTATACAAAAAAAAGCCGTGTAAAACCACGGCATACCTGACCTTATAAAGCCAACTACTTACGATCAGATGGCGCAGACTATATCACTGAAGCCCTACGCTAACAAATAGCGCGACTCTCTGTAGCCGGATTATCCTCAGCTTGCGAGACGCATCACCTCTTTTCTGGCGACTTCACGCGCGTTCGCATCAACAGATAACACATCGTCCACACATTGTGGTTCGCGCATATCCATTTTTTCCAGTACGGATAAATTCAACGCGGCGATATCCGTAAAGCGGATTTGTTGCGCAAGAAAAGCAGCAACGGTGATTTCGTTTGCGGCATTCAATGCTGTCGTCGCTGCCTGGCCTTGTTCGAACGCCTCCATCGCCAGTTTCAGGCATGGATAACGATCATAATCCGGTGCGGCAAATGTCAACGCACTTAGTTTGCAAAAATCGAGCGGCTTCACGCCAGAGTTCACGCGATTCGGCCATGCCATGGTGTGGGCAATTGGCGTACGCATATCCGGTTCCCCCAGCTGCGCCAGAACACTGCCGTCCTGATAGCGCACCATTGAGTGAATCACTGACTGCGGGTGAATCAGCACTTCCATCTGGCTGGCGCTGGCGTTAAACAGCCAACGCGCTTCTATGTATTCCAGACCTTTGTTCATCATGGTAGCCGAATCGACAGAAATTTTACGCCCCATCGACCAGTTCGGATGACGGCAGGCTTGATCCGGCGTCATTGTTGCCAAATCGCGCAATGGCGTCTCACGGAAAGGGCCACCAGACCCGGTAAGTAAAATGGACACCACGCCATTTTGCTCAAGGTCAGCGTATCCCAGATTATGCTGGATAGGTTGCGGTAAACTCTGAAAAATGGCGTTATGTTCGCTATCGACCGGTAACAATTGCGCTTTGCTCTGCTTTACGGCGTCCATAAACAGACGTCCGCAGGTAACCAGTGATTCTTTATTGGCCAGCAAAATGGTTTTACCCGCGCGGATCGCAGCAAGCGTAGGTAACAGCCCAGCAGCGCCAACAATGGCTGCCATCACCTGATCAACATCCTCAAGCGCTGCCATATCGCAAGCGGCTTGTTGCCCACTTAAGACTTCGGTGCGGCTACCCTGTTGCTGTAGCATCGTTTTAAGAAGTTTCGCACTCGCTTCATCGTCCATTACGGCATAGCGGGGAGAGAATTCCAGGCACTGTTCTACCATGCGAGTGACATTTTTGCCTGCCACCAGCGCAACTACGCGGAAGTGTTCGGGATTATGGCGCACCACGTCCAGCGTGCTGCAACCAATCGAGCCGGTCGAGCCCAGAATGGTGAGTTGCTTCATGAAACATCCAGAGTTGAGACAGAATAAAAAGCAAAACGCCGCCAGCCGATCCGCAAGGATCTACTGAGCGGCGTTTTTGTCGTTCAAGAAATCAGAACTGCATCAGTTCTGCTTCTTTGTCTGCCAGCGCCGCTTCAATTTTCTTGATTGCAGCATCAGTCAGTTTCTGTACATCGTCCTGAGAACGGCGATCGTCGTCTTCGCTGATCTCTTTATCTTTCAACAGTGCTTTCACTTTGTCGTTCGCGTCACGACGCACGTTACGTACTGCAACACGCGCTTGTTCTGCTTCACCACGAACGATTTTGGTCAGATCTTTACGACGTTCTTCCGTCAGCGGCGGCAGCGGAACACGGATGTCGCTACCCGCAGAGTTCGGGTTCAGGCCAAGATCGGACGCCATAATCGCTTTTTCAACGGCCGGAGACATTGAACGATCAAACACGTTGATTTTCAGAGTACGGGAATCTTCTACCGTTACGCTTGCCAGCTGACGCAGCGGCGTCGGCGTGCCGTAATATTCCACGACAATGCCATCCAGCAGGCTGGGAGAAGCACGACCCGTGCGTATTTTGCTGATTTGGGTTTTGAACGCTTCTACGCATTTGTCCATGCGTACTTCAGCATCTTTTCTGATATCGCTAATCACGTTACGAATCCTTGAAAACTTGTCTCAGTCAGACCAGACAGTCACACACAGTGGAAGTGTGCTAAGTATAGCCCTGATTAAACATATTACGGGTAATCGTCTGGATTATTAGGCTATTTTATTTGCCATTTTGGCCCCGGGCAGTGCTCGCCATCCTCACGTACTTGTGTACGCTCCGGTTGCTGCGCGCTGGCCGTGACCAAACTGCCTGCAACAATAACGCCTTATAACCAGACTTACGCCCCCGCGATACTTACGCGGAATCTTACCCTTATTTATCCATCACGGGAATTATTCCGTGATTAAAGTCCCTTCTTTTTCACCCATTACCACACGGCGCAGCGCACCCGGTTTGTTCATGTTGAAAACACGAATCGGTAATTTATGGTCACGAGCCAGCGTGAAGGCCGCCAGGTCCATGACTTTCAGCTCTTTTTCCAGCACTTCGCTGTAAGTCAGTTGCTCGTACATGGTTGCGGTTGGATCTTTCGCCGGATCAGCGGTAAACACGCCGTCAACTTTGGTTGCTTTCAGCACCACATCGGCTTCAATTTCGATACCACGCAGGCACGCTGCTGAGTCGGTGGTAAAGAACGGGTTACCTGTACCGGCGGAGAGGATCACCACACGGTTGTTGCGCAACAGGCTGATAGCTTCTGCCCAGCTGTAGCTGTCGCACACGCCATTCAATGGAATAGCGGACATCAGACGAGCGTTCACATAGGCGCGGTGCAGTGCATCACGCATTGCCAGGCCGTTCATTACGGTCGCCAGCATCCCCATGTGGTCGCCCACAACGCGGTTCATACCCGCTTTCGCCAGACCAGCGCCACGGAACAGGTTACCCCCACCAATCACCACACCAACCTGAATACCCAGTTCAACCAGTTCTTTGATTTCCTGAGCCATGCGATCCAGTATGCTTGCATCAATACCGAAGCCTTCAGTGCCCTGCAGAGCTTCGCCACTCAACTTAAGCAGAATGCGTTTATAGACGGGTTTTGCATTGGTAGCCATGTTTCTTTCCTGAGACTGTCAACGATTGAAATGAATTAATACTAGCGACATTGTACGTCGCTTTTCAGCGCAGCCCCACAAGGGTTAGCTGAATTTACAAGATGGGCACAAAAAGAAGCCGCCCTCAGGCGGCTCCTTTTCGATGATTAAGACTGCTTGGACATCGCAGCAACTTCTGCTGCAAAGTCAGTCTCAACTTTCTCGATGCCTTCACCCACTTCGAAGCGGATGAAGCCAGTCACTTCAGCGTTATGCTCTTTCAGCAGCTGACCAACAGTTTTGCTTGGTTCCATAACGAACGGCTGACCGGTCAGAGAAACTTCGCCGGTGAATTTCTTCATGCGGCCTTCAACCATTTTCTCTGCGATTTCTTTCGGCTTACCAGACTGCATCGCGATATCCAGCTGTACCTGGTATTCTTTCTCTACCACTTCAGCGGATACGTCTTCTGGTTTGATGAATTCCGGCTTGCTTGCAGCAACGTGCATAGCGATGTGTTTAACCAGCTCTTCGTCAGCGCCTTTAGCAGCAACCAGAACGCCGATACGCGCACCGTGCTGATAAGAACCCAGAACGTCGCCTTCCAGCGCAGCAACGCGGCGAATGTTGATGTTTTCACCAATTTTCGCTACCAGCGCAACACGTTCTTCTTCGAACTGTGCTTTCAGAACTTCAACGTCAGTGATTTTGCCAGCAACAGCTGCGTCCAGAACTTTGTCTGCGAACGCCTGGAAACCAGCGTCTTTTGCAACGAAGTCAGTCTGGCAGTTAACTTCCAGAATGATGCCGTAGTTGCCGTCGATTTTGGTTTTGATCACGCCGTCAGCAGCAACGTTGCCTGCTTTTTTCGCTGCTTTAATAGCACCGGACTTACGCATGTTTTCGATTGCCAGTTCGATGTCGCCGTTAGCTTCAGTCAGTGCTTTTTTGCAATCCATCATGCCTGCGCCAGTACGCTCACGCAGCTCTTTTACCAGGGATGCGGTAATTTCAGCCATTCTAAAATCCTCGGAGATGTGATCTGCCCGGCATTAAACCGCACAGATATAAAAGTGAAAAAGGGGGCCATATGCAGGCCCCCTAACCAAACGTGTACTACCTGGTCTATAAGGGCTCTCCCCCTTCATATTTCGCGCCGCAGATGCGTTATCTTCGCTCGCTCATCCCTGTCACTTACTGATGTAAGCTCCCGGGAATTCTCGAGCTTGCCGCCTTTCTGCAACTCGAACTATTTTGGGGGAGTTATCAAGCCTTATTACTCAGCTTCTACGAAGCTTTCTTCCGCCTGGGAAGCCAGATCCTGAGAACGGCCTTCACGTACGGTTGCAGCAACAGCGCCCAGGTACAGGGTCACAGCACGGATTGCGTCGTCGTTACCCGGGATAACGAAGTCAACACCGTCCGGATCAGAGTTGGTATCAACGATAGCAAATACCGGAATACCCAGGTTGTTTGCTTCTTTGATAGCAATGTGTTCGTGGTCAGCATCGATTACAAACAGAGCGTCCGGCAGACCGCCCATGTCTTTGATACCGCCCAGGCTGTTTTCCAGTTTCTCCAGCTCACGAGTGCGCATCAGCGCTTCTTTCTTGGTCAGCTTGTCGAAAGTACCGTCCTGAGACTGAGTTTCCAGGTCTTTCAGACGTTTGATGGACTGACGAACGGTTTTCCAGTTAGTCAGCATACCGCCCAGCCAGCGATGGTTCACGAAGAACTGGTCGCAGCTCAGAGCAGCGTCTTTCACCGCTTCGCTTGCAGCGCGTTTAGTACCAACGAAAAGGATTTTACCTTTGCGAGAAGCAATCTTGTTCAGTTCAGCCAGAGCTTCGTTGAACATCGGTACAGTTTTCTCAAGGTTGATGATGTGAACTTTGTTACGCGCACCGAAGATGAACGGCTTCATTTTCGGGTTCCAGTAACGGGTCTGGTGACCGAAGTGAACACCAGCCTTGAGCATGTCGCGCATGGAAACAGTTGCCATGATTAAAACCTCTATATAAAAGTTGGGGTTATGCCTCCACGTATCCCATATTACCGACCCCAAAGGGCACCCCGGAATATGTGCCGATACGTGTGTGTTGTTACACAAAGTGAGATTGTCGCTTCCGTCCAGTCTGTGTATACGAAATGGATCGGAAGTCCGGCGCGCTTTATACCACAAATACGTCGTGGACACCAATAATTGTTGGCGCTGTGTACAGCATCAGACGTTGAATTTTCTATTATAGAAAACCTTCAGTGGCACGTTTGGCGAAATTCAGAATGATTCTCAATTTGCCCGGGTGTGATACCATTGACGGCACTTACATATATATTGTCGGTATCACCGACGCTGATGGACAGAATTAATGGCTATCTCAATCAAGACCCCAGAAGATATCGAAAAAATGCGCGTCGCTGGCCGACTGGCTGCCGAAGTGCTGGAGATGATCGAACCGTATGTTAAACCGGGCGTCAGCACCGGCGAGCTGGATCGCATCTGTAATGATTACATTGTTAATGAACAACACGCGGTTTCTGCCTGCCTCGGCTATCACGGCTATCCGAAATCCGTCTGCATCTCTATTAATGAAGTGGTGTGCCACGGTATCCCGGACGACGCCAAGCTGCTGAAAGATGGCGATATCGTTAACATTGATGTCACCGTAATCAAAGATGGTTTCCACGGCGACACCTCGAAAATGTTTATCGTCGGTAAGCCGACCATCATGGGCGAACGTCTGTGCCGCATCACGCAAGAAAGCCTGTACCTGGCGCTACGCATGGTAAAACCTGGCATTAATCTGCGCGAAATCGGTGCGGCAATTCAGAAATTTGTCGAAGCAGAAGGCTTCTCCGTCGTTCGTGAATATTGCGGACACGGTATTGGTCGCGGCTTCCATGAAGAACCGCAGGTGCTGCACTATGACTCCCGTGAAACCAACGTCGTGCTGAAACCGGGAATGACCTTCACCATTGAGCCAATGGTCAACGCGGGTAAAAAAGAGATCCGCACCATGAAAGATGGCTGGACGGTAAAAACCAAAGATCGCAGCTTGTCTGCACAATACGAGCATACTATTGTGGTGACTGATAACGGCTGCGAAATTCTGACGCTACGCAAGGATGACACCATCCCGGCGATAATCTCGCACGACGAATAAGATGAAGCCGGCGAATGCCGGCTTTTTTAATGCGATAATTTAATCTTATGGGTGGCGCACAATGAATACCCTTCCAGAACAGTACGCAAACACCGCTCTCCCCACCCTGCCCGGTCAACCGCAAAATCCATGTGCCTGGCCCCGTGATAAATTAACCGTCTGTGGGATAAAAGCCCATATCGATACTTTCCAGCGTTGGCTGGGTGATGCCTTTGACAATGGGATCTCCGCAGAACAGTTGATTGAGGCACGTACCGAGTTCATAGACCAGCTCCTGCAACGATTATGGATTGAAGCGGGATTCAGCCAGATTGCCGACCTGGCATTGGTTGCCGTCGGTGGTTATGGTCGTGGCGAGCTGCATCCACTTTCCGACATCGATTTACTGATTTTAAGCCGTAAAAAGCTCCCGGATGATCAGGCGCAAAAAGTGGGCGAGCTGTTAACGCTGCTCTGGGATGTGAAGCTGGAAGTCGGTCATAGCGTGCGCACGCTTGAAGAGTGCATGCTGGAAGGGTTATCGGATTTAACCGTCGCCACCAATTTAATCGAATCCCGCTTATTAATTGGCGATGTAGCGCTCTTCCTCGAACTGCAAAAACATATTTTTAGCGAAGGATTCTGGCCTTCCGACAAGTTCTACGCAGCGAAAGTTGAAGAACAGAACCAGCGCCATCAGCGTTACCACGGCACCAGCTACAACCTTGAGCCAGACATCAAAAGTAGCCCTGGCGGCTTGCGCGATATCCACACGCTGCAATGGGTGGCCCGCCGTCATTTTGGCGCAACATCGCTGGATGAAATGGTCGGGTTTGGCTTCTTAACCTCAGCGGAGCGAGCGGAATTAAACGAATGTCTGCATATATTGTGGCGTATTCGCTTTGCCCTGCATCTGGTCGTCAGCCGTTACGATAATCGCCTGCTGTTTGATCGCCAGCTTAGCGTCGCCCAGCGTTTGAATTACAGTGGTGAAGGTAACGAACCGGTCGAGCGGATGATGAAGGATTACTTCCGCGTTACACGCCGCGTCAGTGAACTCAACCAGATGCTGCTGCAACTGTTCGATGAAGCCATCCTCGCCCTTCCCGCCGACGAAAAACCACGTCCAATCGACGATGAGTTTCAGCTACGCGGTACGCTAATCGACCTGCGTGATGAAACACTATTTATGCGCCAGCCGGAAGCCATCTTGCGTATGTTCTACACCATGGTGCGCAACAGTGCGATCACTGGCATTTACTCTACCACGCTGCGCCAGTTACGCCACGCCCGTCGCCATTTGCAACAACCGCTGTGTAATATTCCGGAAGCGCGAAAACTGTTTTTGAGCATTCTGCGTCACCCTGGTGCGGTGCGTCGCGGACTATTACCGATGCATCGTCATAGCGTGCTCGGCGCGTATATGCCCCAATGGTCGCATATCGTCGGGCAGATGCAGTTTGACCTGTTCCACGCCTACACGGTGGATGAACATACTATTCGCGTGATGCTGAAACTGGAGAGTTTTGCCAGTGAAGAAACACGCCAGCGCCATCCGTTGTGTGTGGACGTCTGGCCGCGCCTGCCGTCAACTGAGCTGATTTTCATCGCCGCGCTGTTTCACGATATCGCCAAAGGACGCGGCGGCGACCACTCCATTCTCGGTGCTCAGGATGTAGTGCATTTTGCCGAACTCCACGGGCTGAACTCACGCGAAACACAGCTGGTCGCCTGGCTGGTTCGCCAGCACTTGCTGATGTCGGTGACAGCTCAGCGCCGCGATATTCAGGATCCGGAAGTCATCAAGCAGTTTGCCGAAGAAGTGCAAACAGAAAACCGACTTCGTTATCTGGTATGCCTGACGGTGGCTGACATTTGCGCCACCAACGAAACGCTGTGGAATAGCTGGAAGCAAAGTCTGTTGCGCGAACTCTATTTTGCCACCGAAAAACAGCTACGACGCGGAATGCAAAACACGCCGGATATGCGCGAACGGGTTCGCCATCACCAACTCCAGGCGCTGGCACTGCTGCGCATGGATAACATCGACGAAGAGGCGCTGCACCAAATTTGGTCACGCTGTCGTGCTAACTATTTTGTCCGCCATAGCCCAAATCAACTGGCCTGGCATGCGCGCCATTTATTACAGCATGATTTAAGCAAACCGCTGGTATTGCTTAGTCCGCAGGCTACGCGTGGAGGCACCGAGATTTTTATCTGGAGCCCGGACCGCCCCTATCTGTTTGCCGCCGTCAGTGCCGAATTAGACCGCCGCAATTTAAGTGTCCACGACGCACAAATTTTCACCACTCGCGACGGTATGGCGATGGATACCTTTATCGTGCTGGAACCCGATGGCAGCCCGCTGTCCGCAGATCGCCATGAAGTTATTCGGTTTGGTCTGGAGCAAGTACTGACACAAAGTAGCTGGCAGCCACCGCAGCCCCGTCGCCAACCTGCCAAATTGCGCCATTTTACTGTTGAAACCGAAGTAACGTTTTTGCCGACCCATACCGACCGCAAATCGTTCCTCGAACTGATCGCCCTCGACCAACCTGGACTGCTGGCGCGAGTCGGGAAAATTTTTGCCGATCTGGGAATTTCGCTTCATGGTGCCCGAATTACAACCATTGGCGAACGAGTAGAAGATTTATTCATAATTGCCACCGCTGACCGGCGTGCACTTAATAACGAGTTGCAGCAGGAAGTGCATCAGCGGTTGACAGAGGCCCTCAATCCAAACGATAAAGGGTGATGTGTTTACTGATATGAAAAGAGTTTAACAATGCAGCAGTTACAGAACATTATTGAAACCGCTTTTGAACGCCGTGCCGAGATCACGCCAGCCAATGCAGACACCGTTACCCGCGAAGCGGTAAATCAGGTGATCGCCCTGCTGGATTCCGGCGCACTGCGTGTGGCGGAAAAAATTGACGGTCAGTGGGTGACGCATCAGTGGTTGAAAAAGGCGGTGCTGCTCTCTTTCCGTATTAATGATAATCAGGTGATCGAAGGGGCAGAAAGCCGCTACTTCGATAAAGTGCCGATGAAATTCGCCAACTACGATGAAGCGCGTTTCCAGAAAGAAGGCTTCCGCGTTGTACCACCAGCGGCGGTACGTCAGGGTGCGTTCATTGCCCGTAACACCGTGCTGATGCCGTCTTACGTCAACATCGGCGCATATGTTGATGAAGGCACCATGGTTGATACCTGGGCGACCGTCGGTTCCTGTGCGCAGATTGGTAAAAACGTCCATCTTTCCGGTGGCGTAGGTATCGGCGGCGTGCTGGAGCCATTGCAGGCGAACCCGACCATTATTGAAGATAACTGCTTCATTGGCGCGCGTTCTGAAGTGGTTGAAGGCGTTATTGTCGAAGAAGGTTCCGTCATTTCCATGGGCGTATACATCGGTCAGAGCACCCGTATTTACGACCGTGAAACCGGCGAAATCCACTACGGTCGCGTTCCGGCGGGGTCTGTGGTTGTTTCAGGTAATCTGCCGTCGAAAGATGGCAAATACAGTCTTTACTGTGCGGTTATCGTTAAGAAAGTTGACGCGAAAACTCGCGGCAAAGTCGGCATTAACGAACTGCTGCGTACCATCGACTAAAAGTATGCACACGGGCAGCACGACGCTGCCCGATTGCTTTCTGGTTCAGAATAATTCGTCCTACTCATTCTTCCTCCCCCTTTTTTAAATACTTTTTCATCTTGTTTCGGACTGTCATGTAATTCGCAAAACGAAGATAAATGTGCTAATCCATCCCATGGAATATCGCCACAATAAAGCAGGTAATTTTTTGATTTTTACGCCATGATAGAAGTCTGGAAGAAAAAGGCTTTCTGCGATCACAGTCGAGCCGGGCGGGCCAGGCCAAATGCTAAAATAAGCACAATTTACTGACTCATTTTGAGGTAACGCTATGTACGACAATCTGAAAAGTCTGGGTATTACCAATCCTGAAGAAATTGATCGTTACAGCCTCCGGCAGGAAGCCAACAACGATATTCTGAAAATCTATTTCCAGAAAGACAAAGGCGAGTTTTTTGCCAAGAGCGTGAAATTTAAATATCCGCGTCAGCGTAAAACGGTCGTCGCCGATGGTGTGGGTCAGGGTTATAAAGAAGTGCAGGAAATCAGCCCGAATCTACGGTATATCATTGATGAGCTTGATCAAATCTGCCAGCGTGACCGCAGCGAAGTTGATCTTAAGCGTAAGATCCTCGACGACTTACGTCACCTGGAGTCAGTAGTAACCAATAAGATCAGCGAGATTGAAGCCGATCTGGAAAAACTGACGCGTAAATAATGCCATTCTGTGGGCCGGGTAAAGTCTCACCCGGCTGTAATTTTGTAATCGACCTACCGCTCTTCATCCAGTTGCAACGCGACATACAGTAGCAACCTGTCATCAAAATTGCCCAAATCCAGCCCGGTCAGTTCCGATATGCGATTAAGCCGATACTCCAGGGTATTACGATGAATAAACAGCGCCTTTGACGTTGCCAGCGGCTGCACGTTATGGCGAAACCACGCCGCCAGCGTACGTCGCAGCAAGCCGTTATTATCCATCGCTTTCAGCCGCGCCAGCGGTCGCGCCAGTTCGTTGGCCTGCCAGTCGCCACGCAAACTGTCGAGTAACACAGGCAACATCAGATCCTGATAAAAATAGCAGCGACTTTCTGGCATCCGCTGTTTACCCACCACCATCGTCGTTTTCGCCGTACGATAAGAGCGGGCAATACTACCCGGTCCGGTAAAATAGTTACCCAGCGAAACGCGAAAACGCAGCTGGCCGTACTCTTTCATGCGGGTAATCAGTTGTTCAACTCGCTTACGATGATCTTCTGCATCCCAGCGCCCAAAAGAGTTCAACGCCGGTTTCAACACCACCATTTCGGTTAGCGAGACAATCGCCACCAGATTATTACGCTCGGGCGTAGTCAGCGCGTTTTGCAGTTGCTGTAACTCCGCCATTGCGCTGTCCACGCCAAGCTGACCGCTGTCGACCTCAACAATAGCCACCACTCGCGGTTGATTGAGATCGATCCCCAGCCGTTGCGCCCATTCAGTAAGTGCGGGGGTATTCTCCTCAGCCTGAATCAGGTTCATCACCAGTTCTTCCCGCAAACGGCTATCCTGCGCCAACAGGTGCATCAACCGCGACTGTTCCAGCATCATTTCAGCCGTCATGCAGACCAGTTCGCCATATTTACGCAGATTCTCTGGTTCACCTGTCAGGCCAATTACGCCGACAATTTCACCTTCCAGCCGTAACGGCAGATTAATCCCCTGCCGCACACCGTGCAGATGACGTGCCACCGCATCATCGATATCGACGACTCGTCCCTGTGAAAGTACCAGCAATGCTCCTTCGTGCAATTCACCAATACGCTCACGATCGCCGCTGCCGATAATTCGCCCGCGGGCATCCATTACGTTGATATTGGTATCGATGATGCGCATGGTACGTGCCACGATATCCTGCGCCATTTTGGTATCAAGATGCCAGCCAGCCATAAGTCCTCCGTTATGCACGGCTTAGCATAAGGAAGTACGTAACGTACGGCATTGTGCAAATGCCCAAAGGATGATGAAGATGTATGGAGTTGTGGCGAAGTTCACAGATTATAAGGAGAACCCCTTCCCGTATTCAGGAAGGGGTTGAGGGAGATTACTGCATTAACAGGTAGATGGTGCTGTCGCCGCGCTGAATGTTCAGTGCCAGCACAGACGGTTTGCTGTCGAGAACTTTACGCAGTTCAGCGATGTTTTTCACTGCCTGCTGGTTCGCGCCAATAATCACATCACCTTTCTTCAGGCCGATCTGCGCAGCCGGAGTGCCCGTTTTCACGTTGTTCACTACCACGCCCTGATCTTTGCCTTTGTTGCTCATCTCAGCGCCTTCAATGCCGTTGAAGATGGAGCTGGAATCAACCTGATTCTGGCTGCTCTGCTGCAGTTCCAGGTTCACGTTAACCTGCTTACCGTCGCGCAGTAAGCCCAGGGTCAGTTTGCTGCCCACCGGCATAGTACCCACCTGAGCACGCAGGGCAGCAAAGCTGCTGATCGGCTTACCGTTCAGTGAGGTGATCACATCACCCGCTTTAATGCCCGCTTTTGCAGCGGAGGAGTTAGGCAGAACCTGGCTTACGAAAGCACCGCGCTGGGCGTCAACTTTCATCGCTTTCGCCAGTTCGGAGTTCAGCTCAGTCCCCATAATACCCAGCTCACCGCGTTTCACCTGGCCGTATTCCACCATCTGCGAGGTCAGGTTTTTCACCATGTTACTCGGGATAGCAAAACCGATACCGATGTTGCCGCCGTCCGGTGCGAGGATCGCGGTGTTGATACCGATCAGTTCGCCGTTCAGGTTAACCAGCGCACCACCGGAGTTACCACGGTTGATCGCTGCATCGGTCTGGATGAAGTTTTCGTAGTTTTCGGCATTCAGGCCGCTACGCCCCAGCGCAGAGACAATCCCGGAAGTTACTGTCTCGCCCAGGCCGAACGGGTTACCAATTGCTACGGTGTAATCACCCACGCGCAGTGCATCAGAATCCGCCATCTTAATTGCGGTCAGGTTTTTCGGATTCTGGATCTGGATCAGCGCGATATCAGAGCGCGGATCTTTGCCAACCATCTTCGCGTCGAACTTACGACCATCGCTCAGCTGGACTTTAATCACCGTCGCGTTATCAACAACGTGGTTGTTGGTGACGACATAGCCTTTATCGGCATCAATGATGACGCCGGAACCCAGCGCCATGAATTTCTGTTGCTGGCCGCCGCCATTACCGCCCTGGCCCCCCTGGCAGAACGGAGAGCTCTGGAACGGAGAACCCTCCTGGCAGAACGGAGAATCATCACCGAAGAACTGCTGGAAATTACGCGGCATACGCGGCGTATTAACGGTTGTGCTACCTTCTACGTTAATGCTGACCACTGAAGGCATCACCTTTTCGAGCATCGGTGCAAGGCTTGGCATCTGCTGGGCTGTCGTTGCTGAAGAAGTCTCAGCCGCCGTTGCAGAGAGCGGAGATAACGCCAAACCTAAACTCAGAGCCAGTGCACTCAGTGTTAATGTGGTTTTTTTCATGTATTTCAGTCTCGATTAACAGATAACGCAAAATTGCTGTGTTCTTCAGATTCGTTTTATAGCGCGAAGTTCCGAACTAAAGTTTCTGCAAAAGGTAAAAATTTATTGTTCGTCTTTACAAAAGCCTGGTTATTGTTCTACGGCCATCAGACGTCGGTATTCATCCCACGCATAGAGGTCGGTCATACCGCTGATATAATCCTGCAGCAGGCGGCAACGGTAATAATATTCCCATAGCGGAAACTCAGGAGAATCTGACGGTAATTTACTGACAGCCTCGACATAGGCCAGCCGATGGCGCGTCGAGAGTTTGTGGAATAAGCGCGATTCAATAGGGAAACGTTTCACCCGTTCTTTTTCTACCAGTTCAGTAAAGTCTGATAACGACAGGCTTAATAAAGGACGATAAATCTCTAATAATCCGCTAATGACCCGATAGCCCTGCAATTCAAGCTGTTCGACATCTGGATGGCTAAACACATGTTTTACAGCGACATTTTTATAAAGCTTAAGAAGATCGCTGCATTCGCTGGCATCTTCCAATAATGCATAATTAAACGTTCCGGCAAAAATCGCAGGCAGATTATCAATAAATCGTTGTGCCGCGTAGGGTACCAGTTTATTTAGAGTGTTTACCCTTAAATACATAAAAAACTGATCTTCCGTACTGCGGCTTAAACTATTTGAGCGTGATTTTTCCCAGGCATTTTCAACCACCAGCGAAAAGAGCGAACCTTTCTCATGCTGGCCCCACGCTTCGTGCAAATGATGATAAAGCTGCTCAACGGTAAATATTCTTTTCTCTACCGCATCTTCAAGGTCTGCCACACAATAGGAGATGTCGTCGGCAGCTTCCATAATCCACGTTAATGGAAAACGACTGTAAAGCGCCAAATTAAGTTCTTTACGCAACCGGGCAATATAGGCTTCTTCAGAAAGATAATAACCCGGCTTTTTCATTAAATAGTGATGTGTCTCAGGCGTTTCGCCACGCCACCACGCCGGACGGGTATATTTTAAAATACCGCCAACTTGTGCCCAGGTGAGATTCATCCGCATCAATGTATGCACCAGGCGAATGCCTTGTGCATTCCCCTCAAAATGACATAAGTCCTGACGTATTTTGCGCCGCAGCTCGTTAAGCGGTTCTTCCCCGTCCCGTAAACGTAGTGCCGCCACGCTGCAGCGATCGTCAGTCAGAGGCTGGCTTTCGGCATCTTCCGGGTGCAAACGCTGGCGAAACCAGTCATTTATCGCCGCTTCGCCAAAATGACCAAACGGCGGATTGCCGATATCGTGCATAAGGCATGACATCTCAACAATACTTTCAAAGGGGCCGGTCAGTTCATCCAGGCCGTATGCTTCCAGCAATTTAAGCTCTTTCAGACGGCTTAAAATTTCTTTGGCGATGTAGCGCCCCACCTGCTGGACTTCCATCGAGTGGGTAAGACGCGTGCGCACGGCGGCATTGCGCTCCAGTGGAAAAACCTGGGTCTTTTGTTGCAGACGACGAATTGCCGGAGAGTTGATGATACGCCCGCGATCGCTCTCGAAGATTCGCAGGATCTCATGTTCGGTTTTAACGCCCTGTGGTGAACGGTAACGACGATGCCAGTTTATTTTTTTTCGGAAATCAATCTGTGCCATGTCCTCTCCCGCGTGAGAAATACGCTTCCCCGTAAGCGCATGGTAAACTATGCCTTCAAATCGGGCTTATCGCGAGTAAATCTATGAAAATCGGCATCATTGGTGCAATGGAAGAAGAAGTTACGCTGCTGCGTGACAAAATCGAAAACCGTCAAACTATCAGTCTCGGCGGTTGCGAAATCTATACCGGCCAACTGAATGGAACCGAGGTTGCGCTTCTGAAATCGGGCATCGGTAAAGTCGCTGCGGCGCTGGGTGCCACTTTGCTGTTGGAACACTGCAAGCCAGATGTGATTATTAACACCGGTTCTGCCGGTGGCCTGGCACCAACGCTGAAAGTGGGCGATATCGTTGTCTCGGACGAAGCACGTTATCACGACGCGGATGTCACGGCATTTGGTTATGAATACGGTCAGTTACCAGGCTGTCCGGCAGGCTTTAAAGCTGACGATAAACTGATCGCTGCCGCTGAGGCCTGCATTGCCGAACTAAATCTTAACGCTGTACGTGGCCTGATTGTTAGCGGCGACGCTTTCATCAACGGTTCTGTTGGTCTGGCAAAAATCCGCCACAACTTCCCACAGGCCATTGCTGTAGAGATGGAAGCGACGGCAATCGCCCATGTCTGCCACAATTTCAACGTCCCGTTTGTCGTAGTACGCGCCATCTCCGACGTGGCCGATCAACAGTCTCATCTCAGCTTCGATGAGTTCCTGGCTGTTGCCGCTAAACAGTCCAGCCTGATGGTTGAGTCACTGGTGCAGAAACTGGCACATGGCTAAGTCACTGTTCAGGGCGCTGGTCGCCCTGTCTTTTCTCGCGCCGCTGTGGCTCAACGCCGCGCCGCGCGTCATCACGCTTTCTCCCGCCAACACTGAACTTGCCTTTGCCGCCGGGATCACGCCGGTTGGGGTCAGCAGCTATTCCGACTATCCTCCACAAGCGCAAAAGATTGAGCAGGTTTCCACCTGGCAGGGGATGAATCTGGAACGCATTGTGGCGCTGAAACCCGATCTGGTGATTGCCTGGCGTGGAGGTAATGCCGAGCGGCAGGTTGACCAGCTGGCTTCGCTGGGAATAAAAGTGATGTGGGTCGATGCGACAAGCATTGAACAAATTGCCAATGCGTTACGTCAACTGGCCCCCTGGAGTCCGCAACCAGACAAGGCCGAACAAGCCGCGCAATCCCTGCTGGACCAGTACGCGCAATTGAAAGCGCAATATGCTGATAAACCTAAAAAACGTGTTTTTCTGCAATTCGGCATTAATCCGCCATTTACCAGTGGAAAAGAGTCGATTCAAAACCAGGTACTCGAAGTTTGTGGCGGAGAAAACATCTTTAAAGACAGCCGGGTTCCCTGGCCGCAAGTTAGCCGCGAACAGGTGTTAGCACGATCGCCACAGGCGATTGTCATTACAGGCGGACCGGACCAAATTCCTAAAATCAAACAATACTGGGGTGAACAGCTCAAAATTCCCGTTATTCCTCTCACGAGTGACTGGTTTGAACGTGCAAGCCCACGTATTATCCTCGCTGCACAACAGCTCTGTAATGCGCTTTCACAGGTAGATTAGCGCCTGACCTTTTCAGGTGCTCAGTGGGGATTGAACAATGCTCGTCTATTGGCTGGATATAGTCGGCACAGCGGTATTTGCCATCTCCGGCGTTTTGTTAGCCGGAAAATTGCGTATGGACCCTTTTGGTGTTCTGGTACTGGGCGTGGTTACCGCAGTAGGCGGCGGAACAATTCGCGACATGGCGCTGGATCACGGCCCGGTATTTTGGGTGAAAGATCCCACCGATCTGGTCGTTGCAATGGTCACCAGCATGCTGACCATCGTGCTGGTGCGCCAGCCAAGACGCTTACCAAAATGGATGTTGCCGGTGCTGGACGCTGTTGGTCTGGCGGTGTTTGTCGGCATTGGCGTGAATAAAGCCTTTAATGCGGAAGCCGGTCCGTTAATCGCGGTTTGTATGGGCGTCATTACTGGCGTTGGCGGCGGGATCATTCGTGATGTACTGGCCCGCGAAATCCCCATGATTTTACGTACAGAAATCTACGCAACAGCCTGTATTATCGGCGGTATTGTCCACGCTACGGCTTATTACACATTTTCCGTACCACTGGAAACAGCCAGTATGATGGGCATGGTCGTGACGCTATTGATTCGGCTGGCGGCTATTCGTTGGCATCTTAAGCTACCGACGTTTGCGCTGGATGAGAATGGGCGTTGAAGAGAGAAGATGTGCCGGATAGTTTATCCGGCACATGAACAACAGATTAGATACTAAAGGAAGAACCGCAACCGCAGGTGCTTTTCGCGTTCGGGTTGGTCACGATGAAACGAGAACCTTCCAGACCTTCGGTATAATCAACGGAACCGCCGACCAGATATTGCAGGCTCATCGGATCAACCACCAGGCCAACGCCCTGTTTTTCGATGGTCATATCGCCTTCGTTCACCTGATCATCAAAGGTGAAACCATACTGGAAGCCGCTGCAACCGCCACCGGTGATATACACGCGTAATTTCAGATTCGGGTTATCTTCGTCAGCGATCAGGCTTTTAACTTTGTTGGCTGCTGCGTCGGTAAACTCCAGCGGCAGTGCTACGTCATCACTCATATTTTGCTCCAAACGACATCGGCAATTGGGCAAATTCTAACCCAATAATAATCGCCATTATCTAATACCCTGGTATTTCGTTCAAGTATTCTCGCTGGCTGATGCGGCCTTGCTTCGCGCCAGTTGCTCAGCTTCCTGTTTTGCCAGCGTGCGCGCAAGAATCGCCGAGTATAGCGGTTTCCCGCCGGTAAATTGCGCTAATAGTGTTGCGCCAAGACCGGTAATAATCATAGGCAAAATGAGCTGGTAGTTATCGGTCATCTCCAGAACCAGAATGATCCCCGTTAACGGCGCGCGAATAGATGCCGCCAGTAATGCCCCCATTCCGGCAATAGCAAACGTCCCCGCCTCAAGGTGATATTGCGGAAACAGCTCAACGGCAACCATTCCGAAAGCGGTTCCCAGCACAGTACCCAGCGCCAGCATCGGGGCAAAAATACCGCCCGGCGCGCCGGAAGAGAAGCAGAGTAAGGTGGTAATGACCCGCGCGACGAAGATAAACACCAGCATTCCCATGCTGAAATTCCCCGCGGTAGCGATAGGAATCAGGTTAAAACCGCCGCCCGACGTTGCTGGTGCCACAAACCCCAGCAATCCACACAGACCGCCAATCGCACCGCCCATCAGTACCCATTTGGTAATATTGCCGCCGTGCACACGGTGCAGCAAATCCTGCATCCCCAGCACCCATTTATTAAAAATAGGGCCGAAAATGCCAAAAATAATACCGAGGATCAGATAAAGCCATAGTGTATTAAGCGGCGCGTCAGAAAGTTTACCGACGTCAATCAACGCAACTTCATGATTAAAAATCCGGTACATAATGGTCGACATAATGACACCAATAAATACCGCTTTAATCGAAATTAACGTATAGCGAAACTGCGGACGCATCTCTTCGATAATAAACAAAATACCCGCCAGCGGCGCGTTAAAGGCCGCAGCCAGCCCCGCAGCAGCACCGGTTGCCAGCAGCGTATGGCGCGCTTCGTCACCTTTCAGGCGGAAAATATCAAGTACCATGCGACCGATATTACCGCCGATCTGCACGGTTGGCCCTTCGCGCCCCAGCACCATGCCTCCGCCGAGTGTTCCCAGCCCGCCAAAGAATTTCACCGGCAACACACGCCACCAGCGAACGGGACGTTGATCTTCCAGCGCCCCTTCAATTTCCGGGATCCCCGAACCACCTGCTTCCGGCGCGTATTTGCGCACCAAAAAGTAGCCGAACATCGCCAGCACCGCCGAACAGAGAAAAGCGACGGTTAACAGTAGCGGATAATTATCAGCAGTATGTACCAGTGCCCCCATACGTTGGTTCTGCAACCAGGCGACACCTTTGTCAAAAGCAACCGCAGCCAGCCCGACAAGCGTGCCGACGACTGCCGCCATAAACAAAATGGCTAACGGGGTTTTATCGCGCTCAAGAAGTTGGCGAATCAGTTGTCTGCGTCGCAGGCGCGCGGCCTGCGGTGTTTCTAAAGAGGGAGTATCAGTTTTCATCCAATGATCACTTATTGGTCATACAAATAAGATGACGGCATTTTACTCGCACGTTCCATGAAAATCCTTTGCAAAGCGTAATGTTTCAAATGCACAAAACTTTTATACTCTAAGAAATCAGGATTGCACCAGTACAAGCAGCCTGATGTTTGACGAGTATTTAACTTGTTATGAATAACATAGAATAGCAGCCATTCACTTTTTCTACGAATCAGGAACCCTCCATGAGTAAGTCTGAAAATCTTTACAGCGCAGCGCGCGAGCTGATCCCTGGCGGTGTGAACTCCCCTGTTCGCGCCTTTACTGGCGTGGGCGGCACTCCACTGTTTATCGAAAAAGCGGACGGCGCTTATCTGTACGATGTTGATGGCAAAGCCTATATCGATTATGTCGGTTCCTGGGGGCCGATGGTGCTGGGCCATAACCATCCGGCGATCCGCAATGCCGTGATTGAAGCCGCCGAGCGTGGTTTAAGCTTTGGTGCACCGACCGAAATGGAAGTGAAAATGGCGCAACTGGTGACCGAACTGGTCCCGACCATGGATATGGTGCGCATGGTGAACTCCGGCACTGAAGCGACGATGAGCGCCATCCGCCTGGCCCGTGGTTTTACCGGTCGCGACAAAATTATTAAATTTGAAGGTTGTTACCACGGTCACGCTGACTGCCTGCTGGTGAAAGCCGGTTCTGGTGCACTCACGTTAGGCCAGCCAAACTCGCCGGGCGTTCCGGCAGATTTCGCCAAACATACCTTAACCTGTACTTATAACGATCTGGCCTCTGTACGCGCCGCGTTTGAGCAATACCCGCAAGAGATTGCCTGTATTATCGTCGAGCCGGTGGCAGGCAATATGAACTGCGTTCCACCGCTGCCAGAGTTCCTGCCAGGTCTGCGCGCGCTGTGCGACGAATTTGGCGCGTTGCTGATCATCGATGAAGTGATGACCGGTTTTCGCGTAGCGCTAGCTGGCGCACAGGATTATTACGGTGTGGAACCGGATCTCACCTGCCTCGGCAAAATCATCGGCGGTGGAATGCCGGTAGGCGCATTCGGTGGTCGTCGTGATGTAATGGATGCGCTGGCCCCGACCGGTCCGATCTATCAGGCGGGTACGCTTTCCGGTAACCCGATTGCGATGGCTGCTGGTTTCGCCTGTCTGAATGAAGTCGCGCAGCCGGGTGTTCACGAAACGCTGGATGAGCTGACAACACGTCTGGCAGAAGGTCTGCTGGAAGCGGCAGAAGAAGCCGGAATTCCGCTGGTGGTAAACCACGTTGGCGGCATGTTCGGTATTTTCTTTACCGACGCCGAGTCCGTGACGTGCTATCAGGATGTAATGGCCTGTGACGTGGAACGCTTTAAGCGTTTCTTCCATATGATGCTGGACGAAGGTGTTTACCTGGCACCGTCAGCGTTTGAAGCGGGTTTTATGTCTGTGGCGCACAGCATGGAAGATATCAATAACACCATCGATGCTGCACGTCGGGTGTTTGCGAAGTTGTGATGATTTTGCCTCGCCCACCGGGCGAGGCATTCAATTAACGGCTCTGCTTTCTCAACAAATAGATAAAATATGGCGCGCCGATAAAGGTCGACAGCAGCCCCGCTGGGATCTGGAATGGAAACAGCACCATCCGCCCACACCAGTCAGCGAACACCAGCAGTAATCCTCCCACCAGCGCCGAAATTACGATGTGTGGCATCGTCCGTCGAAAGCCCATCATCCGCGCAATATGCGGTGCCATTAAACCAACAAAACTCAACGGTCCAATGGTCATTGTCGCAGTCGCTGTCAGGCAAGCCGCTAACAGCAGCAGCGCAATTCGCGTCGGCGTCAGCGCCATCCCCACGGCTCGTGCGGTATCACCTCCCAGCGGTAAAATGGTCAGCCAGCGGCGGCACAGCGGGGTAATCGCCAGCAAAATCACCATCACAATTCCGGTACGCCAGACCTGCGCATCGGTCGCGTTGTAGGTCGAACCGGAAATCCAGGTCAGAACTTGCGCCATTCGCGGGTCACCACTTGCCTGCAACATCATCAAAAGCATGGTGAACGCGGTACTTAACGCCATCCCCGCCAGTAACATGCGGTGTGGGGAAAATCCACCGCGTCCGGCGGCGATCATAATGATCAACAGCGTCACCGCCGCGCCGAGACTGCCTGCAGGTAACAGCCAGCCAAAGGCATTACCCGGCACCAGAAACAGCATCAACACCACGCCAAACGCCGCGCCGGAGCTAATCCCCAGCACTTCCGGGCTTGCCATCGGGTTTCCGGTCAGCCGCTGAATAATACAGCCCGCCACCGCCAGCATGACGCCCGCAAACAGCGCCGCCATAATTCGCGGCCAGCGCCAGGGCATTAAATCCTCGAGCAACGCCCCGCTCGCCCACGTCCAGCCGTGCGCATCACGACCAAACGACAGCGCCACTACCACAGCCATCAACAGCAGCACGCCGCCCGCGAGGGCAAACGCCAGCACATGTTGGCGTTCAGTCGCGACACGATCGTTGACCTTCATATCCGGCGCGCTAATGCTGCGTAAACGCGGCAGCAGCCACAGTAGCAGCGGCGCACCGATCAACGCAGTGACCGAACCGGTGGAAACTTCCATCCACACGCGAGTCAGCCAGAGGATGATTTGATCAGAAAGCCACAGAATTAACGCACCAATCAGCGACGCCAGCATCAACCGTGGCAACAAACGCCGCGCCCCCAGCATTTTTGCCAGCAGTGGCGCGAACAACCCGATAAAGCCGATAATCCCCACTGCGTTCACCAGCAGCGCACTGATGACTATCGCCAGCGACAGCGCCGCCAGACGCGCGAGCGACAAGGCCAGCCCGAGGTTGCGCGCCACGCCATCATCAAGCCCCATCAGGGTTAACGGACGAAGTAGCAGTAACGTCAGCATCACGCCGCCCAGCAGCTGCGGCCATAAACGCTCAACGCCGCCCCAGTCGGTTTGCGTCAGCGTTCCGGTGCTCCAGAGGAACATGCTTTGTAGCTGGTCGTGATGGAAGATAACCAGTAACTGATTGATTGCCCCGCAATAAAGGCTCACCACCAGCCCCGCGAGGATCAGCGTTACCGGAGAAAGCCGTTTCCCCCACGCGACGCCAAAGACGATTAAGCCAACCACACAAGCCCCTGCCAGCGCAGCAAACTGGCTCGCCATCGCGCCGGGGATCGCCCAGAGCGTAGTGACGGTAATCCCCAGTTGCGCGCCTGTAGCAACGCCAAGTGTCGTCGGTTCCGCCAGCGGGTTACGCAGCACTTGCTGAAACAGCACACCCACCAGCCCCAGGCCCGCGCCTACCAGCAGCGAAATCGCCAGACGCGGCAACAAGCTGTAGTGAAAAATCATCTGCTCGATGACGTCAATATCCGGCGACCAGGCAGCCTGCGCCCACTGGCTACGCGGCAGCGCTTGCGAAAAGTTCATCCAGGTGAGCGCCGCTGCGACAATAACCAGCAGCGCCAGCAATAACGCCGGGAAAAGCGCAATTCGTTTACTCACGCTTTACCTCCGATGGCGTTATCCAGAATACGCACAAAGTGCATTGCCGAAAGCGTCGCGCCATAGAACCAGACCGCCGGAACGCGCTGAAAACGTCCTGCACGGACAAACGGCATGGCCTGCCACAGCGGGGTTGCCATTAGCGCATCCATGTCTTTGCTGTTGTCGTGATCAAAACAGAGCACATCAACGTCTTTATACGCTGCCAGACGATCGATACTGACGGCGGTACTGCCCCAGAAGTTGGTTTCCCCTTGCCAGGCATTTGGGATGCCGTACTCATCAAGAATTTCCTGGAACAAGCTGTTTGGACCGAAGACCAGCATATGGCGCGGATCGATAAGTGTCGTCAGCAATAACGGGCGCGCACCACGCTTCACAAAGCGGGGTTTCATGCTGCGGATAAAGTCTTCATAGTGCGCTAAATGCGTTTCTGCTGCGCTTTGCAGGTTAAGTAAATCTGCCATTTCCGTCAGTGACTTACGCGCCATCGCCAGCGGCTGTTTGCCGTCGCTGAAGTTAAATCCGCGCCCAGGCGCAATGCGTGCCAGCATTTCTGGTGAAGGGCCATACCCTGCCGACCAGACCATAAACGACGGTTTCATTTCGGTCAGCAGTTCAAGGTTAGGTTCTGTACGCAAACCAACGTCAATCACTGAATCCGGCAATGGCGGTTCGCTGACCCACAGGCGATAGTTGATGGTATCCGCCACGCCGTAAGGCACGATGCCGAGCGCCAGCAGTAATTCCACCGGCAACCACTCCAGCGCCACAATACGATTGGGATCAATAGCCGCCGCGTGGGCGGTATTCATCTGCCATAACAACGGAGAAAGCGCCATCGCCGTTAACAGTCGACGGCGCGAAATAAGAGGTAAGCCGCTCATCAATAAACAAAACTCACAGGTGCAGCACCCGCCGGATGCGGCAAAATACCCATCGGGATGCCATAAATCATTTCGAGGGTTTCGCCGCGCATAATTTCCGCAGGCGTTCCCTGAGCAATCATTTCACCGCCGCGCAGGGCGACCAGATAATCACAGTAACGCGCAGCCATATTGATATCGTGCAGCACGGCAATGACCGTCAGGCCACGCTCCTGACTTAAACGATGCACCAGCGCCAGCACATCAACCTGGTGGGCGATATCCAGCGCCGAGGTCGGTTCGTCGAGCAACAGACAACGGCTATCCTGCGCCACCAGCATGGCGATCCACGCCCGCTGACGTTCGCCGCCAGAGAGACTATCGACCAGCCGATGCGCCAGCGGTTTTAAGCCAACCAGCGAGATAGCTTCCTCGACCTTTTCGCGATCTGCCGCACCAAAGCGCCCCAGCGCGCCATGCCACGGGTAACGACCAATCGCCACCAGTTCACGCACGGTCATCCCTTCTGCCGGAGGAAGCTGCTGCGGCAAATAAGCCACTTTGCGGGCAAACGCTTTGCTGCTCCAGCTTTCCAGCGGTTGGGCATCAAGAAGAATCTCCCCTTCCGACGGTGGCTGGTGACGACCAAGCATTTTGAGCAGAGTGGATTTACCAGAACCGTTGTGACCAATCAGACCGGTCACTTTCCCGGCAGGAAAGGTTAACGACAGCGGATGCAAAAGCGTGCGCCCGGGCACACGAAAGGAGATATTACGCAGTGCAAAAGTGGTATCGGAATGATTCGTGTATTCCTGCATAACAGCCAACTTGTGAAGCGGGCACGGAAATCCGTGCCCCAAAGAAAAAATTAGAAGCGGAAGGTTGCGGTTGCAACGACCTGACGTTCTGCGCCCCAGAAGCAGCCATAGGTGTTAAAGCAGCTGGCGACGTATTCACGATCGAACAGGTTGTTGACATGCAGCGCCACGTTGGAGCCAGCCATGCCGACTCGTGCCAGATCATAACGCACTAACGCATCCACGACCGTATAACTTCCCACTTTAAAGGAGTTAGCCGGATCACCATAGCTGGAGCCAGTATAACGACCACCGGTGCCCAGCGTCAGACCTGAAAGCGGACCGTCAAAGAAGGTATAGTCAGCCCACAGCGAAGCCATGTGTTTTGGCACCTGTGCAGGCGTATTGCCTTTATAGGTAGTGTCGGTGGTGTATTCCGCATCGGTGTAAGTATAAGAACCTACTACGTTAACACTCGCCGACAGCGCCGCTTTCGCTTCGATTTCTACGCCACGAGCGCGGATCTCGCCACCTTCAACCGAGAAGAAGGAACCCTCAGGGTCCGCCATCAGGTTGTTGGTTTTAGTGAGATTATACACTGCACCAGTAACTACAATCGGACGATCTTCCGGTACATATTTCACGCCGACTTCATACTGCTTACCTTTAGACGGTGCAAAAATATTACCATCCTTCCCAACTTGCGAAGAAGGTTCAAACGATTCGCTATAGCTGAAGTAAGGTGTTACACCATTATCAAACAGGTAGTTAACACCACCACGCCAGGTAAACTGTTTGTCATCACGTTTATCGGTCGTTCCCGCTACGCGGTTAAGAGATTCTTGATCTGCCCAGTCGTAACGACCGCCCAGGGTGACCAGCACTTTATCCCACTGCGCCTGATCCTGAACATAAACACCCGTTTGTTTCTGCTTATTCAGAATGCGGTAAGGACCGGAGTTTGCCGGATCTTTCGCATTGAAATCGAAATCGGTATTCACCGGATTGTACAGATCGAGCAGTGGCACAGAGTCGTCGTAACCAAACCAGGCGTTGATGTCATTACGCATACGCATAAAGTCGACACCGGTCAACAGGGTGTGGTCGATATCGCCAGTGGCAAACTTGCTCTGCAACTGGGTATCAACGGAGAAGTTTTGCAGCTTCTCATCATCAACGACGTATTTACGTGCCAGATAATGGCCTTTATCCGCTGGCGCTAATGCCGCACACTGTTTGCTGTAAGCATTCGCCGGATCGGAGCAGACGCCGTAACCATAAACGCTGTTTTGCGAGGTTTTGTTTTCAGCAAAGCGCAGGTTCTGACGCACAGTAAAGGTGTCGTTAAATTCGTGATCGAAGCTGTAGCCCACCATCTTCTCATTACGAGAATAGGTGTTGTTCTTCGCCCCTTCGTTAAAGTCTGTCGGCAGACGCTTACCGTTCGGTAGCGGCTCAACAGTTCCCTCTTTCGGCAACCAGCCGTAATAACCGGTTTCCGGCTCGTTCTGGAAGTAAGAAAGGAAGGTGAAATTGGTTTTATCATCCGGACGCCAGGTGAACGCCGGTGCAATAGCATAACGCTGCTCTTCTGAGCCTTTCTGCTGGGCATTGGCAGAACGCGCAAGACCGGTCAGGCGATAAGAGTAAACACCGTCATCATCCAACGCATCGCTAAAGTCAAAACCAGTCTGGAACAGGCTGTCAGTACCGGCTTTAAACTGAACTTCTTTCAGCGGTTCGGTGGTCGGACGCTTGCTGACCATATTCAACAGACCGCCAGGACTGCTTTTACCGTAAAGCACGGAAACCGGGCCACGCATAATTTCAGCGCGTTCCAGCATATACGGGTCAATGACCGCATCGTTATAGAAGTTGCCCTGCAACTTCAGGCCATTCAGATAGTTATTCTGACTTTGGCCTTCTGCTGCAAAGCCGCGAATGATCAGGTGGTCATAGGTGTTGGATGCGCCACGCGTACCAACAGAGACACCCGGCGTGTAGCTAAGCGCCTCTTTTACTGACTTCGGCTGATGCAGCGCCATCTCTTCGGCGGTCACAACAGAAATAGACTGTGGCACTTTTTGAATCGGCGTATCTGTTTTGGTGCCGGTAGCGGACTGTCGCGCCGCAATAGTTGCAGCTGGCCCCCATGCGCTTTCTTGCGGCGCAGGTGCAGCGGTAACGGTGATAGTGTCTTCTTTCGGTTCAACCGCTGCCTGTGCATAAACAGACATGCCGCTAACCGCTGTGGCTACTACAACTGCGATTTTACGCAGTGAATGTTTTGGCTGAGCAGTTTTGGAACGCGCCATTGGTATATCTCTGATGTAAAGTGAATGATAACGTAAACGAGAATGATTATTATAAAGATAAGATAATATTCGAAACGCTGGCGGGTTCGCAAGCGGTACGCAATCTGAGCGTTCCTGAAGGGTTAATAAACAACCAGATGAAAAGAAAGGGTTAATACTTTAGGTGGGATGTTATTTTACCGGATGGCTACTCGCCATCCGGTATGTCACGCTTAGACGTTAATTACTACCAAACATATCCTTGATCCAACCGGCTACACCGTCGCTGTCTTTCTGCTCTTGCTGAGCAGGTTGCTGTTGCGGCTGTTGCTGCGGCTGAGAAGACTGATCAAACGGATTGCCTGACGGCTGCTGCTGCATCTCACTCTGCTGGCACAGCGATTGCGGATCGCTGGTCCAGACCGGCAAGACACGCATGCCACCGCTGCAAACAAAGTTGCCGTCGTAGTCCACGCCCATATCTGCAATATCTTCTGGCGGAACAAGATTCAGCGGCGTTGGCGTCTGGTTAGCCAGATAACGCTGATAAATCGACATTGCCCCGCTGGCTCCATACAGTTTGGTCGGTTGGTTGTTATCACGGCCGACCCAGGTGATGGTCACCGTGCTGCCGTCAATGCCCGCAAACCAGGTATCTACGTTGTTGTTGGTAGTCCCGGTTTTTCCCGCCAGATGCAGATTTGGATATTTCGCCCCAAGCTGACGCCCCGTACCACGTTGTACCACCTGCTGCATGGTCCATAGTGTCAGATACGCCGCCTGCGCCGGAACAGCGCGTTCTGCCTGCGGGAAGCTCTGATACAGCACCTTGCCATCTTCCGCGATTACCGAACGCAGCGCAGAAAGCGGAGCACGGTTACCGCCGCTGGCGATGGTCTGGAATGCCTGCGCCACTTCGATTGGCGTTAAGTTCAACGCCCCCAGCAGCATTGCCGGAACCGGATGCAGCTGATCTTTCGGTACGCCCAGTTTGATCCAGGTCTCCGTAACCGCAGGCAGCCCCAACGCCATGCCCAGATTCACCGTCGGCACGTTCATCGAACGGGTCAACGCATCTACCAGCATCACTCTGCCACTTTCGCTATAACGACGGTCATCATTCTGCGGTGACCAGACCTGGCCATTCGGCTGACGCAGCGCGATTGGTGCATCGGCAATCCACGTATTCAAACGATAGATTTTCGGCTGGCTTAAGGCAGTCAGATAAGTCGCTGGTTTTGCAAGAGAACCAATCGAGCGACGCGCCTGCATCGCACGGTTGTAGCCCGCAAACTGCGGCTCAGAACCACCGACCATCGCACGAACTTCACCACTAAAGCGGTCGACGACCACAATCGCAGTTTCAAGATCGCTCAGCTTACGCTGTTTCTTCAGTGCCGGAATGCCTTCCACGGCGGCTTTTTCTGCCGCGTCCTGTGCCACCGAGTCAAAGGTAGTGAAGATCTTCACGCCGGAGAGATCTTTTACCTTATCGCCCAGTTTTGCCTGCAGCTCCTGACGCACCAGTTGCATAAAGGCTGGCTGAGGAGAGATCACCCCACCGCGCGGCTGAACACCCAGCGGACGTGCACTCAACATGTCATAGAGTTCTTGATCAATAATCTGTTGCTGTTGCAGCAAACGTAGCACCAGGTTACGTCGCTCCAGCGCCAGTTTCGGGTTACGCCACGGATTGTAGATGGACGCCCCTTTCACCATACCCACCAACAGCGCCTGCTGGTCGAGGCTCAATTCTTCTACCGGGCGACCAAAGTAATACAAGCTCGCCAGCGGGAAGCCGCGGATTTCGTTGTCGCCGCTCTGACCGAGATACACCTCGTTCATATACAGCTCAAGAATACGGTCTTTGCTGTAACGCGCGTCCATGATAAGCGCCATGTAAGCTTCGTTCGCTTTACGCCAGTAAGAGCGCTCGCTGGAGAGGAACAGGTTTTTCACCAGCTGTTGCGTCAGCGTACTCGCACCCTGCACCGTGCGTCCGGCGGTCAGGTTTGCCAGCACCGCACGTCCGATGGAGTAGAGACTGATCCCATCATGCTCGTAGAAATGGCGGTCTTCTGTCGCCAGCAAAGTATCCACCAGCAAATCAGGGAAACCACTGCGCGGCACAAACAGACGTTGCTCACCGTTTGGCGAGGAGATCATGGTGATCAGGCGCGGATCAAGACGGAAGAAACCAAACTGACGGTTGTTCTCCATATTGACGATGGTCGCCAGATGATCGCCATCAAAGGTCAGACGCGCACGCACCTGCCCTTCTTTACTGTCCGGGAAATCAAACGGACGGCGGATCATCTCAATGCTGTTGGCCTGCACGGTAAATTCGCCAGGACGGGTCATTTTCGACACCTGACGATACTGGGTCGCCTCCAGCAGCTTCACCATTTCGTTCTTGCTGATGGTCATGTCTGGCTCAAGGTTGACCATTCGGCCATAAACTGCCGCGGGCAATTGCCAGACCTTGCCATCAATACGGCTGCGAATTTTTTGATCGAGATAAACGCCGTAAATGGCGATCAGCACGGCAAAAACGATAGCCAGTTTTAGCAGCAGCCATAGCCAGCCGCGTTTGCCACGAGGCTTACGCCCTTTGCCTTTGCCCTTACCTTTGCGCGGCATCGGTTCTTCATCCTCATAGTCATCATAATCGTCGTAATCGTCATCTTCGTAACGACGACGGCTTACCTTTTGTTTTACCGGACGCGTCGGTTTCCCTTTGCGTCCAATTGGCTCGCGGTCATTCCCGGCCATGCTTTTTCTCCGCAATATTCAGGCGCAAAAGCCCGATTTTCTGTTCTTCTGTTGCAAGACAGAAGAAGATATCTCTCAAATTTGCTTTGGTCTTCACGAATACTTTTTCGTCCGTCGCGTCGGTGCTGTGTTTGCCGGGTCGTCCGGCCAGACGTGTTTGGGATAACGCCCTTTCATCTCTTTTTGCACCTCACGGTACGCTCCTTTCCAGAAGGCGCTCAAATCACGCGTGATTTGCAGCGGCCTTTGGGCAGGGGAAAGCAACTCCAGCACCAGCGGCACGCGCCCCTGAGCGATCGTCGGATTGGTGGCCTCACCAAACATCTCCTGCATTCTCACCGCCAGCGCGGGCGGATTATCTTCATGATAACGAATGACGATCCGGCTTCCCGTCGGCACAGTGTAATGCGCAGGCAATTCACTATCCAGACGTTGCTGCATTCCCCAATCAAGTAATCCGCGTAGTGCCTGATAAATGTCGAGTGATTTCAGGCCGCGTAGTGAATGTACGCCAGTCATATGTGGCAGCAGCCACGTTTCCAGCGTCGCCAACAAACTCTCATCATCAACCGCTGGCCAGTCATATTCCGGCAACCACTTTGCGGCGCATAACAAACGCAAGCGTAGCTGTTCCGCTTCCGCCGTCCAGTTGAGCACGCTTAAACCTTTATCACGAATGCCGTTAAGCATCGCCTGATGCAACTCGTCTTCCGAGGGTTTCGCCAGTGGCTGCACTTTCACCGTCAACTGACCGATTTGCAGCCGACGCCAGGCTTTCAGCGTGCCTTGCGCGTCATCCCATTCCACGGTGTCAGACTGCTGTACCAGCTGCGGACAGCGTTGTACTAACTCATCAATATCGACCGGTAGCGCCAGTAAAATCCGTGCATCCGGCGAGGCGCTGCCCTGCAATAATAACGGTGCGATCAACCATTCGTGGCGGCTTAGCGCATCGTCGGCATCGAGCATCGCCCCCATGCCGTTTGCCAGTTGATAGCGTCCATCTTGCCCACGGCGACGAGCAATGCGATCGGCATACGCCCCGGCAAGTAGCGGCGCGATAAGAGAACTGTCTGCCTCACCGCCGCGTACGTTTAAACGTTTTAACAGTTGCTGACTACGTTGCTGCCAGGCTGGTTGATTGCGCGAAAACGCCACGCCCAGGTCACTATTGCCCATCCGTGGCGGCTCTTCGAGAATGGCGGCAATTTTTGCCGCGGTAGCAGCTTCGTCGTCGTTCTTCGCGCTAACCAGCATTGCCGCTAAACGCGGATCGTTACCCAGCGCTGCCATTTTTTGCCCTTGCGCACTAAGCCGTTCACCGTCCAGCGCCCCCAGCATCCGTAACATGCGTTTCGCGGCCAGTAGATTCACCGTTGGCGGTTGATCCAGCCAGCTCATCTGCGCCGGATCGCTGCATCCCCATTGCAGTAATTCCATCAGCAAACCGGAAAGATCGCTTTGTAATATCTCCGGTTCACTTTGCGCGGCAGCGCGTTCTGCTTGTTCTTTGGCGATTAAATGCAGGCAGATACCCGGCTCCAGACGCCCGGCGCGCCCGGCACGCTGCGTCATGGATGCCTGACTAACGCGTTGAGTAATCAGTCGCGTAAGCCCCGTGCGCGGATCAAAGCGCGCCACCCTTTCCTGAGCACAATCCACCACCAGACGAATACCTTCAATGGTTAAACTGGTTTCAGCAATATTGGTCGCCAGCACCACTTTGCGCATTCCTTGCGGTGCCGGAAGGATCGCTTTTCGCTGATCGTTCAGCGACAACGCGCCATACAGCGGGCAGAGCAACACATCACTGCCGATGCGCGAAGCCAGTTGTTCCTGCACGCGCTGAATTTCTCCGACGCCAGGTAAAAATAACAGTAATGATCCACTTTCCTGACGCAGCATTTCGGCGGTGGCTACCGCAACGGCTTCGTCAAAACGCTGATGCGCGGGCAGCGGTAAATAACGGCGTTCAACCGGAAACGAGCGCCCTTCTGAGATGACGACGGGCGCTTCTGGCAGCATTTGCTGCAAGCTGTCGTTGTCCAGCGTAGCCGACATAATCAGCAGTTTAAGGTCATCACGCAGACCTTGTTGCACATCGAGTAACAGCGCCAACGCCAAATCCGCCTGCAAGCTGCGCTCATGAAACTCATCGAGGATCACCAATCCAACACCGCTCAGTTCCGGGTCACGCTGGATCATGCGCGTCAGCACGCCTTCGGTAACCACTTCCAGGCGGGTATTCGGCCCGACGCGGTTTTGCGCACGCATCCGGTAGCCAACGGTATCGCCTGGCTTTTCGTTAAGCAGCTCCGCCAGTCGTTGCGCAACGTTACGCGCCGCCAAACGACGCGGCTCCAACAGGATAATTTTCCCGTTAATGCCGGGATGCGCCAGCAGTTGCAGCGGCAGCCAGGTTGATTTCCCGGCCCCGGTCGGCGCACTTAATAACACCTGCGATGCACAATCGAGAGCGGTAAGTAATTCAGGTAAGACGGCAGCAACGGGCAACGACGACACAAAACGCTCCAGAGGGTTAACATTCTTCGCGGCACATTGTAGCATCGCGGTAATTCATAACCGAGTGCCTCACATGTCTGAACCGCAACGGCTGTTCTTTGCTATCGACTTACCTGCAGAAATCCGCGAACAGATTATCCACTGGCGCGCCACACACTTCCCACCTGACGCGGGACGTCCGGTCGCCGCCGATAATTTGCATCTGACTCTGGCATTTTTAGGCGAAGTGAGCGCCGAGAAAGAGAAGGCGCTTTCTCTTTTAGCCGGGCGGATTCGTCAACCGGGTTTCACACTCACGCTTGATGACGCCGGTCAATGGCTGCGTTCGCGTGTGGTGTGGTTAGGGATGCGTCAGCCACCACGCGGCTTAATCCAGCTGGCGAATATGCTCCGTTCACAGGCTGCCCGCAGCGGTTGTTTTCAAAGCAATCGTCCGTTTCATCCACATATTACCTTATTGCGCGACGCCAGCGAGGCGGTGACAATCCCGCCGCCAGGTTTTAACTGGTCGTATACGGTGACGGAGTTCACCCTTTACGCCTCCTCGTTTGCCCGTGGACGCACACGCTACACGCCGCTAAAACGCTGGGCGCTAACGCAATAACAAGGATTGTCGTAATGGAATTTTCTCCCCCTCTACAGCGCGCGACGCTAATTCAGCGTTACAAACGTTTTTTAGCCGATGTGATCACACCCGATGGTCGCGAATTAACGCTACACTGCCCGAATACGGGTGCGATGACCGGTTGTGCAACGCCTGGCGATACCGTCTGGTATTCAACTTCAGACAACACCAAACGGAAATACCCACACACCTGGGAATTAACTCAAAGCCAGAGCGGCGCATTTATTTGCGTCAATACGCTTTGGGCTAACAGGCTGACGAAAGAGGCTATCCTTAATGAATCAATTTCAGAACTGTCAGGCTATAGCTCGCTGAAAAGCGAAGTAAAATACGGCGCAGAACGCAGCCGTATTGACTTTATGTTGCAGGCGGATTCGCGTCCAGACTGCTATATTGAAGTGAAATCGGTTACGTTAGCGGAGAACGAACAGGGATATTTTCCCGATGCGGTCACTGAACGAGGTCAGAAACACCTTCGGGAGTTGATGAGCGTAGCGGCTGAAGGCCAGCGTGCGGTTATCTTTTTTGCCGTGCTGCATTCAGCCATTACACGGTTTTCACCCGCGCGCCACATCGATGAGAAATACGCGCAACTATTGTCAGAAGCTCAACAGAGGGGGGTAGAAATTCTGGCTTACAAAGCGGAACTTTCTGCTGAAGGCATGGCTCTTAAAAAATCACTGCCGGTTACATTGTAGTAAAGTATGTAACTGGTTAATTTACATTCTGGTCGCGTGCGCAAATACGCTTTTCCTCACACAGTTGTCAAGTGTTACGTTTAGATAATTGCTATCCGGAAAAGCATCTGCTATTTATAGCGGCCTCATTTTTCCCCCGAACATGGGGATCGATAGTGCGTGTTAAGGAGAAGCAACATGCAAGAAGGGCAAAACCGTAAAACATCGTCCCTGAGTATTCTCGCCATCGCTGGGGTGGAACCATATCAGGAGAAGCCGGGCGAAGAGTATATGAATGAAGCCCAGCTGGCGCACTTCCGTCGTATTCTGGAAGCATGGCGTAATCAACTCAGGGATGAAGTCGATCGCACCGTTACACATATGCAGGATGAAGCAGCCAACTTCCCGGACCCGGTAGACCGTGCAGCCCAGGAAGAAGAGTTCAGCCTCGAACTGCGTAACCGCGATCGCGAGCGTAAGCTGATCAAAAAGATCGAGAAGACGCTGAAAAAAGTGGAAGACGAAGATTTCGGCTACTGCGAGTCCTGCGGTGTTGAAATTGGTATTCGCCGTCTGGAAGCGCGCCCGACAGCCGATCTGTGCATCGACTGCAAAACGCTGGCTGAAATTCGCGAAAAACAAATGGCTGGCTAATTACAGCCGTTCCATCACGTTTACCACAGGCGGGAAATGCTCCCGCCTTATTTTTTGTTCAACGAGATGACAGACACACACTATATTGGCCGCTTTGCCCCCTCTCCTTCCGGCGAGCTTCATTTTGGTTCTCTGATTGCCGCGCTTGGCAGCTATTTACAGGCTCGCGCCCGGCACGGTCGCTGGCTGGTACGCATTGAAGATATCGACCCGCCTCGTGAAGTTCCCGGTGCCGCAGAGACTATCCTGCGCCAGCTGGAACATTACGGCCTGCACTGGGACGGCGATGTTCTCTGGCAATCGCAACGTCACCACGCCTATCGCGAAGCACTCGCCTGGTTACATGAGCAAGGATTAAGTTATTACTGCACCTGCACGCGTGCGCGTATTCAAAGCATTGGCGGTATTTACGACGGTCATTGCCGGGAATTACATCATGGACCAGACAACGCCGCAGTACGTATCCGCCAGCAGCATCCGGTCACCCAGTTTACTGACCTGCTGCGAGGCATTATTCACGCCGACGAAAAACTGGCACGGGAAGATTTTATTATTCATCGCCGTGATGGTTTGTTTGCCTATAACCTGGCGGTGGTGGTGGATGATCACTTCCAGGGCGTGAGCGAAATTGTCCGCGGGGCAGATTTGATCGAACCGACAGTGCGGCAAATCTCGCTGTACCAGCTTTTTGGCTGGAAAGTGCCAGATTACATCCATTTACCGCTGGCGCTTAATCCACAAGGCGCTAAACTTTCCAAGCAGAATCATGCGCCTGCGTTGCCGAAAGGCGATCCGCGCCCGGTACTAATCGCGGCACTTCAATTTCTGGGTCAGCAGGCAGAAGCACACTGGCAGGATTTCAGCGTCGAGCAAATCCTTCAGTCAGCCGTCAAAAACTGGCGGCTTACCGCCGTGCCTGAGTCGGCAATTGTAAATTCAACATTCTCAAATGCGTCATGCTGAGCTATGATTAGCCGCTATTTTTTTGTCCTGAATGATGTTTGACACTACCGAGGTGTACTATTTTTACCCGAGTCGCTAATTTTTGCCGCAAGGTGCTAAGCCGCGAGGAAAGCGAGGCTGAACAGGCAGTCGCCCGTCCACAGGTGACGGTGATCCCGCGTGAGCAGCATGCTATTTCCCGCAAAGATATCAGTGAAAATGCCCTGAAGGTAATGTACAGGCTCAATAAAGCGGGATACGAAGCCTGGCTGGTTGGCGGCGGCGTGCGCGACCTGTTACTTGGCAAAAAGCCGAAAGATTTTGACGTAACCACTAACGCCACGCCTGAGCAGGTGCGCAAACTGTTCCGTAACTGCCGGCTGGTGGGTCGCCGTTTCCGTCTGGCTCATGTGATGTTTGGCCCGGAGATTATCGAAGTTGCGACCTTCCGTGGACATCACGAAGGTAACGTCAGCGACCGCACGACCTCCCAACGCGGGCAAAACGGCATGTTGCTGCGCGATAACATTTTCGGCTCCATCGAAGAAGACGCCCAGCGCCGCGATTTCACTATCAACAGCCTGTATTACAGCGTGGCAGATTTTACCGTCCGTGATTACGTTGGCGGCATGAAGGATCTGAAGGACGGCGTTATCCGTCTGATTGGTAACCCGGAAACGCGCTACCGTGAAGATCCGGTACGAATGCTGCGCGCGGTACGTTTTGCCGCCAAATTGGGTATGCGTATCAGTCCTGAAACCGCAGAACCGATCCCTCGCCTCGCTACCCTGCTGAACGATATCCCACCGGCACGCCTGTTTGAAGAATCGCTTAAACTGCTACAAGCGGGCTACGGTTACGAAACCTATAAGCTGCTGTGTGAATATCATCTGTTCCAGCCGCTGTTCCCGACCATTACCCGCTACTTCACGGAAAATGGCGACAGCCCGATGGAGCGGATCATTGAACAGGTGCTGAAGAATACCGATACGCGTATCCATAACGATATGCGCGTGAACCCGGCGTTCCTGTTTGCCGCCATGTTCTGGTACCCACTGCTGGAGACGGCACAGAAGATCGCCCAGGAAAGCGGCCTGACCTATCACGACGCTTTCGCGCTGGCGATGAACGACGTGCTGGACGAAGCCTGCCGTTCACTGGCGATCCCGAAACGTCTGACGACGTTAACCCGCGATATCTGGCAGTTGCAGTTGCGTATGTCCCGACGTCAGGGTAAACGCGCCTGGAAACTGCTGGAGCATCCTAAGTTCCGTGCGGCTTATGACCTGTTGGCCTTGCGAGCTGAAGTTGAACGTAACGCTGAACTGCAGCGTCTTGTGAAATGGTGGGGTGAGTTCCAGGTTTCCGCGCCACCAGACCAAAAAGGGATGCTCAACGAGCTGGATGAAGAGCCGTCACCGCGTCGCCGTTCTCGTCGTCCACGCAAACGCGCACCGCGTCGTGAGGGTACCGCATGACAGTGGCGTATATTGCCATAGGCAGCAATCTGGCCTCTCCACTGGAGCAGGTCAATGCTGCCCTGAAAGCATTAGGCGATATCCCTGAAAGCCGCATTCTTGCCGTTTCTTCGTTCTACCGCACCCCACCGCTGGGGCCGCAAGATCAACCCGATTACTTAAACGCAGCCGTGGCGCTGGAAACCTCTCTTGCACCTGAAGAGCTACTCAATCACACACAGCGTATCGAATTGCAGCAAGGTCGCGTCCGTAAAGCGGAACGCTGGGGACCGCGTACGCTGGATCTCGACATCATGCTGTTTGGTAATGAAGTGATAAATACCGAACGCCTGACCGTTCCGCACTACGATATGAAGAATCGTGGATTTATGCTGTGGCCACTGTTTGAAATTGCGCCGGGACTGGTGTTTCCTGATGGGGAGACGTTGCGTCAAATCTTACATACAAGAGCATTTGACAAATTAAACAAATGGTAATTTATTTATATTGCGAATATAAATATTTTCTGAAAATCACACCACCTCTCTTTCCTTAATAACGATTTTACTTTAAACATTTTTATAGAAACATAATATAAATTCCCGCAGATAAATATCAATCCCATCTCCATACCCTAACCAATTGCACTTGTGAACTTATTTTTACTTAATTTTGAATTAAGTAAATTTAATTTGTTTAAAAGCTTCTAAAGTGCACAATAGGCGACCTAATGAACAATGGTTGTAAATTTGGGTAACAAATATCATTGCTCATTAATATCTAACATTTGTTTCTCCTATTTGTGTCATGAATAGTCATTCTTCAAACATGTAGTCTGACTAATGGAATTTTATTCAAGGATTTTTATGTCTAAAAAATTAGGTTTTGCCCTGTCTGGTCTTATGCTGGCAATGGTTGCAGGTACTGCTTCTGCTAATATGGACGGTGGTCAGTTAAATATCAGTGGCCTGGTTGTTGATAACACCTGTGAAACCCGTGTTGACGGCGGTAACAAAGATGGCCTGATCCTGCTGCAAACCGCAACCGTTGGTGAAATCGATGCAGGCGTACTCGAAACTACCGTTGGTGCCAAGGCTAAACCTTTCAGCATCACCGTTGATTGCAGCAAAGCAAACCCTGCACCGGGCAGCTCTGCCAAAATGACTTTCGGTTCCGTGTTCTTTGGTAACAGCAAAGGTACGCTGAACAACGATATGTCTATCAATAACCCATCTGACGGTGTGAATATTGCTCTGCACAACATTGACGGTTCCACTGTTAAGCAGGTAAAAATTAATAATCCTGGCGATGTTTACACTAAAGCACTGGACGCGACCACTAAATCTGTAACCTATGATTTTAAAGCATCCTATGTTCGTGCTGTAAATGACCAGACGGCAACTGCTGGTTATGTAAAAACCAATACCGCATATACCGTTACTTATCAGTAATATTTCACCGAATTAATTGATTTAGTGAATATATAGGGAATAACATTGCCTGTAATTATGACAATGATTATTCCCTGTTCTAAATAATTCGATCAGGGATGGTTTATGTTTTTTAATACAAAACATACTGTAGCATTATGCTTTGCAACCTGTTTAGCTTTTAGCTCTTCAGCTATTGCAGATATCGTCATTTCAGGTACACGCGTTATTTACACAAGCGATCAAAAAAGTGTCAATGTACGTCTGGAAAATAAAGGCAATAACCCATTGCTGGTCCAGAGTTGGTTAGATACCGGAGATGATAACGCCGAACCTGGCAGTATCAATGTCCCATTTACGGCGACTCCCCCTGTTTCACGTATTGACGGCAAACGCGGTCAAACAATCAAGCTGATGTATACCGGCAGGTCTGCTTTACCCAAAGATCGGGAAAGTGTGTTTTGGTTCAATGTCCTCGAAGTTCCACCAAAACCCGACGCGGAAAAAATGGCTAACCAAAGCATGTTGCAACTGGCATTCCGTACTCGCATCAAACTGTTTTATCGTCCGGAAGGACTCACCGGAATACCTTCCGATGCTCCGGCTGCACTGAAGTGGTCGTGGACAACATCCGGCGGCAAAGTGGCGCTTCGTGTCGTTAATCCTACCCCCTTCTACGTCTCTTTCAGCAGTGGTGACGTTGTCGCCAGCGGAAAGCGTTATCCGTTAGACGTCAAAATGATCGCGCCACGCAGTGAAGATGCCATCACAGTTAATGGGATCAGTAGCAAAGTGAGTTCTGCAAAAGTTCACTTCTTTGCCATTAATGATTTTGGCGGCGCGATTGAAGGCAATGCCACTCTATAAAGTCTTCAAAACCACACGCAGCAGGAAGCAAAACGTGAACAAAAAAACAACTACAAATTATCACTATCCCTTTACGCATATCGCCACGTTTTGCGCACTGCTTTACAGCAGTAGTGCTTTAAGCGCCGAGCACGTTGAATATGACAATACCTTCCTGATGGGTCGTGATGCTTCAAATATTGATCTTAGTCGCTATAGCGAGGGTAACCCAACATTACCAGGCCTTTACGACGTCAGCGTTTATATCAACGACCAGCCCGTCACCAACCAGAGCATTGCCTTTGTTACGGTTGAGGGTAAGAAAAACGCTCAGGCTTGTCTCACCCTGAAGAACTTATTGCAGTTTCATATCAATCAACCCGATATCAATGCTGCTAATGCCGTGCTGCTTGCAAGAGATAACGAACTCGGGGATTGCCTCAACCTGGCGGAACTCATCCCCCAGACGTCGATTCGTTATGATGTCAACGATCAGCGCCTGGACATCTATGTTCCCCAGGCATGGGTAATGAAAAATTACCAAAACTATGTTGATCCTTCCTTGTGGGAAAACGGTATCAACGCGGCCATGTTGTCTTACAACGTCAACGCATATCACAGTGAAAGCCCCGACAGGAAAAATGACAGTGTTTATGCTGCTTTTAATGGCGGTATGAATTTAGGAGCATGGCGGTTACGCGCTACCGGTAACTACAGTTGGAGGAATGATTCAGACAGTAATTATGACTTTCAAAATCGCTACCTCCAGCGCGATCTCGCATCCTTACGCTCGCAGTTAATTGTCGGCGAGTCATATACCACGGGTGAAACCTTCGATTCAGTCAGCATTCGGGGAGTTCGCTTATATAGCGACAGTCGTATGTTACCCCCTGCGTTAGCCAGTTTTGCGCCAATTATTCATGGTGTTGCGAACACTAACGCCAAGGTCACTATTACCCAGGGCAGTTATAAGATCTATGAAACTACCGTACCGCCAGGTGCGTTTGTCATCGATGATCTTAGCCCATCGGGTTACGGCAGCGATCTTATCGTCACTATTGAAGAAGCGGATGGTTCGAAGCGAACTTTCTCGCAACCATTTTCATCAGTTGTACAGATGTTACGACCAGGCGTCGGTCGCTGGGATATCAGCGGTGGTCAGGTCATAAAAGACGATATACAAGACGAGCCCAATCTTTTTCAGGCCAGTTATTACTACGGTTTAAACAACTATCTGACCGGTTATACCGGGATCCAACTTACTGACAATCATTACACTGCCGGATTACTGGGTCTGGGCCTGAATACCGCTGTAGGTGCTTTTTCATTCGATATCACCCATTCAAATGTCAGCATTCCGGATGATAAAACCTACCAGGGGCAAAGCTATCGCCTCTCATGGAACAAATTATTCGAAAATACCAACACATCACTAAATATCGCGGCTTATCGCTATTCAACGCAGAATTACCTTGGCCTTAACGACGCACTGACTTTAATCGACGAAGTAAAACATCCGGAACAGGACCTCGAACCGCAAACCATGCGTAACTACTCTCGCATGAAAAATCAGGTGACGGTCAGCATTAGCCAACCGCTGAAATTTGAGAAGCAGGATTACGGTTCATTCTATCTCACTGGTGATTGGTCAGATTACTGGGCTTCCGGGCAAAATCGCAGCAATTACTCTATTGGTTACAGTAATAGCGCTTCCTGGGGAAGTTACAGCATCAGTGCACAACGTTCATGGAATGAGGATGGTGAAACGGATGATAGCATCTACCTTAGTTTCACCATTCCAATTGAAAAATTATTAGGCACAAGCCATCGCGATTCCGGTTTTCAGAGTATTGATACTCAGTTAAATAGTGATTTTAAAGGCAATAATCAGCTCAACATCAGCAGCAGTGGCTTTAGCGACGCAAATCGCGTCAGTTACAGCGTAAACACCGGCTATACAATGATGAAAGCCAGTGACGATTTAAGTTACATCGGTGGTTATGCCAGTTACGAATCGCCCTGGGGAACGCTTGCAGGTTCCGTTTCCGCAAGTAGCGATAACAGTCGTCAATTCTCGCTTAATACTGACGGTGGATTCGTGCTGCACAGCGGCGGCCTGACGTTCAGTAACGATAGTTTTAGCGACTCCGACACGCTTGCCGTTGTACAAGCACCTGGAGCAAAAGGTGCGCGCATTAACTATGGCAACAGTACAGTAGACCGCTGGGGATACGGCGTGACCAGCGCCCTCTCGCCATATCACGAAAACCGTATCGCTCTGGACATTAGCGGAATCGAAAATGATGTAGAAATGAAATCTACCAGTGCAATTGCCGTCCCTCGTCAGGGCTCTGTTGTCTTCGCCGATTTTGAAACCGTCCAGGGACAATCGGCAATCATGAATATTAAGCGTAATGACGGTAAAAATATTCCATTCGCGGCGGATATCTTTGATGAACAAAATAACATGATTGGTAACGTCGGCCAGGGCGGACAAGCTTTTGTTCGAGGCATCGAACAGCAAGGTAATATCCGCATAAACTGGGTTGAAGAGGGTAAACCTGTCGCATGTATTGCCCATTATAAGCAAACAGCAGATCAACAAAAAATAACACAAACTATTATTCTGAATGGAATTAGTTGTCAGATACAGTAACAACAAGGAATTTCACATGATAAAAATAGCACCCTATAAATTCGCGATACTGACAGGGATACTGTTATCTCCAGGTGTATTTGCTACCGATATAAATGTCGATTTTACGGCCACAGTTAAAGCGACAACATGTAATATTAAGATAACCGGTAATAATGTCACCGAAGACGGAAATGACAGTTATACGTTAACATTACCCAATATGGGTCTGGATCAAATAGTAAATAAAACCACCAGGGCCCAGGCTGACTTTACGATGGTAGCCAGTGGTTGCAGTGCAGGTATCAGCCATATTGATACTACATTGTCAGGTAATGGGTCCCGAACCTTTGATAGACTTGTTATACCGCTGTCTTCAGACACCACATCAACCACCAGTTATATCGGTATGGGGTTCAAAAAACGTAATGCTGGTGATGAAACATTTTTAAAACCAAACAGCGCAGAAAAAATACGCTGGAGCGCAACAGAAATTAGTACCACAGGTCTGGAAATGACCGTGGCACTACGTGAAACGAGCGCAGGTGAGGGGATACCCGGAGACTTTCGTGCTCAGGCAATTTTCAATTTCACCTATGAATAACAAGGATGACAATGATGAAATTTAAACCTTCACGTTTTGGATTATCGACTGCAACTATTCTGGCGGCATCAGTGCTCACTTTTTCGTCATTTGCTGCGACTGATAGCGTTAAATTAAATGTAAAAACCACGGTAGAAATGGGGGTGATGCTGCCAACTTACTGATTTAGTGTATGATGGTGTTTTTGAGGTGCTCCAGTGGCTTCTGTTTCTATCAGCTGTCCCTCCTGTTCAGCTACTGACGGGGTGGTGCG